>DATKCY010000207.1:0-15710 GCA_035512995.1 Thermohalobaculum sp.
AGAACCCCGCCTTGATCTTCTCGAACTCGGCGATCGCCTTCTCGCGCATGTCCGCGCCCATCGGGGCCTGCCAGAGCGTCTGCTCGGTGTACTCCTCGACGTTCGCGAAGCCGCTCGCCTCGAGCACCTCCTGGTCGATCTCGGCCATCGCCGCGGCGTTCGAGTGGCCGTAGCCCCAGGCGTTGACGATGTAGTCCGCCGTCTCGGGCTCGAGCCAGGCGTTGATGAAGTCGTAGAACTTCTCGTCCGAGCCCTCGCCGCCCGCGAGCTTGACGTAGCCGCAGACCCAGGTCGAGTAGCCCTCCTCGGTGTCGCGGTTCATCTCGACCGGCGAGCCCTCGGCCTGCATCGTCGCCGCGGTCTCGTTCCAGGCCCAGGCGACCGGCACTTCGCCCGAGCTCATCAGCTGGGCCAGCGTCGCCCCGTCCTGCCAGTAGGTGCGGACGTTCTTGTGCGCCTCGCGCAGCCAGTCGGTCGCGGCCTGGAACTGCTCGTCGGTCGCCTGCGTCCAGTCCGTGACCCCGGTCGCGAGGAAGGCGAGCGCATAGGCGTCGTCGACATTGTCGCCGATCGAGGTGCGGCCCTCGAACTCGGGGTCGACGAAGGTCTGGAGCGTGTTCGCCTGCTCCTCCGTCAGGATGTCGGTGCGGTAGGTCAGCGCGGTCGCGCCCCAGTCGACCGGCACGACGAACTGCTCGCCGTCCTCGGAGAAGCCCTCCATGGTGCGGAAGCCTTCCATCAGGTCGTCCCAGCGCTCGATCTTCGAGGTGTCGATCGGCTCGAGCAGCCCCGCCTCGCGCCACTTCGGCACCGACTGCGAGCACGGATGGGCGGCGTCGGCCTGGAACCCGGCGCGGAGCTTCTGGAACGCCTCCTCCTCGTCGCCGAAGAACGAGAAGGTCGGCCCCTGGCCGTGCTCCTCGGTATAGGCCTTGAAAAACTCCGGGTCCTCGTAGCCGGCCCAGTCGAAGACGACGAGCTCGGAATCCTGCGCGTGCGCGAGGCCTGCCGCCAGGACGGCTGCGGCGAGGCCCGCGGAAAAGCTGATGCGTGTCATGATGGTCTCCTGTTGGTCCCGATTTCGGGAGATCGCCCCTTTTGCCGGTGGGGCGCTATCGCCGCAGAGCCTAAGGCCCGACCGGGGGCGCGGCAAGCGCATGTAGGGCGGCCCGCCCGCCCAGGCGGAATCGCGGCTGGTCGCCGTGCGCAAGGTGTTTTCCATGCTAGGATTGCGATCGAGGAAGCCCGTCGAATCGTGAACGGGCGAGACACGGGAGGACGGACATGACGATCCCATTCTTCGACCGCATCGCGGCCTCGCTCGCCGTCGCGGCGGTCGCGGCGGCGCCGCTCGCCGCGGGCGCGCAGGAGGTCGAGAAGCCTGAGGGCTTCGGCGAGCGGCCGCTGACGATGATCGTGCCCTACGGCGCCGGCGGCGGCTCGGACCAGCTTTCGCGCGCGATGGCGGCCGCGATGGAGAACGTGGCGGGCCTCACGATCCAGGTCGTGAACAAGCCGGGCGGCGGCGGCACGGCGGCGATCCCCGACTTCATGCTGGCGCGCGCCGACGGCTACACGATCCTCGAGTCGATCGACGACGCCGTCACCTCCTACGTCAAGGGCGACATCGACGAGAACCCGGCCGAGGACTGGATCCCGATCTGCATGGCGCAGATCACCTTCAACCAGATCTACGTCCGGCCCGACGACGACCGCTTCAGCGACTGGGAGAGCTTCGTCGAGTACGCCAAGGAGAACCCGGGCCAGGCGACGATCGCGAACCTCGGCACCCAGGGCGCGATGGAGCTGGTGACGATGAGCCAGATCGAGGACGCGTTCGACATCGAGACCAAGCAGATCGCCTTCGACAAGCCGGCCGAGCGCTACGGCGCGCTGATCGGCGGCCACGTCGATGCCCTCTTCGAGCAGCCGGGCGACGTGCGCAACTTCATCGAGGCCGACCAGATGGTGCCGATCCTGACGCTCTACAACGAGCGGCCGGAGACCTTCGCCGACGTGCCGACCCACCGCGAGGCCGGCGCCGACTTCGAGCCGTTGACCCGCTTCCGCGGCTTCTACGTCAAGGCGGGAACGCCCGAGCCGGTCGTCAGCTACCTGCAGGACGCCTGCAAGGCCGCCTTCGACAGCGAGAGCTTCCAGAAGTTCAACAAGTCGAAGTACATGGACCTGATCGACAGCTATCGCGACACCGAGGGCGCGAAGCAGCTGATCAACACCGCGATCGAGAACTACCAGACCAAGTACGAGGAAATGGGCATCGAGACCCGCTGACGCCCTCTGCGGGCGGCGCCTCCGAGCGCGCCGCCCGGCGAACGCCTTTGAAGGCGCACGCGGCGCCTGCGGCCCGCCGAGCCTGAGGAGCCTGTGACGCGATGGCGCGATCCGACCATTCCTCGAGCCCAGACGGCTCCCCGGCCTCGCCGCGCGAGCCGGTGCCGGACGGCAGCGCCGCCGCCGGCGGGCGCCGTCCGCGGCCGACCGGCGCGTTGGTCGAATGGGCGATCTGGCTCGCCGTCGCCTTCTTCTTCTACGCCCAGACCGGCCGGTTCGACCAGGAGATCGCCACCTACCGCTTCGGCGCCACCGGCTGGCCCCGGACCCTGGCGATCTGCGTGGGCCTGGGCGCGACCGGGCAGATGCTCTACCGCCTGTTCCGCGACACGACGCCCAGCCCCGTCGCCGAGGCCATCGCCGAGGACGTGTCGGCCTGGACCTGGGCGCAGCGCCTCGGCATCCTCTCGCTGCCGATCGTCTGGCTCTGGACGATCCCTTACGTCGGCTTCTACGTCTCGACGCCCTTCTTCGTCCTGGCGCTGCTGCTGATCCTCGAGGTGCGCTCGCTGCGCGCGCTGATCGGCGTGACCTTCGTCGTCTACGCGCTGGTGCTGCTGATCTTCACCCGTTTCTTCTATGTCGGGCTGCCGACAGGCCAGCTCGACGGCTTCTACGAGGCCAACAACTGGATCATCGCGACTGCGCGGTGGGGGGGCTGACGTGGAGAACTTCCTCACCGGCACCGCGACCCTCTTCAGCGACCCGCACTCGATCATGATCTTCGCCTTCGGGCTGATCGGCGGCATGCTGTTCGGCGCCATTCCGGGCGTCAACATGCTGACCCTCGGCGCCGTGCTGCTGCCGTTCACGATCACGATGGATCCGACCGACGCGGTGATGCTGTTCTCGGTCATCTACTGCGCCGGTGTCTTCGGGGGCGCGATCACGGCGATCCTGTTCAACATCCCCGGCGCGCCGGAGAACGCGCCGACCTGCTTCGACGGCTATCCGATGACCGTCAACGGGCAGGCGGGCAAGGCGATCGGCGCCGCCGTCACCTGCTCGGCCTTCGGCGGCGTCTGCTCGGCGATTCTGATGATGACGGCGACGGGGATCGTCGCCTCGTGGGCGATCCGCGCCTTCGGGCCGCCGGAGATCTTCGCGCTGATCTTCTTCGGGCTCGCCGTCTCGGCCTCGATCGGCGCCGCGAGCCTCTGGAAGGGCTGGCTCAGCGTCTTCACCGGGCTGATGATCGCGACGATCGGCACCGACCCGGTCGGCGGCATCCCGCGCTTCAACGAGGGCTCGGTGCTGGGGCTCTCGTGGGACAGCTACTATCTCTCCGCCGGCATCCACTTCATCCCGATGATCCTCGGCTTCTTCGCGGTCTCCGAGGTCATCGCCCAGGCGATGTCGATCGCGAAGGGCACGCGCGAGCGGCCGAAGGCGTCGCTCGAGTTTCCCTCCGCGGCCGAGTTCTGGCGCGTTCGCTGGACGATGCTGCGCTCGGTCCTGATCGGCTTCTTCTCGGGCGTCCTGCCGGGCATCGGCGCGACGCTCGCGGCCTTCCTCAGCTACAGCCAGGCGCAGCGCTGGTCGAAGAACCGGCGGAACTTCGGCAAGGGCGAGCTCGAGGGCGTGGTCGCCTCCGAGACCGCGAACAACGCCGCGACCGGGGCCGCGATGATCCCGCTGCTCGCGCTCGGCCTGCCCGGCGGCGCGCTGACCGCGATGATCATGGGCATATTCCAGATTCACGGCATGGAGCCCGGGCCGCTGATCTTCATCAACTCGGGCGACCTCGTCTGGGTCACCTTCGCGGCGATGTTCTGGGCCAATCTCGCGATCATCTTCCTCGGCTGGCTGCAGACGAAGACGGTCGTCCACATCCTGCGCGTGCCGTTCCGCTGGCTCGCGCCCGGCATCCTGCTGCTCGCGACCATCGGCGCCTATGCGCTCAGGAACCTGATCGTCGACGTCTGGGTCATGTTCCTGGCCGGCATCATCGGCTACTTCCTGCGCACGACCGGCTATTCGGCGGCCGGCATCGTGCTCGGCCTGATCCTGGGCGAGATCGGCGAGGCCGCGTTCGCCAAGTCGATGCAGCTCATGGACTACAGTTTCCTGGCTTTCTTCCAGCGCCCGATCTGCGCGGTCCTGCTGATCCTCGGCATGTTCGCGATCGTGACCAGCATCATAGGCGAGATCCGCGGCACCGCGCCCCAGAAGGCATTGATGGACTGAGCGCCCGGCGCCGGTCCCCACACGAGAGGAGAGAACGATGGCAGAGCCCGCGAAGGTTCATGAAACCGCCAGCCCGGCCGACGTGGTGGCCGACCTCGTCGCCCGCGCCCGCGCGGCGATGGAGGCGTACGAGAACCGCGACCAGGCGCGCGTCGACGAGGCGGTGACCGCGCTCGCCTGGTCGATCTACAAGCCCGAGCACGCGCGCATGCTGGCCGAGCAGGCGGTCGAGGCGACGGGCCTCGGCAATGTCGAGTCGAAGGTCGTCAAGAACACGCGCAAGACCTTCGGGACGCTGCGCGACCTGATGCGCGCGAGGACCGTCGGCGTGATCTCCGAGGAGTCCGAGCGCGGCATGGTCAGGTACGGCAAGCCGGTCGGGGTCGTCGGCGCCGTCTGCCCCTCGACCAACCCGAACGCGACCCCGGTCAACAAGGCGATGATGGCGCTGAAGGGCGGCAACGCCGTCATCATCGCGCCCTCGCCCGCGGGTGCCGAGACGACCGCGAAGACGGTCGAGCTGATGCGCGCCGAGCTGAGGAAATGCGGGCATCCGGAAGACCTGGTGCAGATCCTGCCGTCGCCGGTCTCGAAGGAGCTGACAAGTGCGCTGATGGAGCAGTGCGACCTCGCCGTCGTCACCGGCAGCCAGAACAACGTGAAGCGCGCGATGCAGTCGGGCACGGTCGCGATCGGCGTCGGCGCCGGCAACGTGCCGGTGGTCATCGACCACAGCGCCGATCTCGACGACGCGGCGCAGAAAATCGCGGCGTCGAAGATCTTCGACAACGCGACCTCGTGCTCGTCGGAGAACGCGATCGTGATCCTCGACAGCGTGTACGAGGACGCGATCGCGGCGCTCGAGCGGGCAGGGGGCTGGCGCTGCTCGGGCGAAGAGAAGGCGAAGGTCGCGTCGACGCTCTGGCAGGGCGGCGCGCTCAACCGCAAGGTCATCGCCAAGGACGCCGACGTGACCGCCGAGGTCATGGGGCTCGACCCGCAGGCGCGCTCCCGGAAATTCTTCTTGGTCGAGGAGGATACGGTCGGCGGCAAGTCGAGCTTCGCCGACGAGAAGCTGTCGCTCGTGCTGACCGTCTACCGCGCCCGCGATTTCGCGGACGCCAAGGACATCTGCCGGCAGATCCTCGAGGTCACCGGCAAGGGCCACTCGGTCGGCATTCACACGGCCGAGATGGACCGGGCGCGCGAGCTCGCGGCCGACACCGACGTCGTGCGGGTGCTCGTCAACCAGGCGCACACCTTCGGCAACGGCGGCAGCTTCGAGAACACGCTGCCCTTCACGCTGTCGATGGGCGGCGGCACCTGGGCCGGCAACACGATCTCGGAGAACCTGAACTACCGGCACTTCATCAACATCACCCACCTCGTGACCACCATCCCCGAGGACAAGCCGTCCGAGGAGGACCTGTTCGGCGCCTACTGGGCAAAGCACGGCAAGTGAGGCGCCTGCCTCCCCCCCGACCCCCCGCGCAAGCGGAGGGGGGAGCCCCGGCGGCGCGGCCCGGCGCCCCCCTCTCCCGGCGGGAGAGGGGCCGGGGGAGAGGGCGAGGCTGAGAGCAGGAGGAAAGACGATGAACTTCGAGGAGCACGCCGCAAAGCCGCTGCTGGCCGAGGCCGGCATCGCCGTGCCCGAGGGTCGGCTGGCGGAGACGCCGGACGAAGCCGCGGAGGCGGCCGAGGCCATCGGCCCCTGCGTGGTCAAGGCCCAGGCCCCGACCGGCAAGCGCGGCAAGGCCGGCGGCATCAGGCTCGCGGCCGACGCCGGCGAGGCGCGGGCGGCCGCCGAGGACATTCTCGGCATGGAGATCGACGGCTGGCGGATCGACCGCGTGCTGGTCGAGGCGCAGGTGCCGTTCGCGCGCGAGCTCTACGCGGCCGTGCTGACCGACCCGGCGTCGAAGGGCCCGATGGTGCTGTTCTCGACGCTCGGCGGCATGGACGTCGAGGAGGCGGCCGAGAAGGATCCGGACGCGATGCGCCGGCTGCCTGTCGACATCACGCAGGGCATCGACGCCGCCGCCGCCCGCAGGATGCTCGACGGCACCGGCCTCGGCGACGCCGAAAAGACGGTCGCCGACGCCCTCGTCCGCCTCTACGCCGTCTGGCGCGACACCGACGCCGAGCTCCTCGAGGTCAACCCGCTGGTGCTGACCGAGGACGGCCGCGCCGTGGCGCTCGACTGCAAGTTCACCATGGACGACGCCGCCGCGCCCCGCCGGCCGGAGCTGGCCGCAAAGGCCGCGCCCGAGAAGCAGACGGGCCTCGAGGCCAAGGCCGCCGCGGCGGGGCTCAAATACATCGAGCTCGGCGGCTCGGTCGGCGTGCTCGCGAACGGCGCGGGGCTGACCATGACCACGATGGACGCGATCACGCACTACGGCGGCGAGCCGTCGAATTTTCTCGAGATCGGCGGCGAAGCCTACACGAAGGCCGAGACGGCGCTGTCGATCCTGCTCGAGAACCCGAACATCCGCAGCCTGCTGGTGAATTTCTGCGGCGCCTTCGCGCGCACCGACGTGATGGCCGAGGGCGTGGTCAAGGCCTGGCAGGCGCTGGACCCCGACATCCCGGTCTTCTTCACGATCCACGGCACCGGCGAGGACGAGGCCAACGCGCTGGTCCGCCGCGAGCTCGGGATCGAGCCGTTCGACCTGATGGACGATGCGGTCAAGGCGGCCGTCGAGGCAGCGCGGGAGGCCGCTGCGTAATGCGGAAGTCAAGCTTTCTGATCGGGCCGAATGCCTCTCGGCGGCTGAGCATGGTCCCACGCGCCCACAGCACCGCGCCGGACAGGATCAGCCCATCCGAACAAGGGGTTCCTCTTCTTCTCTGAGAGGCGCTCGCCACGTCTCGCCTGGCACTTCAGACACAGCGGGAGGTTCACGGCTCCACGCATTGACGGGACAACGAAATCCCGGCATCATTTTCTACCAAGTCTCGCCCAGGAATTTTCATTGGACGAGTGCGCGAGAGGGGGATTTCAAGCCATGTCGTTTGCCAGGTGCCTCGGACATGCCGCCGCCGTCTGCATTCTCTCCCTCGGCGTGGCTCCACCGGCTTCGGCCGCCGAGACCACGGATCTCACATCCGGCCCCGCCGCCGGTGAAAGGCCCGTCGGTCCGTGGGCGAAGGCGGACGGCGCGGTGCGCTCGGTCGTGGCCCAGTTCCGGCGGCACATGGAGCAGGGAGAGCCGGGCACCTTCGAGCCGGGCAACCCGACGCTCCAGCACGTGCGCGGCCGGCTGACCGTCGACGTCGTGGCGGTCGACGACCCGCATGCGCTGCTCCGCGACCTGCGCCGAATGGGCATGATGGACGCCGTCCTCTACGGCAACACGATCTCCGGCTCGCTGCCGGTCGGCCAGATCTCCCGGGTGATCGAGCTCGACAACCTGCGCGCGATCACGGCGGCGCGGATCCCGCTGACGAACGCCATGGGCGACGGCCTGATCGGCGAGGGCGACGAGGCCATGTACGCCGATGTCGTCCAGGCGAGCGGCCTGACCGGCGCGGGCGTGACCGTCGGCGTCCTGTCCGACAGCTTCGACCAGCAGGGCGGCTACGCCGGCACGCCCAGCACCGAGCTGCCGGCAGGCATCACCGTCCTCGACGACACGGCCGACTGCTCCAACCCCTGCTCCGACGAGGGGCGCGGCATGATGGAGCTGATCCACGACGTGGCCCCTGGCGCCGACCTCGCCTTCCACACCGCCTTTGTCGGCGGCAAGGCCGGCTTCGCCCAGGGCATCGAGGAGCTCGCGGCCGCGGGCGCGGGCGTGATCGTCGACGACATCATCTACTTCAGCGAGGCGATGTTCCAGGACGACGTGATCGCCCAGGCGGTCGACAAAGTCGTGGCGGATGGCGTCGCCTACTTCTCGGCGGCCGGCAACTTCGCGCGGATCAGCTACGAGGAGCCCTTCGTCAAGAGCTCCGAGAAGTGGCTCGTCAACCAGGGCACGTCGGTGGCCGAGGACCGCGGCTTCCTGCACAAGTTCGACAGCAACAACTATCTGCGCCTCAAAATACCGAACTACGGCACCGGTCTCGTCGTCCGGACGATCGTGCTGCAGTGGGACCAGCCCTGGGGTGGAGCCCAGAGCGACCTCGACATCGGCATCGCCGACCTGGCCGTGCAGAACGTCTATGCCAGCAGTTCCGACATCAACGACATCAACCAGGGTGGCAACGGGCTGCCGATCGAACTCCTGCAGTTCGGCCTCGGCGACGGGTGCGACTTCCTCATCACGCTGATCTACGGGATCGGCTGCGTGCCCGACCCCGGGGACTTCCAGCTCCTGGTCTCGCTCAAGTCGGGGGTCGAGCCCGGGCTCTTCAAGTTCATGATGTTCGACCATAACATCAGCTGGGAGCATCCCACATATTCGCCCTCGCTGTTCGGCCACGCAAACGCGGCCGGCGCCATCGCCGTCGGCGCGGCCTACTGGAAGTCGACCCCCCCCTGGTGCGATCCGACCAAGGCGCCGTTCTCGGCGTCCGACGCGTGCGGCGAGGTCTTCGACGAGAACAACAAATCCGTCCTGACCGCGCAGCTCGAGTGGTTCTCCGCCGCCGGGGGCACGCCGATCTTCTTCGAGACGGACGGCTCCCCCATCGCCGATCCCTACGGCAAGGCGCGCTTCAAGAAGCCGGAGATCGTGGGTCCAGACGGCACCAACACGACCTTCTTCAGCCGCGACTCGGACGGCGACGGGAACCCGAACTTCTTCGGCACCTCGGCCGGCGCGCCCCACGCCGCGGCGGTCGCCGCGCTCATGCTGCAGGCCGATCCGACGCTCACGCCAGCGCAGATCCGGACGGCGCTCACGTCGACAGCCCTCAACATGGTGCCGGACCTCTGGCGCTTCGACGGCAACAGCGCGCTCGTGCCCGAGGAGGATCCGGACGACGGCTTCGACTTCGACACGGGCTGGGGCTTCGTGCAGGCCGACCTGGCGGTCCAGGCGGTCGGGGGCAACACCGGCAACGCGCCGCCGGAGGCGATGTTCACGTCCGCCTGCACCGACCTCGCCTGCAGCTTTACCGATACGTCCACCGATCCCGACGGCACGATAGTGAGCTGGTTGTGGGACTTCGGCGACGGAAACACTTCGACCGAGCAGAACCCGAGCCACAGCTACGCCTCTGCAGACGTCTACACCGTCACGCTGACCGTCACCGACGACGATAACGACAGCCACAGCGCCCAGCAGGACGTCGCGGCGACCGATCCGCCGGCACCGAACGCGCCGCCGACCGCGTCGTTCACGCCAAGCTGCAGCGAGCTTACCTGCAGCTTCACCGATACCTCGACCGACGCCGACGGCACGGTCGTCGGCTGGTCGTGGAACTTCGGCGACGAAAACACCTCGACGGCGCAGAATCCGAGCCACACCTACGCGGCCGGGGGCACCTACACCGTCACGCTGGTGGCCACCGACGATGACGGCGATCCCAGCGCCGCTGCCGAGCAGGACGTGACGGCCGTCGAGCCGCCGAACGCGCCGCCAACGGCCGCGTTTACCGTCTCCTGCACCGACCTCTCGTGCAGCTTCGACGGCTCCGGCTCTTCCGACGCCGACGGGACGATCGTAAGCTACGCCTGGAGCTTCGGCGATGGAGGGTCCTCTTCCTCGGCCGCCCCGACCCACACCTACGTGGCCGGGGGCACCTACACCGTCACGCTCGTGGTAACCGACGACGACACCGCCACGGACAGCGCGAGCCAGCCGGTCACCGTGACCGCACCGGCGGGCGACGCGGTGCACGTGGACCTCAGCGGCAACGGCGTGAACGACGGCAAGACGTGGACCGCTGAAGTGACGATCGCCCTGCACGACGCGTCGCACGGGCCTGTCTCGGGCGTGGCCGTCGGCGGCTCGTGGTCCGGCGGTGCGTCCGGCAGTGGCTCATGCACGACGAGCGGGGGTCAGTGCCAGGTGTCGTTCGGCGGCATCCCGAAGAAGGAGGGGACCGCGACCTTCACGGTCACCTCCGTCGCCTCGCCGGACTACGACGCCTCGCAGAACCACGAGACGTCGCTGACCGTCTCGAAGTAGGCGGCGGTTTCGCCGCCGCCGACAGGGGGCGCCGATGCCTGACCAGCGGCGGAAGGAGCGGGGGCTGGCGCTCCTCGGCGTGCTCTGGGTCGGAGTGGCGCTCGGCGCGCTCGCGGGGGCGGCCGCGAGCCTCGGGCGGAGCGACATCGACCTCGCGCTGAACCACCGGACCATGGCGGAAGCGGAGCTTGCGGCCGACAGCGCCGCGCGCGTCGCGGCCTTCGCCCTGGTGAACGGCGCCGACAGCGCGATCGCGGCCGACGGCGGGGTCACCGCCTGGCGGCTGGGACAGGCGGAGGTGCGGGTCGAGGTCACGTCCGAGCAGGCGCGGCTTGACGTGAACCGTGCCTCGGTGGCCGAGCTGGTGCCGGTGCTGACCGGGGCCGGAGCCGACCGGGACGAGGCCGATCGGCTGGCCGCGGCCATCGTCGACTTCGTCGACGCCGACGACCTGCTGACCCCGGAGGGGGCGGAGCAGCCGGACTACCTGGCGCGCGGCCTGCCCGGACCGAAGAACGCGCCGCTCGAGCACGAGGACGAGCTCCTGGGCGTGATCGGCATGGTGCCCGCGCTCTACCGGCGCGCGGCCGGGGAGCTGACGGTGCAATCCGCGCGCGCCGGATCGATCCGCCTCGTCGAGCCGGCGGCAGACGCGACGGAGCGCGCCGAAGCTGCCTCCGCCGCGCCCTTGCCCCCGCCCTTTACCGTGGCGCTCGACGCGACGCCGCGCGTCCTTCGTGCAGGCACTGTCGCCGGACGCGCGAGCATCTGGCGCATCCGCGCCGAGGCCGTGACGGAGAGCGGCGCCCGCGCCGTCCGCATCGCGATCGTTGCGCCCGGCGCCGGCCCCGAAGGCGGCATCGACCTGCGCGCCTGGCGCTCCGGCCGCTCGACGCTCTTCCCGGAGCCGGTGGCGGTCGGCGCGGCGCCTCAGTAGTCGGCCGGTCGCAGCTCGCGGAGGCCCGTCAGCCGGTCCTGCAACTCGCGCGCGACGAGCTCGGCCTCGACCGTATCGCGGATCACGTGCGGCGTGATCAGGATCAGGAGCTCGGTGCGCCGCGCGTTGCGCCGGGTCGTCTTGAACAGGTTGCCGACCACGGGCACGTCCTTGAGCCCCGGAATGCCGCTCTCGCCGTCCTCGGCGCGGTCGCGGATCAGGCCGCCGAGGGCGACGGTCGAGCCGCTGGCGACTGCAACCGTCGTCTGGATCGTGCGCTGCTGGATCGTCGGCGAGTCGATCGTCGACGTGACCGTCTCGACCGCGTCCGAAACGTCCTGCAGCACCTCGAGGGTCACGAGCCCCGAGGCGTTGACCCGCGGCGTGACCTCGAGGATCACGCCCGTGTCGACGAGCTGGATGTTGTTGACGATCGGTGCGTCGGGATCGGTGACCGAGACGGCGGACTGCGTCGCGACCGGCACCTGGTCGCCGATGTGCAGCCGCGCCACCTGGTTGTCGAGCACCATGAGCTGCGGCGACGAGATGACCTTGACGTCGGTCACCTCGGCCAGCGCGCTGAGCACCGCGCGCGCCGAGCCGTCGTCGAAGACGGCGTTGAAGCCGGGGAAGACGGCCCTCGGGATGCCGGTCGAGAAGTTCGTCAGGCTGGTGCTGAAGTCGCCGTTCTCGAAGAACCACTGCAGGCCGTAGCGCAGGCTGTTGTCGAGGCTGACCTCCGCGATTGTGACTTCGATCAGCACCTGGAGCGGCACGATGTCGAGCCGCTCGAGGGTCGCCTCGATCAGGTCGTACTGCTGCGGCGTGGCGACGATCACGACGGCGTTGTTGCGCGTGTCGGCGATGAAGCGGGGTATGCCGGTATCGGCCCCGAGGTCGGGCGGCGCGGCGTCGGGGCCGGGACCGGAGAGCGCCGGCGCCGCCACGATGTCGGCGGCCGGGCGCGGCTCCTCGAGCGGGACGGTTCCGGGGGCAAGCTCCTGCTCGACCGGGGCGACGACGCGGCTGAGGCTCACGGGCTCGAGCGTGGGGGCGACACCCGGCGCCTCCGCCTCGCGCCGCGGCTCGATCCCCGTGAACATCGCGCGCAGCATCTCGGCGAGCTCGGTCGCCCGGCCGTTGCGGACGTGGTAGACGTAGACCTTGGCGCCGCTGCCGGTCGCGCCCTGGCCGCGGTCGAGCTGGTGCACCCAGGTCTGCGCCTGGCGCAGATACGAGGTGTCGCGGGCGATCGCGAGGATCGCGTTCATGCGCGTGATCGGCAGGAACTCGATCGCGCCGTCCTCGCTTTGGATGCCGAAGATCGCCTCGAGCTCGTCGACCACGTTCTCCGGCCCCGAGGCCTCGAGCGGGAACAGCCCGAAGCTGCGCCCGGCCAGCTGGTTGACGTCGAGCACGTCGACAAGGTCCTGCACCGCCTGCGCCTCGCGGCTCGTGCCGCTGAACATCAGGTAGTTGAGCTCGGGCTCGACCAGGATCTCGCGGCCGGGGCTGAGCACGGACTGCGCGACGTTGCGGACCGACTCGGCCGAGGCGTGCTCGAGCGGGATGATGTAGAGCGCCGAGCCCCGCGTTTGGTCGCGCCGGATGCCGCCCGCGACGCCCGAGAGGCGCCCCGCCGCCTCGGCCGGGACGACGGTGATGGTATCCGCGCCGACGATCATCGCGGCGTTGTTCACGGCGAGGATGTTCTCGAGCACGCTCAGCAGCGCGCTCTGCGGGATCGGCTCGGTCGTGCGCATCGTGACCTGGCCCGTCACCGTGGGGTCGATCACGTAGTTCAGGCCGAGCGATTCCGCGACGATGGCGTCGACGACGTCGACGACGCTCGCATTGGCGAAGTTCAGGCTGACGCCGCGGCCGCCGGTGGGCGGCAGCACGCCGGCGGAGCCGGTGACCGGCGGCAGGGGAGGGCCGCTGAAGATCACGTCGCGGGTCAGCGCGTCGTCCTGGCCCGCGGGCGTGACCATCTGCCCGCCGCCCGCCTCGAGCGCGCCCGAGACGCGTGCGCTGTCGAACCCCGGCCCGCCGGTGATCGGCTTCGGGATGCGGGGCGTCGGCGGCATCAGACTGTCCTCGGCGCTCTCGCAGGCGACGAGCGCCAGCGCCAGGCCCGCCGCGAGAAGCGGCCCGAGGAGCGACTGCGCGCCGCGTGTCCGTGTCGTCTGCATACGCCTGCCCCCTCCGGCGGCGGCTCAGGAAACCCGGCATCGGCGCCGGCGCCGCCGCGCCCGTCTTTCAGCGCGGGCGCTTGGGTGCCACTGTATCTGGAACCGGCCACACGATCTAGTCTCAATCAAGGTCCATGGGCGGCGGATTTGGTGCTTATGGACGCAAGGGCGGAATTCGCAAGAGCAATGCGTGCGCGGTGGTCGCGTTCTATTAAAGGGCACGAAGGATGGATTCGAACTCCGATGACAAGCCGGCGCAATTGTAGTAGGGTAGAAAAGAGTTTCGACGCTTGCTCGTGGAAATCTGTGAAGAGTTTTCTGCAACCGCCCGGGCAGGCAGCACAATTGTCCGATCGGGGAAAACATGATCGACCGTTTCCGCCGCGCCGTCTCCAGCCGCGCCTCGACCGCTCGCCTCGCCGCCCGCGCCCTCGTCGGAGGGGCCGCCGTCAGCCTGCTCGCGTGCGCTCTGCCCTCCGCCGCGCTGGCCCAGCAGGGGCCGCCGCAGGACCGCTACGTCGTCGTGCTGAACGAGGACGTGCCGATTCTGCCGGAGGACGTGGCGAACGACATCGCCATCCAGGCCGGCGGCCAGGTCGGTTTCATCTACGAGACGGCGCTGCAGGGCTTCTCGATCGTCATGCCGCGCGCGGCGGCGGCCGGCATCGCCCGCGACCCGCGCGTGGCCTACATCGAGGAGGACAAGCCGGTCAGCATCTATGCGCAGACGATCCCGACCGGGATTGAGCGCATCTTCGCCGACACGAATGCCAACCTCGACATCGACGGAACCGACGATTACCGCGTCGACGTCGACGTGGCCGTGATCGACACCGGGGTCGATTTCGAGCACCCCGATCTGAACGTGGTCGGCGGCGTCAACTGCAGCGGCGGCGGGCCTTTCAACGCGAAGTGCAGTTCCGGCGGTGATGATGATCACTACCACGGCACGCACGTCGCGGGCACCGTCGCGGCAATCGACGACGGGACCGGCGTGGTCGGCGTCGCGCCCGGCGCCAGGATCTGGGCCGTGAAGGTGCTCGACAAGAACGGGTCGGGCTACTGGTCGTGGATCATTGCCGGAATCGATTGGGTCGCCGCCAACGCAGACACCATCGAGGTCGCCAACATGAGCCTCGGCGGCTCGGGGTTCAGCCAGGCCGGGTACGACGCGATCCAGGGCGCGGTGAACAAGGGCGTGGCCTTCGCGGTCGCCGCCGGCAACAGCGACGACGACGCGAGCAAATACAGCCCGGCCGCGTTCGACAACGTGCTCACCGTCTCGGCGCTCGCGGACTTCGACGGCGAGCCGGGTGGTCTTGGCTCACCCACCTGCCGGAGCGATCAGGACGACACGCTGGCCGACTTCAGCAACTGGGGCAGCGCAGTCCAGATCGCGGCGCCCGGCGTCTGCATCCTCTCGACCTATCCGATCGAGAAGGGCGAGTACGGCACGATCAGCGGCACCTCGATGGCCTCGCCGCACGCCGCCGGCGCGCTGGCGCTGCTGGCGAGCGCAAACAATCCGGGCAACGCCACCGACGTGCACGACCTTTATGGCCAGGTCATCAACGCCGGCAACTTCAACTGGACCGACGACTCCGGCGACAAGATCAAGGAGCCGCTGCTCGATGTATCGAACGCGACGCTTTTCGCGCCTGTGCTGGTCGCTGGCGGCGGCGGTGGCGGTGGCGGCACGAACGCGGCGCCGACGGCGAGCTTTACCTTCAGCTGCACGGATCTCACCTGCAGTTTCGACGGGTCCGGCTCGTCCGATTCCGACGGAAACATCGCTAGCTACGCTTGGGACTTCGGCGACGGAAACGGCAGCGGCGATATCGTCAGCCACACCTACGCGGCGGGCGGCACCTACACGGTGACGCTGACCGTGACCGACGACGACGGCGCGACCGACTCGTCTAGCCAGAGCGTCACGGTTTCCGTCGAATCGGTGGACGGGAT
>DATKCY010000208.1:0-9435 GCA_035512995.1 Thermohalobaculum sp.
CGCCCCCTCTCCCAAGGGAGAGGGGGGCGCGTGCGGCGGGGCCGGCGAGGGTTAAGCCGGCCAGGTCAGAGCGGCAATCCCGGGCAGGGGTGCCCGTCAGCGCACGACCATGACCGAGACCGGCGCGTGTGTCGCCATGTGGCCCGCGTGCGAGGCGAAGATGTGCTCGGCGAAGCCGGGCTTGTGCGAGCCGATGATGACGAGGTCCGCGCCCGTCTCGGAGACGGCGTTCATCAGCGCGTCGTCCAGATCGGCCGAGGGATCGTGGCTCGCATAGCTCCGCGCGTCTGCCTCGGCGATGCCGTGCGTGCCCGCCTGGTCGGCGGCGAAGGCCTCGAGCTTCTTCTGGAACTCGTCGGGCGTGCGCGCGTGCTCGCTCGGCGTCTCGGTCGTGACCGCGATATAGGTCACGGGCGCGTCGTAGAGCCCGGACAGCTTGCCCGCCGTGTCGAGCGCGTTCTGCAGCCGGTCGAGATGCCCCAGGTCAACGGGCACCATGATCTTCCTGAACATCGTTCCTCGCCCTCTCGCTTCGGCTTCGGGTGTTTGGGCGTCAGCGGCGCGGCTCGGTCGCGAGCCCGCGCCAGATCGCCCAGCAGGCGAGCAGCAGGATCACGGCGAACGGGAAGCCGGTCGAGACCGCCATCGCCTGCAGCGCGCCCAGGCCGCCACCGAGCAGGAGCGCGATCGCGACCAGCCCCTCGAAGGTGCACCAGAACATGCGCTGCGACATCGGCGCGTTGACCTTGCCGCCGGCGGTGATCGTGTCGATCACCAGGCTGCCCGAGTCGGACGAGGTGACGAAGAACACGACCACGAGCACGATGCCGATGAACGACGTGATCGTGCTGAGCGGCAGGGGCGCCAGCATCTCGAACAGCTTGAGCTCGAGGGCTGCGTCGGCGACGCCGGTGCCGGTGCCGGTCACGACCTGGCTGATCGCCGTTCCGCCGAAGGCGGTCATCCAGAGCACGCAGACGAGGCTCGGGATCAGGAGCACGCAGACGATGAACTCGCGCACCGTGCGCCCGCGGCTGACGCGGGCGATGAACATGCCGACGAACGGCGACCACGAGATCCACCAGGCCCAGTAGAACGAGGTCCAGCCCTGGCTGAAGTTCGCGTCCTCGCGCCCGAAGGGCATCGAGAGCGCGGGCGCGTACGCCGCGTAGGCCCAGAGGTACTCGAAGAACCCGGTGACGATCATCAGCGTCGGGCCGACCAGGATCACGAACAGGAGCAGCAGCGTCGCCAGCCCCATGTTGATCTCGGAGAGCCGCTTCACGCCGCCGTCGAGCCCGCGATAGACCGAGACGAGCGCGACGAGCGTGATGCCGACGATCAGCAGGACCAGCAGCAGGTTCGAGTTCGTGACCCCGCTCTCCTCGGTGGTGCCGTAGGGGATGCCGAGGAACGCGCGGGTGCCCGCGTCCGCATCGCCGGTGCCGAACAGGTAGGTGAGCCCCGATGCCGCCTGCTCGGCGCCGATGCCGAGCGAGGTCGCGAGGCCGAAGAGCGTCGCGAAGACGGCCACGATGTCGATGACGTGCCCGGGCCAGCCCCAGATCCTCTCGCCGAAGATCGGATAGAAGGCCGAGCGGATCGTCAGCGGCAGGCCCTTGTTGTAGCTGAAGAGCGCGAGCGCCAGCGCGACGAGCGCGTAGACCGCCCACGGGTGCAGGCCCCAGTGGTAGATGGTCGCCGCCATGCCGAGCCTGATCGCCTGCTCGGTGTTGTCGGCCGCGGCGCCGAGCGGCGCCCAGTCGGTTCGGACCCCGTTCTCGACCGCCGTGCCGCCGAGCGACGACTGGAAGTGCGAGAGCGGCTCGGCGACCCCGTAGAACATCAGGCCGATGCCCATGCCCGCCGCGAACAGCATCGAGAACCAGCCGAGATAATTGTAGTCCGGCGTGGCGTCGACGCCGCCCAGGCGCACGCTGCCATAGGGCGTGAAGATCAGGGCCAGGCAGAAGATGACGAAGATGTTGCCCGCCAGCAGGAAGAACCAGTCGAGGGTCGCGGTCAGCCAGCCGCGCAGCGCGTTGAACCAGTCGCCCGCCGTTTCGCCGAGCGCAAGCGTGATCATCACGAAGACGACGATCGTGAGGCCGGAGACCAGGAACACCGGGTTGTGGATGTCGAGGCCGAACGGACCGAACGAGGTCTCGATGTTGTCCTGGCCGATCTCGTATTCGGTGTCGATGATGCCGGCGCGCCCCTCGGGTGCCGGGATCGCTTCGGAGTCGCTCATGCTTTCCTCCCCGTGCGGCCTGTTCAGTTGTCGTTGGAGGTCACACTGGACTTTTCGATCCCGGTTGTACACCGGGGGGCTTCAACCGGTATTCGCGCCCATCCCGTCCTCCCGTCTGGCCGGCAGCCACGTCCGCTCCGGGCTATCGTCGCCCGAAAAACGGCGCTAGCGTTGCCGCACCAACAGAGGAGGAGAACATAATGAGGTCTATCGGAAAGACGCTTCTGGGAGCGGGCACGCTCGTCGGCCTCACCGTCGGCGTGGCCCAGGCGCAGGACGACCCGGTCACCGTCGGCTACCAGATCGTCATGAACCCGTGGAAGGTCGCGATCGCGGACGGCACGTTCGAGGAGGCGACCGGGCGCGAGATCGACTGGAGGAAGTTCGACTCCGGCTCGAAGGTCATCACCGCGATGGCCTCGGGCGACGTCGACATCGCGATGGCGGGCTCGAGCCCGATCGCCGCCGGCGTCAGCCGCGAGCTGCCGATCGAGCTGTTCTGGATCGTCGAGAACATCGCCGACGCCGAGGCGCTGGTCGTGCACGAGGACGCGGGCATCGAGGAGCCGGAGGACCTCAAGGGCAAGAAGATCGCCGTGCCGTTCGTGTCGACCACGCACTTCCACATGCTGTTCGCGCTCGAGCACTGGGGCATCGACCCCGCCGAGGTCGAGCTCCTGAACATGCAGCCGAACGCGATCGCGGCGGCCTGGGACCGCGGCGACATCGACGGCGCCTTCGTCTGGGACCCGGCGCTCGGGCGCATCAAGGAGTCGGGCGAGGTGCTGATCACCTCGGGCGAGCTGGCCGAACTCGGCAAGGCGACCTTCGACGGCATGATCGTCACGACCGAGTTCGCCGACAACAACGCCGAGTTCATGTGCCAGTTCGTGAGCATCCTGGCCGACGCCGACGCGGCCTATCGCGACAATCCCGAGGACTTCGGGCCCGACAGCGAGAACGCGCAGAAGATCGTCGATCTCGCCGGCGGCGAGGCAAGCCAGGTGTCGAGCGTGCTCGAGCTCTACGACTTCCCGACGATGGAGGAGCAGGCGTCCGACACGTGGCTCGGCGGCGGCGAGGATACCGGCGCGGCCGCCGCGCTGCGCGCGACGTCCGAGTTCCTGCTGGAGCAGAAGCAGATCGAGGCGCTCCTGCCGAGCTACGCCGACGTCGTGACGGCCGAGTACGTCGAGGACGCGATGGACGGCTGCTGAGACAGGGCGGCGGGCGCCGGGCTCTCCGGCGCCCGTCCGGCATCGGCTGAAGGAGGCCAGAATGGCGGACACTCTGACCGAGGATGCAGCCGCGAGGGCGGCCGGAGGGCAGAAGACCACCGGCGGCAGCGACGAGCTCAAGGCCGAGAACGTCACCGTCGTCTATCCGACGCGGAGCGGCGAGGGCGTGCATGCGCTCGAGAACGTGTCGCTGACCATCAACCCGGGCGACTTCGTCGTGGCGCTCGGCGCGTCGGGCTGCGGCAAGACCACGTTCCTGAACCTGCTCGCGGGCTTCATCAGCCCGAGCGAGGGCACCGTGACGCTGGGCGGCAGGCCCGTCACCGGCCCCGGCGCCGACCGCGGCGTCGTGTTCCAGAAGCACGCGCTGATGCCGTGGCTCAGGGTGCTGCAGAACGTGACGCTGGGGCTGAAGCTCCAGGGCGTGCCAAAGGAGAAACGGCGCGAGATCGCGCGCAAGAACCTCGACCTCGTCGGGCTGCAGGGCTTCGAGGACAAGTACATCTACGAGCTGTCGGGCGGCATGCAGCAGCGCGTCGGGCTCGCCCGCGCGCTGACCAGCGACCCGAAGGCGCTCTTGATGGACGAGCCGCTCGGCGCGCTCGATGCGCTGACCCGCGAGACCATGCAGGAGCTGATCCTCGACGTCTGGCGCGAGACCAACAAGGCGATCTTCTTCATCACCCACGGGGTCGAGGAGGCGCTGTTCATGGCGACGCGGCTGGTCGTCATGTCGCCGCGGCCGGGACGGATCACGCACGAGTACGAGCTCGAATTCTGCCGCCGCTTCTTCGAGTGCCGCGACGCGCGCAAGGTCAAGTCGGACCCCGACTTCATCGAGATGCGCGAGAAGATCCTGTCGATCATCCACGCCGACGAGCGCGGAGACGAGGAGGTCCACCATGGCTGAGACGCAGGTGCCGGGACGGCGCGGCGCCAAGACCTGGCCGCCGGTCGCATTCCTGGCGGAGAAGTTCTCGGCCGGGGCGGCCAGCCCCGGCGACAGCTACGGCGCCCCGGGCACCGGCAATTCGACCGCGATCGCGGTGGTCAGCAGCATCACGCTCTTCGTCCTCTGGTTCCTGCTGACGATGGGCGAGGCCCCGCTGATCCAGCCGATGTTCCTGCCGTCCCCGCTGGCGGTCTGGGCCAAGTTCATCGCGGTCGGCTTCGACGGCTACCAGGGCCACACGCTCTGGGAGCACACCTGGGCGAGCCTGAAGCGCATCTTCATCGCGTTCTTCCTGGCGACGGCCATCGGCATCCCGGTCGGCATCGCGATGGCGGTCAACCGCTTCATGCGCGGCATCTTCGATCCGCCGATCGAGTTCTACCGGCCGCTGCCGCCGCTCGGCTACCTGCCGCTCACGGTCATCTGGTTCGGCATCGACGAGACGCAGAAGCTCGTGCTGCTGTTCCTCGCGATGTTCGCGCCGATCGTGCTGAACGCGCGCGCAGGGGTCCGCTCGGTCGCGATCGAGCAGATCCACGCGGCCTACTCGATGGGCGCGACGCGCGCGCAGGTGCTCTGGCACGTCATCCTGAAGGGTGCGCTGCCCGAGATCCTGACCGGCCTCCGGATCGGCATCGGCTTCGGCTGGACGACGCTGGTCGCGGCCGAGCTGGTCGCGACCCAGGAGGGGCTCGGCGCCATGATCATGACGGCCTCCGAGTTCCTGGTGACCGACATCGTCGTCATGGGCATCATCGTGATCGGGCTCATCGCCTACATGTTCGACATGCTGATGCGCGAGATCGAGCGCCGGCTCGTGCCCTGGAAGGGCAAGGCCTGACACGGGCTCCCGGGCGTCGGGGAGGCGGCCTGTCGCGGCTCGCCGGCCGGTCCGCCTGCCATACGATGCGCCGTCCGGCTCATCCGGAGGAGACGTCATGGGCCCGGCGCCTATTCGACCGCGGCGGGGGAGGGGGGCCGCGTCTCCCGCCGCTCGCCGGGTCCGGCGGCCGCGTCCCGGCCGGGCCCGTCCCCGGCTTCGCGGAGATCGAGCCGGCGCACCGTCTCGATCGTCGTCTCGAGCAGGCGGCGGTTCATGGCGATGGCATCGGCCAGGAGCGCCGAGACGAAGGTCACGTAGCCGAGCGTGATGAAGGTCGCGCCGAGGATCAGCGACTGCACCTTGCCCTCGCCCTGGCCGAGCAGGAAGTAGATCAGGAAGCGCACCACCGGCACGAGGCCGATCATGAGGAGCACGAGGCCGAGCGTCGCGAAGACACGGAGCGAGCGGTACATCGTGTAGCTCCTGAACATCGTCAGGAGCTGCTTCCAGAGGAAGCCGGGCAGGCTGCGGAACAGCCGCGACTCGCGCGTCTTGGGGTTCGTCTCGACCGGCACGGAGGTGACGGCCAGCCCCATCCGCCCCGCCTGGATCAGCGACTCGACCGTGTAGCTGAAGTCCGACAGCACGTTGAGCCGGAGCGCGGCGTCGCGGCTGTAGGCCCGGAAGCCCGACACCGCGTCCGGGATGGCGAGGCCCGAGAGATAGCGCACGAGCAAGCTGCCCGAGCGCTGCAGCCACTTCTTCATCCGCGAGAAATGCGGGATCCGGTCGGTCCGCCGGTCGCCGACCACGACGTCGGCGCGGCCCTCGACGATCGGGCGCACGAGGTCGGGGATCGAGGCGCCCGCGTACTGGTTGTCGCCGTCGGTGTTGACGATGATGTCGGCGCCCTGCTTCAGGCAGGCGGCGAGCCCGGTCGCGAAGCTGCGCGCGAGGCCGCGGTTGCCGGTGTGCTGCACGATGTGGTCGACACCGGCGCGGCGGGCGGCCTCGACGGTCCCGTCGGTCGATCCGTCGTCGACGATCAGCACCTCGACCGTGTCCACCCCCTCGATCCGCCGGGGGATGTCCGCGACCGTCGCGGGCAGCGTCTGCTCCTCGTTGTAGCAGGGGATCTGGACGATCAGCTTCAAGGCGCGCCCCCTTGGCGACCGCGGCGGTTGTGCCCGAGCTTACCGGCCCGCCCGACGGGCGATCAACAACGGCCGGGAAGCCGCGGCCCTTGACCCCGGCCCGCGTGGCAATTCTATCTCGTGGCATCGGAGCCGGGCGGAGGCGGACATGGCAGGCGAAAGCGACGGACCGGGCGGCACCGCGCCGCCACCCATCCCCGAGACGCCGGAGGAGGTGGCCCGGCTGCTCGGGGGCCGGCGCCCGGCGGTCTTCCTCGACTACGACGGCACCTTGACGCCGATCGTCGAGCGCCCCGACCTCGCCGTGCTGTCCGACGCGATGCGCGCCTCGGTCCGCCGTCTCGCCGGGCTCTGCCCCGTCGCCGTCGTCTCGGGCCGCGACCGCGAGGACGTCGCGCGGCTGGTCGGACTCGACGACCTCGCCTATGCCGGCAGCCATGGCTTCGACATCTCGGGGCCGGGGGGCCTCAGGATCGAGCACGAGGAGGGCGCGACGTTCTCGGCAGCGGTCGAGCGCGCGGCGGAGCGGCTGGAGGCCGGGCTCCAGGGCATCGACGGCGCGCTGGTCGAGCCGAAGCGCTTCGCGGTCGCCGTGCACTACCGGCAGGTCGCGGCGGACCGCGTGCCCGCGGTCGACGAGGTCGTCGCGGCCGTGCTCGACAGGGTGCCGGAGCTCCGCCGCACCGACGGCAAGAAGGTGATCGAACTCCGCCCGCGCTTCGACTGGGACAAGGGCCGCGCGGTCCTCTGGCTGATCGACGCGCTCGACCTCGACCGGCCGGAGGTCGTGCCGCTCTATCTCGGCGACGACACGACCGACGAGGACGCCTTCCGCGCGCTCGCGGGCCGCGGCATCGGCATCCTGGTCGGCGCGCCGGAGCGGGAGACGGCGGCCGACTGGATGCTCGACGACCCCGACGCGGTCGGCCGCTTCCTCGACACGCTGTCGGACACGCTGGAGGGGCGCGGCTGAGGGGCGGGCCCCGTCTGCCAGGCAACTGTCCGCCTGCGGGTCGGCGTCAAGGCGCTCTACGTGAAATGGCCCGAACGGATATTAGCCGGACCAACCTGGACGAATATTCCAGATATTGAATGCACTCTCGCCGATGGGGGTGTTTCGACTCAGGTCAGGTCTCCCCCACATTTCCCATATTTCTGTGGCCAACTCGGCCTTAAAGCTGGGAAAGTTTTGGCCACTGAAGCGTTCATTGCGGATAGCGGTTAGTGCGCCCATAGACACATCTAGGAGCTGCAGAAAGTGTCGTGACGCAGAAGTAGCCGAGCAACTCGGTTCAATCTTCGCCAGAGCGTTTCGCGCACCGTAGGTTTCGTCCCCCGCCTTGTTTAGAGGGCAGAGAAATCTCGAGAGGCCTTCAGTACATTCGCCGTTGTCCGGCCGGACATGAATTCGGCTGTTACAACCGTAATAGCGGATCGCGCGGTGCAGAATGAGCTGATAGAAAAGCTTACTTACAGTGTCGATCGGCCCTGAAAGTGCGTGCCGGTAGCGCTCCATGGGTGCGAACAGCAAGTGGAGATGGGCCTGCCTCCGCTCGCAGGCCTCGCGTAAGAACGCGGCATACCGTCGCTGCGGACTATCACGTCGAGATTTGGCCTTCGACCATTTCACCTCGCCCACAACGCCGCACTCGCTTCTGATGCTGAGGATTTTCTCCTCCATTTCTATTGCGTGATCGAGTTCCAGCGCAAGGCCGCCAAGGCAAAGATAGGCCTCGCCTCTCTGGCTAGCCTCATCACAGAAGTACATTACAGCCGGAGTTCGCATTGTCTCTCAAAAAAATGGGGGGCTTAGCCCCCAGTTCATTATTCAGGATCGCGTTTGTCTATGCTGCTCGATGGTTGTTTTTGCCTGCGACCTGATTCCGATGTTCCGTTCTCCGGAGGCGGGCGCTCGTGCCCCCACCCGTCCGCCTCCGGAGCCCCCCTCGCCCTAACTGCAGCCCGACGTGGCGCCGCAGGTGTCGCACTTCATGCAGGTGCCGTTGCGCACCAGCGTGAAGTTCCCGCAGTCGCCGCAGGAATCGCCCTCGTAGCCCTTCATCCGCGCCTCGGCCCGGCGGCCGGCGGCGACCCGGGCGGCCGAGGCGATCACGTCGCCCCCGCCGAGTGCAGCGACGGCCGAGGTCCCCACCTCCCCGACCGCCGCCGCCACGGTTGCCGGAGCGCCCCCCATGGCACTCGACGACACGCCGCCTCCGCCGTTCAGGACCACCAGGCCGCTCGGCAGGCGCCGGCGCAGGTAGCCCTGGCTCGAAAGCTGCTTGATGACCTGGATGGCCCCGTCCGCGACCTCCTCGTCGGTCTCGGCCACGGCCCTGCGGCCCTCGTCCACACCGCCGCCGAGCGAGTCCCAGCGCTCGCCGCCGGGCTCGACGTGCGCCAGGTCGTCGCGGTCGAGATAGCTGACCGCGAGCTCGCGGAACACGTAGTCGAGGATCGAGGTCGCGTTCTTGATCGAGTCGTTGCCCTGCACGAGGCCGGCCGGCTCGAACCGCGTGAAGGTGAAGGCGTCGACGAATTCTTCCAGCGGCACGCCGTACTGCAGGCCGACCGAGACGGCGATCGCGAAGTTGTTCATCATCGCGCGGAAGGCGGCGCCCTCCTTGTGCATGTCGATGAAGATCTCGCCGAGCGAGCCGCTCTCGTACTCGCCGGTGCGCAGATAGACCTTGTGGCCGCCGACCATCGCCTTCTGGGTGTAGCCCCGCCTGCGGTCGGGCAGCTTGTCGCGGCGCGAGCGGACCTCGCGCACGATGATCTTCTCGACGATCTTCTCGGCGACGATCCCGGCGCGCTCGGCCGGGGCCGCCTCGGCGATCTCCTCGGCGTCGTCCTCGTCGATCAGGGAGGCCGAGAGCGGCTGGCTGAGCTTGGAGCCGTCGCGGTAGATGGCGTTCGCCTTGATGCCGAGCTGCCAGGAGAGCCGGTAGGCCGCGCTCACGTCCTCGACGCTCGCCGTGTTCGGCATGTTGATCGTCTTCGAGATCGCGCCCGAG
>DATKCY010000209.1:0-11365 GCA_035512995.1 Thermohalobaculum sp.
GAGGGGGAGCGATCGTCAAGATTTTCGGAGTGGAATCTCGCTGATGGCTGCCGGAAGTCCGGCGGGGGGACGGCCTCGCATCGTCGCGATCGCGAACCAGAAGGGCGGGGTCGGAAAGACGACCACGGCGATCAATCTGGCCACCGCGCTCGCGCAGGACGGGCATCCGACCCTCGTCGTCGACCTGGACCCGCAGGGCAACGCCTCCACGGGCCTCGGCGTTCTCCCGGACCGGCGGGAAGTCGGCACCTACGAAGTCATCTCGGGGGAGCGGGCCCTGCACGAGGCGATTCAGCCGACCGAGATCGAGAACCTTCAGCTCGCGCCGGGCACGCGCGATCTGTCGGGCGCCGACATCGAGATGGTCGATGACCCGGCGCGCGCGGAACGGTTGGCCAAGGCGATCCGCGATCCGCGCAGTCAGGCCGCGATCGGCGATTTCGAGTACATCCTGATCGATTGCCCGCCCTCCCTCAGCCTCCTGACGGTGAACGCGATGGCTGCCGCGCATTCGGTCCTGGTCCCGCTCCAGTGCGAATTCTTCGCGCTCGAGGGCCTGTCGCAGCTCCTCGGGACGATCAAGCACGTGCAGCAGAGGATCAACCGGTCGCTCAGGATCGAGGGCATCGTGCTCACCATGTACGACCGCCGGAACAATCTGAGCTTCCAGGTCGAGCAGGACGTGCGGGCGACCCTCGGCGAGCACGTGTTCGACACGGTCATCCCGCGCAATGTCCGGCTCTCCGAGGCGCCGAGCCACGCGATGCCGGCCCTGATCTACGACCCGAACTGCTCCGGCAGCCGCGCCTATCGCGCGCTCGCCGGGGAACTCGTGCGCCGGGCGGCGGCGCGCCTCGCGGCCTGAAGGGGGAGCCGATGACCAAGCGGCCGGAACGGCGGAATCTCGGCAGGGGCCTCTCCGCGCTTCTCGGGGACATCGAGGCGCCGGTGGCAACCGACGGCGGCGAGCCCGAGGACGCCGGGCCGACCGACGTCCAGCGCCCCGCAGCCACCCCTGCGGAGACGCGGATCCCGCTCGACAAGCTCCGGCCCAATCCGGATCAGCCACGGCGCGACTTCGCCGAGGCCGAGCTCGAGGAGCTCGCGAGCTCGATCCGCGAGCGCGGCGTCATCCAGCCCGTCGTCGTCAGGCCCGACCCCCTGAACCCCGGCACGTATCAGCTCGTCGCCGGCGAGCGGCGGTGGCGCGCCGCACAGCGGGCGCAGCTCCACGAGATCCCGGCGGTGGTGCGCGAGCTCGACGACCGCACCGTGCTCGAGGTGGCGCTGATCGAGAACGTGCAGCGGGCCGATCTGAACCCGATCGAGGAGGCCCTCGGCTACTCCCAGTTGATCGAGAAGTTCTCGCACACGCAGGAGGAGCTGGCGCGCATCGTCGGAAAGAGCCGGCCGCACGTCGCGAACCTGATGCGGCTCCTGTCGCTGCCGGACCAGGTGCAGCGGATGGTGAGGCAGGGCAAGCTGACCTCGGGGCATGCGCGGGCGCTGATCAACGCGGCCGATCCGGTGGCGCTTGCCGAGCAGGCGGTGCTCAGGGGCCTCTCGGTTCGGCAGGTCGAGGAGCTCGCCCGCCGGGTGCCCCGGCCTCCGGCGTCCGGCCGCCCGGCGCGGACGCCCGAGAAGGACGCCGACACGCGGGTGCTCGAGGGCGACCTCTCCGCCGCCATCGGCATGAAGGTCGAGATCGCGCATGGCGGCCCCGACGGCTCGGGCGAGGTTCGCATCCGCTACCGCTCGCTCGACGACCTCGACCGGCTCTGCCAGAAGCTCGCGGAGTAGCGTCAGACCATAAGTGCGAGCCGGATCAACGTTCGCTCGACGATCGCCTGATCGGGCCGGTCCCCGGGCGAGCGGAGCGTTCGATCAGCCTCGAAGATCATCCGCACCGCCCGCTCCAGCCGCGGAGCGCCCCAGCGGCGCACCTGGCGCATCATCGCGTCGCGCCGCGTCCCGAAGACCGGCGGCCGGAGGCGCCCCAGCGCCTGCTCCGCGCCACCCCCGGCACTTGCGACCGTCAGCAGGCGGCGGAAGTGCCCGCCGATCGCGATCATGATCCGGACCGGCGCGACGCCCCCTGCCGAGAGTCGCCCGATCAGCGGCCCGACCTCAGCCACCGCGCCGCCCGCAACCGCTTCGAGCAGCCGGTCGAGATCGGCATCTCTCGCCTGCGGCAGCAGTGCCCGCATTTCCCCGGCAGACAGCGCCCGCTCCGCGTCCAGAGAGAAAATAGCAATCTTTTCAATGAGTTGCTGAACAGCGCCCGCGTCGAGCTCTGCCGCCGCCGCCGTCAGCTCGGCCATCGCGTCGTCGTCCAGCCCCTGCGCCATGCCCGCCGCCTCCAGCCCCTCGCGCAGCTCCCCGGCACCCGGCGCCTGCGGATAGAGGCCGAGCGCCGCCAGCCGCCGGTCGCCCTCGAACAGCCGGCGGAGCGGCGATCGAGCGCCGAGGCTGCCGCCCTCGACCACGAGAAACGCCTCCTCCGCAGTGACACCGTCCAGGATCGCATGGAGCGGCTTCGCCAGCGTGTCCTTCGCGTCCGCGATCACGACCGACCGCCGGCCGGGGAAGAAGCCCCGGGCACGCAGCGCCTCGTCGATCGCCGCCGGATCCCGCCGGGCCGCGTCCCCCTCGAGCCGCGTCAGGCGCAGGTCGTCCCCCTCCGTCACCGTCGCGACCAGCTCGCCGCGGCAGAGCGCGATCAGCCCGTCGTCCGGCCCATGCAGCAGCGCGCCGACGAGCGCCATGTCCGGCGCAGCGCAGAAGCGCCGGGCCTCGCGCCCGGAGAGCTTCAAGAGCGCTCCAGCCGGTCGGCCGCCGCCAGGACCTGGCGCGCGATCCGCAGGCCCAGATCCCGCGCCAGCCGCTCCTCGGTGTCGCGGGCGACGGCCCGGGTCGCGTAGAGCGATCCGGTCGCGTTGTAGCCCGACTGGCTGACGACCGAGTCCTCCAGCACGGGCGCCCCGCCCGCGAGCGGCAGCAGCCGGTAGTCGGCCCGCGCCGTCAGGCTCTTGCGGGTGATCGCGCTGTCGGGGGTGATCGCCAGGTCGTCCTCGTTCAGCGTGGCATCGATCTCGAGCCGCCAGCGCGGCGCCTCCGGAGCCCCCAGCCGCTCCTCCAGACCCTGCCTCAGGAAGTAGCCGAAACGGCTGTCGAGCTCGGGCAGCGCGACGAGCCCGCGGAGCCTGCGTGCGGGTGCATCCTCGGCCAGCATCGGGCGGAAGCAGCCGCCGAGCCCGAAGGCCGCGGCCAGCGCACCGGCGCGCAGCACCGTCCGCCGGTCAGACCACGACATTGACGATCCGTCCCGGCACCACGATCACCCGCTTCGGCGGCCGGTCGCCCAGGTGCCGCGCCACGTCCGGACTCTCCAGCGCCAGCGCCTCGACCGCGGCAGCGTCCGAGCCGGGCTCGACCTCGATCTCGCCCCGCTTCTTGCCGTTGACCTGCACGGGCAGCACGATCCGCTCGCGCGCCAGCAGGGCGCGGTCCGCCTCGGGCCAGGCCAAGTCGACGAGCGGCGTGCGGTGGCCGAGCCGCGCCCACAGCTCCTCGGCGAAATGCGGGACCATCGGCGCCATCAGCCGCGCCAGCACCTCGAACGCCTCCCGCCGCGCGCCCCCGATGCCGGCCCCGCCCGCCTTCGCGATGGCGTTCGTGAACTCGTAGAGCCGCGCCACCGCCTTGTTGAAGCCGAAGGCCTCAATGTCCGTGGTCACTCCCTCGATCGCGGCGTGGGTCGCGCGGCGGAGCGCCAGCGCCGCCTCCCCGTCCTCCGGCTCCGTCCCTGCCGGCGCGATCTCGGCCTCGCCCGCCAGCCGCCAGACGCGCTGCAGGTGCCGCCAGGCACCCTCGACGCCGGCGGTCGTCCACTCGACGTCGCGCTCGGGCGGGCTGTCGGACAGCATGAACCAGCGGGCGGTGTCGGCGCCGTATTCGGCGATGATCGCCTCGGGGTCGATCGTGTTGCGCTTCGACTTCGACATCTTGACCGAGGGTCCGACGGCCAGCTCGACCCCGGTCTCGGCGTGGCGGACGGCGCCGTCCTCGCCCTTCACCACGTGCTCGGGCGCGATCCAGGCGCCGTCCGGCGCGCGATAGGTCTCGTGGCAGACCATCCCCTGCGTGAACAGCGCGTCGAACGGCTCCTCCGACTTCGCGGGCAGGTGGCCGGTCCGGTGCATCGCGCGCGCGAAGAAGCGGGAGTAGAGCAGGTGAAGGATCGCGTGCTCAACGCCGCCGATGTACTGGTCGACGTTCATCCAGTAATCGGCGTCCGCCACGCGCGTCGGCGTCCTCGCGTCCGGCGCCGTGAAGCGGGCGTAGTACCAGGACGAATCGACGAAGGTGTCCATCGTGTCGGTCTCGCGCCGGGCCTCGGCCCCGCAGCGCGGGCAGGTCGTGCGCGACCAGCCGGCATGCCGGTCGAGCGGGTTGCCGGGCGCCGAGAAATCGACGTCCTCGGGCAGCTTCACCGGCAGGTCGGCCTTGGCGACGGGCACGACGCCGCACGCCCCGCAGTGCACGACCGGGATCGGGCAGCCCCAGTAGCGCTGGCGGCTGATCCCCCAGTCGCGCAGCCGGAACTTGGCGACGCCTCGGCCATAGCCTTCCCGCTCGGCATGGGCGATCGCGGCGTCGATCGCCTCCTCGCCCGTCATCACCCCGTTGCCGGTGTGGAGCGCGACATAGCGCACCCGTTCGGTCTTCGGCGGCACGAAGGCGACATCCGCGACCCGCGCGTCCGAGCCTCCGGCGACATAGCAGTCGATGACCTCGAGCCCGTACTTCCGCGCGAAGTCCAGGTCGCGCTGGTCGTGCGCCGGCACCCCGAAGATCGCGCCGGTGCCGTAGTCCATCAGCACGAAGTTCGCGATCCAGACCGGCAGCCGCCACTCCGGGTCGAGCGGATGGATCACCTCGAGCCCGGTGTCGAGCCCCTTCTTCTCAGCCGTCTCCAGCGCCTCCTCCGAGGTGCCCATGCGCCGGCATTCGGCGCAGAAGGCGGCCACCTCCGGCCGCTCGGCCTCCAGCGCCCGGGCCAGCGGATGGTCCGGCGAGACCGCGGCGAAGCTCGCGCCCATCAGCGTGTCGGGCCGTGTCGTGTAGACCTCGAGCCGCCCGAACCCCTCGGGCGCGCCGACCGTCTCGAAGGTGAACTGCAGGCCGCGGCTCCGGCCGATCCAGTTCGCCTGCATCAGCCGCACCTTCTCGGGCCATCTCTCCAACCCGTCGATCGCCTCCAGCAGCTCCCCGGCCATGTCCGAGATGCGGAAGAACCACTGCGTGAGCTCCCGCCGCTCGACGGGCGCGCCGGAGCGCCAGCCGCAGCCGTCGATCACCTGCTCGTTCGCCAGCACCGTCCGGTCGACCGGATCCCAGTTGACCATCGAGTTGCGGCGATAGACGAAGCCCGCCTCGAGGAAGTCCAGGAACAGCGCCTGCTGCTGCGCATAGTAGTCGGGATCGCAGGTCGCGAACTCCCGGCTCCAGTCGAGCGACAGCCCCATCGAGCGCAGCTGGCCCTTCATCGCCGCGATGTTCTCATAGGTCCAGCGCCCCGGATGGACCCCCCGCTCCATCGCCGCGTTCTCGGCCGGCATGCCGAAGGCGTCCCAGCCCATCGGGTGCAGCACGTTGTACCCGCGCGCGCGCTTGAAGCGGGCGACGAGGTCGCCCATGGTGTAGTTCCGCACGTGCCCCATATGGATACGCCCCGACGGGTAGGGGAACATCTCGAGCACGTAGTATTTCGGCCGGCTCTCGTCGCGCCGCGCGGCGAAGGCGCGCCTCTCGTCCCACAGGCGCTGCCACTTCGGTTCCGCCTCGCGGGCGCTGTAGCGCGACATGGGTCAGGTCCTCGTCAGTCGGGATTGGGCCCCGGCCCGGGGCCCGACCGGCGCTGATTGGCACGGGGGCGGGCGGAATTCAACGTCCGCCCGCGCAGCCGTCAGCCGACTCCGGCCTCGACGTCGGCAATGCGGAGCTGCCGCGCCCGCGCCAGGATCGCGTTCTCGAGCCTCAGCGCCGTCTCGGGGCTCACCGGCGCCGCCTGCCACCCGCCCTGGCCGTCCGAGACCTGGCGGTAGACCGCGACGCGCAGCGACGAGGCCTCGAGCTCGGGCTTCAGCATGTACGCCGTCACCTTCAGCCGCTCTCCCGGCGCCTCGGGCGTGCCCGCCCAGTCGGTTGCGATGACCCCGGTAAAGGGGTCGGTCGAGACCAGCGGCAGGAAGTCGAGCGTGTCGAGCGAGGCCTGCCAGAGATACCGGTTGACCGGCAGCCCGTCGCCCCGCTCGCCGCCGCCGAACGCCTCGCCGCTCAGGACGCGGTTCAGACTGAGGTCGTCGCCGAACAGCCGTCCGTCCTGCGGGTTCAGCCCGCGCTCCCGCGACGGGCCCGTCGGGGGCCCCGCATACTCCTCGTCATCGGCCGCCAGGTCGCGGCCGCAGCCCAGGACGACGGCGCCGAGCAGCATCGCCAGCCCGAGGCGAGAGAACAGGTGCGCACCGGCGCGATCGATCAGGGCCATGTACCCCTCCTGAAAAGATTTTCGGCTCTCTAGCACAAGCCCTCGGGCGGGGCCAGCCGCGCCGGCTGCCTTTGCCGCCGAAGCGCCGGTGAGTCGCATCTGCCACTTGTTGCGAAAATACATCGTGGCCGGGGTCGCAGGTACGGGTGCCCCCGTGCGCCGATTGACCGGCACCGGCCCTTCGGCAAGAAGGATGACCGGTGAGGCCGGATCAGCCTTGCTGGCCTGTCCACGGGCGGCCGGAAAAACAAAAGACACCACGTGTGGAACCGAAAGAGGGACACCATGAAGAAAGTTCTGCTGAGCACCAGCGCCATCGCGCTCGTCGGTGCCTTTGCCACGTCCGCCTCCGCCAATGAGTGGGACGTGGACGTCGGCGGCTACATGGAGCAGTTCGTCGCCTACTCGAACGTCGACCTCAAGCTTCTGGACGACGACAACGGCTACAACGGCGTCGACGTGAAGTCGGACGCGGAAATCATCTTCGTGCCCTCGATCACGCTCGACAACGGCCTGCAGTTCGGCGCGAACGTGCAGCTCGAGGCGAACACGTCCGGCGACCAGATCGATGAGTCGTACATGTTCATCGAGGGCTCGTTCGGCGAGGTCAACCTGGGCTCGGAGAACTCGGCCGGCTACAAGATGACCTACGCCGCGCCCGACGTCACCGTCGTCGGCGTCAACTCCGGCTCGACCACTGCCTTCGCGCCGATCTCGGGCACGGCGACCGGCGTCAGTGGCAGCGCGGCCCTGACCGGCAGCGACCTCTTCCGCGGCACGCTCGGCACGACCTTCCTCGAGAACATGCGCAACAACGACGCGCAGCGGATCACCTACTACACGCCGCGCTTCTTCGGCTTCCAGGTCGGCGCCTCCTACGCTCGTGACGCCCAGCAGGACAGCAACCAGCAGGTCAACGTCGATGTCCTCGGCACCGTGCACGACATCTGGGACGTCGGCGCGAACTACGTGAACTCGTTCGGCGACTTCAACGTGGCGGTGTCCGGCCGCTACGGCCTGGCCAACCTCGGCAAGGGCCACGCCGTCGACGACGACGACGACGACGATTTCTTCGACAGATTCGACGACGATCCGGAGGTCTGGGCGGTCGGCGCCAACCTCGGCTACGCGGGCTTCACGGTCGGCGGCTCCTATGCCGAGCAGAACGACGCCGGCTTCATGGACGGCCGCGCCTGGGACGCCGGCGTCGCCTACGAGACCGGCCCCTGGGGCGTGTCGTTCACCTACTTCGACGGCGAGAACGTCGACAACGACGCCTGGCCGGTGATCGACCGTGACGAGGAGCTCCAGCAGTGGATCGTCGGCCTCAGCTACACGGTCGCGCAGGGCGTGAAGCTCGGCGCGTTCGGCGGCCACATCGACTTCAAGGAGGACGACGTGTCCGACGAGTTCGGTCCGGGCTTCTCCGGCAACGAGGTCGAGGCCTGGTTCATCGGCACCAGCGCGGCGATCGCCTTCTGATCACCGGACCTCTTCTGGCTACACGGGAACGGGGGGCTTCGGCCCCCCGTTTTCTTTCGCGCCGCCGCCTTCCGGCGGCGGACGGCCCGCTGATGCAGGCCGCGCCACGGCGGCGGCATTTGCCGATCCGGCTGCGTTTGCTATCAGGGGCGCGCGTCCGCACCGAAGGATCCCGCCCGACGCCATGGCTCGCAGGAACCTCCTCTGGCTTGCCTCCTATCCGAAGTCCGGGAACACCTGGACGCGGGTGCTCCTCGCCAACTACCTGTTCAACGCGAAGACGCCGGTGCCGATCAACCAGGTGCACCGCCTCGGCATCGGCGATTCGGTGGCCGAGACCTACCGGCGGGCGGCCGGGGGCCGCTTCGACCCCGCCGACATCAAGGCGACGCTGGCGCTTCGGCCGAAGGTTCTGCGCGGCATCGCCGCCAACGGGGCCGACGTGAACTTCGTCAAGACGCACGCGCGCCGCGGCCGGCTCGCCGGCGTCGAGCTCGTGCCGCCGGAGCTCACCCGCGCCGCCGTCTACATCCTGCGCGACCCGCACGACATGGTGCTGTCCTACGCCCGGCACTACGGCGGCACGCCCGAGGACGCGGTCGCGGCGATGGCGCGAGAGGACCACATCGTGCTCGGCGAGGCCGGCAGCGCCGTGCAGTTCGTCGGCAACTGGTCGCGCCACGTCGAGAGCTGGACCCGCACCCGCCGCTTCCCCGTCGTCGTGATCCGCTACGAGGACCTCAAGGCCGACCCGGCCGCCGGCTTCGCGCGCATCCTCGAGCTGGTCGGCGTGCCGGTCGAGGCCGAGCGGCTCGAACGCGCCATCCGCTTCTCCTCGTTCGAGGAAATGCAGCGCCAGGAGGCGGCGCACGGCTTCATCGAGCGCTCGGCCCGCGCGGAACGCTTCTTCGCCCGCGGCGAGAGCGGCCGGGGGCGCCGGGAGCTGAGCCCCGAGCTCGCCCGGCGCATCGCCGAGGCGCACGGACCCGTCATGCAGGAGCACGGATACCTCTGATGAACGCGCTCAACCGGATCATCTGGATCGCGTCCTTCCCGAAGTCGGGCAACACGTGGACGCGCATCTTCCTCGCGAACTACTTCCTGCCGAAAGAGCAGGTGCCGGACATCAACAACCTGCGGAAGTTCACGCTTTCCGACATGCGCCAGGACTTCTTCGACCGCGCCGCGGGCCGGAAGTTCGAGGCGGCCGACTTCGACGAATGGCTCACGATGCGGGTCAAGGCGCTCCGGCTGATCGCGGCGGCGAAGCCGAACCCGCACTTCGTCAAGACGCACTGCCAGATCATGCGCGTCGGGCCGATCGACGTCATCCCGCCGGAGCTGACCGCCGCGGCGATCTACGTCCTGCGCAACCCGTTCGACGTCGTCCCCTCCTATGCGCGCCACATGGACTCCGACCTCGACACCGCGATCGACCGGATGCTCGACGCCAAGCACCTGAACGGCATCGGCAGCGGGATCATGGAGACGGTCGGCCGCTGGGACGACCACATCCGCCGCTGGACCGAGGCGCCGGGACTGCCGCGCCACGTCATGCGCTACGAGGACATGGTCGCCGACCCCGAGCGCAGCTTCCGCGGCCTGCTCGGCTTTTTGCGCGCGCCCGTGCAGGACGGCCGGCTCCGCCGCGCGGTCCGCGCCTCCTCGTTCGAGAAGCTCAAGAGCGCGGAGGAGAAGAAGGGATTCATCGAGCGCCCGAAGAACATGAAGGCCTTCTTCGCCAAGGGCAAGGCGGGGGCCTGGCGCGAGGACCTGACGCCGGCGCAGGTCGCCCGCCTGGTCGAGGGGTTCCGGCCGACCCTGCAGCAGTGGTATCCGGACGTGCTGGCCGAGGCCGAGACGATGGCCGGGAGCGCCGCGTGAGCGGCCTCGAGGACGTCCGGGACCGGATCGCCGCCGCCGCCCGCGCGGCCGGCCGCGACCCGGCGGAGGTCACGCTCGTCGGCGTCTCGAAGAAGCAGCCCGAGGAGCGCGTCCGCGCCGTGCTCGACGCCGGGCACCGCGTCTTCGGCGAGAACCGGGTGCAGGAGGCGGCCGAGCGCTGGGGGCCGCTCCGCGAGGACTACCCGGACGTGACCCTGCACCTCGTCGGTCCGCTCCAGTCGAACAAGACCGCCGACGCCGCGCGCCTCTTCGACGTGATCGAGAGCGTCGACCGCCTGAAGATCGCCCGCCGCCTCGCCGATGCGTTTTCCGAAACCGGCCGGCCGCTGCCCTGCTACGTGCAGGTCAACACGGGCGACGAGAAGCAGAAGGCGGGCGCCACGCCCGACGAGACCGACGTGCTGGTCGAGGAGTGCCGCAGCCTCGGCCTCGACATCCGCGGCCTCATGTGCATCCCGCCGGAGGACGAGGAGCCGGCGCTGCACTTCGCGCTGCTCGCGAAGATCGCCGAACGCAATGGCCTCTCCGGCCTCTCAATGGGGATGAGCGGCGACTTCGAAACCGCAGTCCGCCTCGGCGCGACGGTGGTGCGCGTGGGGTCGGCCCTTTTCGGCGAACGGGACGACGGTTGACCCCTTCTCCGCCGCCGCGCCCCGGCGCCAGCGGAGCATCAGCACCGCCGGGTTCTCGACCGCCGCCGCCTCGACCGTGTAGGCGAGGCAGCCGAGCGTCGTCTTCAGGTGCCGCATCGCGGGCGTGCCCGCCCGCTCGATGATGTCGACGCCAAGGCTCTCCGGCACTCCGGCCCGGATCAGCTCGGCCGCGATCCGCGGCGCCGCGCTGACGGCCATGTAGAACGCGACCGCGCTGCCGCGGCGCGCGTGCTCGGCCCAGTCGGGGGCCTCGCCGTCCGCCGTCTGCCCCGTCGTCAGCACCAGCGAGCGGATCTCGCCCCGCTCGGTCAGGAAGGTGCCGGTGTCTGCGGCGGCGGCCGAGGCCGCAGTCACGCCCGGCACGACCTCCCAGCCGATGCCGGCGACGTCGAGCGCGTCGGCCTCCTCGGTTCCGCGCGCGAAGATCCCCGGGTCGCCGCCCTTCAGCCGCACGACGCGGAGGCCGCGCCTCGCCGCGGCGACCATCGCCCGGTTGATCCTTTCCTGCGGCCAGGCGTGCGCGCCCGGCGCCTTGCCGACGGCCACCCGCTCGGCGTCGCGTCGCGCGAGCTCGAGCACGCCCGGGTCGACCAGCCGGTCGTGGAAGACGATGTCCGCCGACTGCAGCCGCTCGACGCCGCGGAGCGTGATGAGGTCGGCCGAGCCCGGGCCGGCGCCGACCAGCGCCACCCGCGGCGCCTGCTGTCCGGCCGGCGCGCCGCCCGCCTCGATCGCGGCCTCCAGCGCCGCCTCGGCGCCCGCGCGATCGCCGCCG
>DATKCY010000210.1:0-2431 GCA_035512995.1 Thermohalobaculum sp.
CGGCCCCGTACAGGCGAGTGAAGGCCCCCGGGTCCTCGTAGCCGGCGCGCACGTACTCGAGGTAGCTCACGAGCGCCTGGTCGAGGATCTCGCCCCGCGCCGGCCGGATGCCCATGGCGCCCACCAGGACGAGGCGGGAGAGCGCCCGCGGCGACATCGACGCCATCTCCGCCGCGATCCATCCGCCGAAGCCGAGGCCGAGCAGCGCCGGGCTCGCGATGCCCCGGTCGGCCAGCAGCCACTGATAGACGACTGCGATGTCGCGCACGCTGCGCATCCACGCCGGCCGCTCGGACCCGTCGTAGCCGGGGTGCGCGGGAAGGTACACCGTGAAGTGCCGAGCAAGGGCGTCGTAGAAGGGCAGGCGCTCGGGACTGCCGATGTCGTGGTGCAGCAGGAGGAGCGGATCGCCCGTGCCGCCCGTGCGCAGGCGGAGCCTGGACCCTGCCACCTGCACCTCTTCCGCCGTCCACGCCACGCTCGAGCCCGCTGCCGCGGTCGTCACGATGTGATGCCCCCGCCCCGTCGCGCTTCTCATCGGCGCGAGCGGGAATCCCGATCAGGCTACCAGGGCCACCCGCATCAGCGCAAGGACGGGGCCGGCGGCGCTACTGTCCCGAGTCAGCAATGTGCCGACAAAGCGCCGGGCGGGACGGGGGCCCTCCCCGCGGAACACGCCTGTAACGCGGAAGCGTTGCCGGCACCGGGGCTGCGAGATGGGACCCTACGCCTCCGCGGCGCGGCGGCACTGGCGGTCGATGGCCGGCCCCGCCGCGAGCGCGGTCGCCGTCACGAGGGCCGCCAGCGTGGCGAAGAAGGCCCAGGGCGCCGCGTACGAGTCCCAGCGCTCCAGGAGAAGGCCGAACACGGGCGGCCCGACGAGCAGCCCGAGCACGATCGACGCGAACGCCACTCCGCTGAGCAGGCCCGCCTGGCGGGGCCCGCCCGCCTCCACGCTGATCACGAAGTAGACGCCAACCCAGCCATAGGCGCCGACGCCGGTGGCGAAGGCCAGGAACCCTGCGAGGAGCGGACCGGTGGCCGTCCACATCGCGTACCCCGCAAAGATGACAGCACCGAACGCGCTGGTCACGGCGAGCCACGCCGAGCGGCGCGCCGGCAGCCAGCGATCGCTCGCCGCGCCGAGGGCGAGGCGCGCCACCGCTCCCCCGGCCTGCGAGGCGGCGACGAGGAACCCCGCCCCGATCTTGTCGAATCCAAGCGCCTGGATCGTGAAGAGCGGCAGGTAGCTCAGCACCGACGCCTGCACCATGCCCAGCACGAGGCCGGTCGCGAAGAAGGCGAGGAGCGCCGGCCGGCGCGCCCACCACCAGAGCCCGGCCGCGTCCGGGCGCCCCGTGTCCGCGGACCGGCGCGCCGGGGCGATCCGGACGAAGGCGCCGAGCGGCCGCCAGGCCAGCGCCACGGGCAGGGCCACGATCACCCCGCAGGCGCCGACGGCGGCGCGCCAGCCCAGCATCGATGCGATCGGCGGCAGCAGGAGCGCCGAGACCACGCCGCCGAGGGTCAGGCCCATCTGCTTGATCCCCATGGCGATACCGCGCTCGCGCACGGGGAACGCGTCCATGATGGCCTTGCCGAGGGCCGGGTTGACGACGCTCCAGCCGATGCCGGCGGCAAACAGGCTGGCGAGGAACGCGGCAAAGCTCGTGGACAGCGAGGCCACGAGCAGCCCGCCGGCGCCCACGGCCAGCCCGCCGAGAAGGCTCGGCCGCACTCCGATGCGGTCGGCGAAGCGGCCGCCGGGCAGCGAGAACAGGAGGCCCCCGAGGTAGATCGCGGGAATGATGAGGCCGACCTGGAACCGCGTCAGCCCGAAGCCCTCGGCCAGGCTCGGCGAGATCGGCGACATGCCGAGCATGCCGAACGCGCCGGCGCCGTACGACGTGGTGAGGATGGCGAGGAGGAGCCAGCGCGCTGCCGCCGGCGCGCCTTCCCCGCTCGGCGCGGTCACGCTGGACACAGCGCTCGATGCTAGCAGATCCCCCGCGGCGACCGGGACATCGAACCCGGCCGACGTGGTCGACGCGGATCAAGCCGCGCGGCGCGCCGATCGGCGACGCTGGATCTTCACCGGCCGCCAGCGCCCGGTTCCGCCACCCCGCACGGACATCGAGAAGCGTTCGGTGTTGTCGCGGCGCTCTCAGTCTCGCCGAGCGGTCGCCGCCTCCGCGAAGGAGGACGGGCCGCCGGCGGTCGCCGGGCCGGCATGGCGGGCTACTCGTGGAAGAGCACGAGGCACTCCTCGCGCATGAAACCTCCGGCGATGGCCATGTCGGGGTGGGCCTCGCGAAGCGCCTCGTAGAGCTCGTCCGGCTCCATGCGGACCGATCGCCAGGTGAAGGTCGAGTTCGCGTGGCCGGCCCCCCACGCGCCGATGTCCCGCTGGTAGCAGCCGTAGACCACGCCG
>DATKCY010000211.1:0-4515 GCA_035512995.1 Thermohalobaculum sp.
GCGACCGCGGTCGTGACGTCGGCGATCGCGCGCACCTGGGTCGTCAGGTTGGCAGCGAGCTGATTCACGTTGTCGGTCAGGTCCTTCCAGGTGCCCGACACGCCCTTCACGTCGGCCTGGCCGCCGAGCTTGCCCTCGGTACCGACCTCGCGCGCCACGCGCGTCACCTCAGAGGCGAACGAGCCGAGCTGGTCCACCATCGTGTTGACGGTCTTCGCCGTGCGCAGGAACTCGCCCGCCAGCGGGCGGCCCTCGATCTCCAGGGCCATGGTCTGCCCCAGGTCTCCGCGGGCCACCGCGCCGATCACGCGCGCCGTCTCGCTCGTGGGATGCACCAGGTCGCCGATCAGGGCGTTCACCGAGCCCACCGCCGCGGCCCACGAGCCGCCCACGTCGCCGATCGAGGCGCGCTCGAAGATGCGCCCCTCCCGGCCGACGACCTGGCGGATGCGCTCGAGCTCCAGCGCCATGCGCTGGTTCTGCTCGATGACCTCGTTGAAGGTGTCAGCGATCTTGCCCTCGACACCCTCCCAATCGAGCGGCAGCCGCGCGGTGAAATCGCCCTTCTGCAGCGCCGTCAGCGCGCCCAGAAGCAGATTGCGCTCCACGGAACGGTCCGATCCCGCCTGCGTCAGCATGTGTCCCCCGTTGCCCTTCGCTCCAGGTGCGACGGCGCGCCGTGCGTCACGGTCGAAGATCCCCGGCGCGCGCCCACGGCGCGCGTGTGCTCGAGATCCGTCCACTCCCTGGCGGAGCGCATTCAAAGGTATGGGTACGGGCGGAAGGGGTCAACGCGGCCGCGCCCCCGTCCCCCGTAAGGGAAACCTTACGTTTCGTTAAGTCGCGGAGCGCGGGCTCGGCGCTTCCGCCGTCGACGGATTCAGGGCGTGACGCGCCACAAGGTCGCCGCGTCCGGGTCGAGCACGAAGAGCACACCCGCCGGCGTCTGCGTCAGCGAGAGCGCGGCGCCCGGCGTGAAGTCGCCTCCGGCGGCCACCGCGCTCGCGCAATCCGGCCACAGCGGGCAGTCGACCTGGTCCTGGGCTCCGCCCATGCGGCGCAGGATTCCGCTGGCGGAGTCGAGCCAGTAGGTGTCGCTGCCCTTCGTGGCGAGCGGCGAGCGCGGCGCGGCCAGGGCGGCCGAGGTGCCGTTGCCTTGCAAGGTGGCCTGGGTGCCGTCCCCGGCGCGGGTCAGGACGTTGCCGCTCGGCCCGAAGAAGCTCGGGACGCCGAGCACGATCTGGCGCAGGCGGTGTCCCCCCGCGCCGGCGGCGCCGGACTCGCTGACCAAGAGCGTGCCGCTGCACGTCAAGCTGAGCCCGCTCGGCGTGTCGAAGCCCGCCTGCTGGAGGCTGCCGTCGGAGAAGAACGGCGCGCCGCTGCCGGCGAGGGTGCTCACGAAGTACACCGCGCTCGGCGGGTTCAGGCTGAGCTTGCGGACGGCGTGGTTGCCCGGATCGGCGACGAAGATCGCCTTGTCGGCGCCGGCGGTCGCCGCCACCTGCGTCGGCGAGCCGAAGCTGAAGCGCGCGGTGGGCGGCTGGCCCGCGAGCGCGAAGCCGTCGGCGAAGCCCGGGACCGCGTTCGGCTCGCCGGCGAAGAAGCTCACCCCCTCCGGCGCGAGCCGATCGACGCGCAGGAGCGTGTTCGAGGCGTGCTCGACCACCAGCAGCGCGCCCGCGTCGAGCACCGCTAGACCAGAGAGCCGCGCCGGCCCGGGAACGGCGGCGCCCGCCAAGAGCGCGTCCACGGTGCCGGGCGAGACGAGCACGGTCTCCACGGGTGCGGCGCCGGAGACGTCGATCGCGACTACCGTCGCCCCCGCTCCGGTCGCGAAGAGCAGCTCGGCGTCGCCCGCCGCCGTCACCTGGCTCCAGGGGTCGATGGCGAGTGCCGCCAGCGGGACCGCGCTCGGCAGCGGAGGCGGCACGAAGACCTGGTCCGGGCCGCTGCAGCCGCTGGCCGCCAGCGCCGAGGGCACCAGCTTGGGGGCATTGGGGCCGCCTTTGGAGTCCCGGCAGCCGGCAAGCAGCAAGGGCAGGGCCAGCGCCGCGCCCAGGCTGATCGCCCGGAGTCTCGGGTCGTCGTCGCGCATGCGCGCGAGAGTGTCCCCGCCGCCGCGGCCGGCGGCAAGCACGATCGCGCTCACCGCGCTCGTCCCATTCGCGTCCCGTCCGAGCGGCTCGCCGCGCGAGGCCGGCGAACCCCGGAAATGCAGCGCGCTCTGCTGCGCCATTCCATGGCCACTGCACGCATCCCCGGCAGGGCGAAAGGTAGATTCCAAATGAAGCCTTCGTCACCTCCCGCGCGTCTCCTTTCGCGCTGCCTCGTTCCCCTCGCCATCGCCCTCGGGACCCTGGCCTGCAATAACGGCGGAGGAAGCGGCGGCGGCTCCAAGCCCCAACCGTCGCTGGCGACGGGCACGGCCTTCGCCGTGACGGCGTCGGGGCGGCTGATCTCCTTCGACGTCACCGCGCCCGGGCAATTGCGCACGACCCAGCTCATCAACGGCCTCGCCGCGGGCGAGACGGTCCTCGGCGCGGACATCCGGCCGCACAGCGAGAAGCTGTTCGTGCTCGGCAGCACCGGGCGCGTGTACCGTGTCGACGGCAAGACCGCCGACGCGATCTTCTTGGTGGGCCCGATCAGCCCTGCCCTCAGCGGCGCCGCCTTCGGGTTCGAGGTCGATCCTGTGGCCGACCAGATGCGGATCACGAGCGACCTCGACCAGAACCTCTCGCTCGGCTTCCAGAGCGGGAACGCGGCGACCGACGCGAACCTCGCCTACGACGTGGCCGACCCGAACTTCGGCGCCGACCCCGAGGTGGTCGCGCTCGCCCATTCGAACGCCTTCGACGCCGCGGCGGTCACGACGCTCTACGGCATCGACACGGCGCTCGACGTCCTCGTGCGCATCGGCTCGGTCGACGGCTCGCCCCAGCCGCCGGGCTCCGGGCTCCTGACCACGATCGGCGCGCTGGGCGTCGACGTCTCGAGCGCCGCCGCCTTCGACATCGTCGGCGGCGGGACCGCCATCGCCGCGCTGGCGGCGCCGGGCGCGGTCGACTCCCAGATCTACTCGATCGACCTCGCCAGCGGAGCGGCGACGCTGATCGGCACCGTGGGCGCCGGCGAGGTGATCGTCGCGCTGGCGGTCGACGCGCCGACTTTCCACGGCCTGAACACGGCCGGGAGGCTGGTGACCTTCAGCGGCTTCCGGCCCGCGGTCCTCAAGACGGTGCGCGAAGTCAGCGGCCTGCAAGCCGGCGAGGAGCTGGTCGGGATCGACTTCCGTCCCGGCACCGGTCAGATGATGGGCGTGGGCAGCACGAGCCGCCTCTACCTCATCGATCCCGGCTCGGGGGACGCGACCGAGGTCGGCATCGGTCCCTTCGCGCCGGCCCTGGCGGGCGCGGACTTCGGGATCGACTTCGACCCGCGGATCGATCGGCTGCGCGTGGTGAGCAACACGGACGAGAACCTGGTCATCGATCCCTCTACGGGGGCCGTGCAGTCGGTCGACACCCCGCTCGCCTACGAGGCGTCGGATCCCAATGCAGGCGTCGACCCCAGTGTCGTCGCCCTGGCCAACAGCGACGTCGTCCCCTCGGCCAGCAGCACGACCGCTTATGGGATCGACTCCGGGCTCGACATCCTCGTCCGCCTCGGCTCGCCCGGAGGGAGCCCGAGCGCGCCGGCGAGCGGCGAGCTGTTCACCATCGGCGCGCTGGGCTTCGACGCTCCCTCGATGGTCGGGCTCGATATCGCCCTCTCCGGCGCCGCCTACGCCGCCTTCTCGCTGCCCGGATCGAACGACTCGCTGCTCTTCTGGGTCGATCTCTCGACCGGAGCCGCGACCGAGGTCGGGCGGGTCGGAGTCAACTTCCCGCTGCGCTCGATCGCCATCCCCCTGCCCGTCTCCCCCACCGCCTACGCGGTGACGAGCGCCAACGAGCTGATCCGCTTCAAGGCCTTCATCCCGGACACGATCCAGGTGACCCACCCGATCAGCGGCCTGATGACGGGCGAGACGATCATCGGGCTCGACTTCCGTCCCGAGGACGGCACCCTCTTCGGCCTCGGCAGCTTGAGCCACCTCTACGAGATCGATCCGGACAATGGCGACGCCACCGAGGTCGGCTCGGGCGGTTTCAACCCCGCGCTCTTGGGCACGGAGTTCGGCATGGACTTCAACGCGACCTCCGACAACGTCCGCATCGTCAGCGACGCGGACCAGAACCTGCGCGTCGACCCCGACGACGGCAACGTGATCTCGGACGACACCCCCCTGGCCTACGACCTGGCCGACCCCAATGCCGGAGCCGACCCGGAGGTGGTCGCGATCGGCTACACGAGCAACTTCCAGGGCGCAAACGTCTCGACGCTCTTCGGGATCGATTCCGCGCTCGACATCCTCGTGCGGATCGGCGGGCCGGACGGAATGCCTTCGCCCGACGGCGGCCTCCTGTTCACCATCGGCGCACTGGGCGTGGACACCTCGACCCTGGCGGCGAT
>DATKCY010000212.1:0-5037 GCA_035512995.1 Thermohalobaculum sp.
AGACCTTCGTGGTGCTGACGATCGGGGCCGCCTACGGCGCGCGCCTCGGCGCGGCGACGGTGGCGGGCTACCTGCTGGTCGGCGCGCTCGGCTTCGACGTCTTCACCTCGTCCACGGCCGAGAACAACGGCATCGGCTACATGCTGGGCGGCACCGGCGGCTATCTCGTCGGCTTCGTTATCGCGGCGGCGCTGCTCGGCCTGCTCGCGCGGCGCGGCTGGGACCGAAGCGTGCTGGCCATGGCGGCGGCCATGCTCATCGGCACGCTGCTGATCTACGCGCCGGGACTTGCCTGGCTCGGACATCTCTATGCCGACGCGAAGGGCTGGGCCTGGGTGCTGGAGGTCGGGCTCTACCCGTTCCTGATCGGAGACGCGCTGAAGCTCGCGCTCGCGGCGCTGGTGCTGCCGCTCGCCTGGAAGGCGGTCGGCGACGCGCGGACCTGACCCCCGGACGGCGGGCGCGCCCGTGCTGCCCGTCGTGCACCACCCGGACTACCAGGCGCCGCTCCGGCCGGGGCACGCGTTCCCGATGTCGAAATACGGCTACCTGCGCGAGGCGCTGATCCGGCGGCGCCTGCTCGCGCCCGGCCGCTACACGGCGCCGGCGCCTGCGAGCGCGGCGCAGATCGCTCTGGCGCACGACCCGGCCTATGTCGAGCGGGTGTTCTCCGGCACGCTCGGCCCGCTCGAGGTGCGGCGGATCGGCCTTCCGAACACGCCCGCCGTGACGCGGCGCACGCGGCTCTCGGCCTCGGGCACGCTGCTCGCGGCGTGGCTGGCGATCGAGCACGGGATCGCCTGCAACTCGGCCGGCGGCTCGCACCATGCCGGGCCGGATGCGGGCTCGGGCTACTGCGTCTTCAACGACGTCGCCGTCGCGGTCGCGAACCTGCTGGCGCTCGGCGCCCCGGGCCCGATCCTGGTGGTCGACTGCGACGTGCACCAGGGCGACGGCACGGCCCGGATCTTCGCCGACGAGCCCCGGGTGTTCACGCTCTCGATCCACGCCGACAGGAACTTCCCGGCGCGCAAGGCGCGCTCCGACCTCGACATCGCGCTCGCCGACCGCACCGACGACGCGGACTACCTGGCCGCGCTCGCGGTCGGGCTCGACCGGGCGCTCGCGGCGGCACGCCCGCGGCTGGTCTTCTACAATGCCGGCGTCGACGTCTGGTCCGGCGACCGGCTCGGCCGCCTCGGGCTCAGCGAGGACGGCATCCGCGCCCGCGACCGGCTGGTGATCGGCCGCGTCCGCGTTCTCGGCCTGCCCCTTGTCGGCGTCCTCGGCGGAGGCTACGACCCGGACCCGATGCGCCTGGCCGAGCGCCACGCGATCCTCTTCGAGGAAGCCGCCAGGGCGGCGTGAGCTACCCGCCCATCCGGGCGAACCCCGGCGCGTGCCCGATCGTGCCGCTCTGCGCAGGCAGCGGACCGCCGAGCGGCAGGACCATCAGGAACGGCCCGGCATAGGGCGAGGCGAAGCCCCGGGCCGCCTCCGCGTCGAACCCGAAGCGGCGGTAGTAGGCGGGCTCGCCGAGCACGAAGACACCGCGCCAGCCCCGGGCTTCCGCTCGTGCCAGCCCCTCGCGGATCAGGGCGCTGCCGATGCCGCGGCCCTGCCGCTCCGGCAGCACCGCGACCGGCGCCAGCGCGAGGGCCGGGAAGGGCGCCGACATCGGCGAGAACAGGACGTGGCCCGCGACCGCGCCGTCCGCGACGGCGACCAGCGACAGCGCGGCGTCGCCGTCCGCGCGCAGGCGCTCGACGAGTTCCGCCTCGTCGGGCTGCCCGAAGGCCGCCTCGAGCACCCGGCCGACCGCCGGCAGGTCGCCGGGCGATTCGGCCCGGACCTGCACGGGTGTCAGTACTCGACCCCGATCTGCGCCTTGATGCCGGAGCGGAAGGGATGCTTCTTCAGCTCCATCTCGGTCACGAGATCGGCGATCTCGACCAGCTCGTCCCTGGCGTTCCGCCCGGTCAGCACGACGTGGCACATCTCCGGCTTCTCGTCCCGCAGGAAGGCCACGACCTCGTCGACGGCGATGTAGTCGTAGCGGAGCGCGATGTTGATCTCGTCGAGCAGCACCATGCGGTACTCGCCCGAGCGAATCAGCTCCTTCGCCTTCTCCCACGCCGCGCGGGCGGCGGCCACGTCGCGCGCCCGGTCCTGGGTCTCCCAGGTGAAGCCCTCGCCCATGGTGTGGAACGGGCAGATGTCGGCGAACTGCCGCTCGATCAGGTCGCGCTCGCCGGTCGCCATCCCGCCCTTGATGAACTGCACGACGGCGCATGGCAGGCCGTGCGCGATGCAGCGGAAGATCATGCCGAAGGCGGCGGTCGACTTGCCCTTGCCCTTGCCGGTGTGGACGATGATCAGGCCTTTTTCGCCGGACTTGGTCGCCATGATCTTGTCGCGCGCGGCCTTCTTCTTGGCCATCTTCGCGGCGTGGCGGGCGTTCTCTGCGTCGGCGTCGCTCATCCTGTCCTCCGGCCGTGGCGGTTGCGTGATAGCGCGGCCGCAGCCGCCGCGCCAGCGCGCGGCGCCAAGGAACGAACCCGTCCTCCAGCCCGTTTCCAGCCTGGAAAGCGCCGAGCGTGGCGATCCCGAAAATACGGAGACAGATACGACATGGACCTCATCCGCATCCTTCTTGCGATCCTGCTGCCGCCGCTCGGCGTGTTCCTGCAGGTCGGCATCCGCGGCCACTTCTGGCTCAACATCCTGCTCACGATCCTCGGCTACATCCCGGGCATCGTTCATGCGGTGTGGGTGATCGCGCGCTTTCCGGAGGCGCGCCACCGCGACATCTGACGGGCGAGGGGAGCGGCCGGGCGTCCGGCCGCGTCATGCCGGCGGTCCCGCCGCCTCGGCCAGGGCTGCCGGCGCCGTGTTCGAGCGCGGGCGCCACAGGCCGCGATCGATCGCCTCCTGCAGGCGTGCCGCGATCTCGCGGAGCGCCGAAGGATTCGCCTCGGCGATGAAGCTCCGCACGCGCTCGTCCTCCAGCACCGCGGCGCGCACCAGGTCGAAGTGGTGGCTCTTGACCGCGTGCGTGGTGGCGGCGAAGGCGAACAGGTAGTCGACCGTCGCCGCGATCTCGAACGCGCCCTTGTAGCCGTGGCGCATAACCCCCTCCAGCCACTTCGGATTCACGACGCGGGCGCGGACGACGCGTCCGACCTCCTCGTCGAGCGAGCGGATCACGGGGTGCTCGGGGCGCGAGTGGTCGTTGTGATAGACGGCGGGCGCCCGGCCCGACAGGTGCTCGACCGTCGCGGCGGCGCCGCCCTCGAACTGGTAGTAGTCGTCCGAATCGAGCAGGTCGTGCTCGCGGTTGTCCTGGTTCTGCACGACCGCGTCGGCCGCGGTCAGGCGCCGTTCCAGCAGCCCCCGCTCGGCCGTGCCTTCCGCGCCGCGGCCATAGGCATAGCCGCCCCAGGTCAGGTAGGCCTCGGCGAGGTCGCCGCGCCGCTCCCACAGCCGCTCGTCGATCATCGCCTGCAGGCCCGCGCCATAGGCGCCGGGCTTCGAGCCGAAGACGCGGTAGCCGGCGCGGACCTCCGCGTCCTCGGCGCCCTCCGCCTCGAGTCGCGCCCGGTCGGCTGAATAGCGCGCGGCGAGGGGGTTCACGTCCTCGGGCTCGTCGAGCGCCATGACGGCGCGGACGGCGCTGTCGAAGAGGTCGATCTGCGCCGGGAAGGCATCGCGAAAGAAGCCGGAGACGCGGAGCGTCACGTCGACCCGCGGCCGGTCGAGGTGTCCGGCCGGGATCACCTCGAAGCCGGTGACGCGCCTGCTGGCGCCGTCCCAGCGCGGCCGCGCGCCGATCAGCGCCAAGCCTTGAGCGATGTCGTCGCCGCCGGTCCGCATGTTGGCCGTGCCCCAGGCGGTCAGCACCATCGCGCGGGGCCAGTCGCCGTGGTCCTGAAGATAGCGCTCGACCAGGAGCGAGGCCGAGTGCCAGCCGAGCGTCCACGCGGCCGGCGTCGGCACCGCCCGGCTGTCGACCGAGTAGAAGTTGCGCCCCGTCGGAAGCACGTCGGGCCGCCCGCGCGTCGGTGCGCCGGACGGGCCGGGCATAAGGAAGCGCCCGTCGAGGCCGGCGAGCAGGCCCCGCATCTCGGCCGGGCCGCAGGCGCGGAGCGCCGGCAGGACCCTTCGCCGCAGCGTCTCCAGCACCGGGCCGGCGTGGGGCAGGGACGGCGCCGCCTCCGCCGCCACCAGCTCCACGGCCAGAAGCTCGAGCCGCTCGACGGTGTCGCCGTTGGTGCGCCACGGCTCCCCGCTCACCGCCGCCAGCCGCGGGTCGCGCGGGCCATCGAAGCGCGCCCCGAGGTCGCAGTCGAGAGGATCGAACGCCTCCGCGTCGATCCCGCAGTCCCGCGCCAGCGCCCGGATCAGCGAGGCGTCGCCGCCCGTGCCGTCGCCGCGCGGCACCCGGACGAGCGCGATCGCCAGGTCGCGCTCCAGATGTCCCTCGGGCGACTGCCCGAACACATGCAGGCCGTCGCGGATCTGGCTCTCCTTCAGCTCGCAGAGATAGGCGTCGAGCCGCTGCAGGGCCTCGGTCTCGTCCATGTCGGGGCGGATGCCGGCGTCCTCGTCGAGGCCGCTGACCGCGGTCAGCGAGCGGATCTCGCGGCGCAGATGCGCGAGCCGGCGGGGATCGACGCCCGCGGCCTCGTAGTACTCGTCGACCAGCGCCTCGAGGTCTTTCAGCGGCCCGTAGGTCTCGGCCCGCGTCAGCGGCGGCGTCAGGTGATCGACGATGACGGCGGCGGCCCGGCGCTTGGCCTGCGTGCCCTCGCCCGGATCGTTGACGATGAACGGGTAGAGGTGCGGCGTCGGCCCGAGCGCGACCTCGGGGAAGCAGGTCTCCGACAGCGCCACCGCCTTGCCCGGCAGCCATTCCAGGTTGCCGTGCTTGCCCATGTGCACGACCGCGTGGGCGCCGAAGCCGTGCCGCAGCCAGAAGTGGAACGCGAGATAGGCGTGCGGCGGCACGAGGTCGGGTGCGTGATAGGTCTCCTTCGG
>DATKCY010000213.1:0-10855 GCA_035512995.1 Thermohalobaculum sp.
GCAGACGGCCCTGATCGCGTGGCCCGTGTCCTCGCGGAGCCGCGCCCCGATCGCCTCCGGGTCGGCGCCCGAGCGCCAGTCGCCCTCGATGACCTCGGGCTCGAGGTCCAGCCGCCGCGCCATCGCGGCCCAGAGCTTCGCGAAGTGCCCGGTCTCGTAGATCAGGACTCGGTCGCCGGGCGAGAGCGTGTTGACCAGCGCCGCCTCCCAGGCCCCGGTGCCCGAGGCCGGGAATATCACCACGTCCCCGGCCGTCTTGAAGACCGAGCGCATCCCCACGAGCGCCCGCCGCCCGAGATCCGAGAAGGCCGGCCCGCGGTGATCCATCGTCGGGCTGTCGATCGCCCGCAGCACCCGGTCGGGCACGTTGGTCGGCCCCGGGATCTGCAGGAAATGCCGCCCCGCCCGATGCTCCGCCCCGTTCATCCGATCCTCACCCCCTCACGCTACCATCGCCCCTCTTTGCAGAGCCCGGAAGAACCTGCTAACTGAATTTGTATACAGATCGTGAACGGGCTGGGCTGTCAATGGCGGATGTGGGGCGGGTGGAACGGAGGCTCGCGGGGGAGGTCGAGGGGGAGGTTCTGTTCGGCGCCTTCGACCGCGGGCGGTACGCGACGGATGCCTCGAACTACCAGGTGATGCCGAAGGGCGTCGTGGTGCCGCGGACGGTCGCGGACGTCGAGGCCGTCATGGGCGTCTGCCGCGAGGAGGGGGTCGCGGTCACGCCGCGCGGCGGCGGCACCTCGCAGTGCGGGCAGACGGTCAACGACACGGTCGTGCTCGACCTCTCGCGGCACATGAACCGGGTGCTCGAGGTCGACGCGGACAACCGGACGGCGGTGGTCGAGCCGGGGCTCGTGCTCGACGAGCTGAACCGCGAGCTGAAAGACCACGGGCTCTGGTACCCGGTCGACGTCTCGACGGCCTCCCGCGCGACGCTCGGCGGCATGACCGCGAACAATTCCTGCGGCGCGCGCTCGATCCGCTACGGCATGAGCCGCGACAATGTTTCGGCCATCGACGCGATCCTCGCCGACGGCAGCCGCGCCCGGTTCGAGGAGGTGCCGCGCGACCTGGACGGCCAGAACGACCCGCGCGCGGCCCTCTTCCGCGACCTCCTCGCCCTCGGCGAGCGCGAGGCCGACGAGATCGCGCGGGCGTTCCCCGACGTCCCGCGCCGGGTCGGCGGCTACAACATCGACGCGCTGGTGCCGAAGGGGCCGACGAACAACCTCGCGACGCTGCTCGTCGGCTCCGAGGGCACGCTCGCCTTCTTCGAGAGGATCACGCTGAAGCTCAGCCCCGTGCAGGGGCCGAAGGTCATGGGCCTCTGCCACTTCCCGGGCGTGCGCGACGCGCTCGACGCCACCCAGCACATCGTCCCGCTCGGGCCGACCGCGGTCGAGCTCATGGACAGCAACATGCTGGGCCTCGCCCGCGCCATCCCGATCTTCCAGCCGGTGATCGACGAGTTCGTGAGGGGCGACCCGAAGGCGATCCTGATGGTCGAGTTCGCCGAGGACGACATGGCCGAGAACCGGCGGCGCCTGAAGGGGCTCAACGACATCATGGCGGATCTCGGCTTCCACTGGGACCGCGTCGACGGTCCCGGCGGCGTCGTCGAGGCGGCCGAGGCCGAGCTGCAGGCCCGGATCGTCGAGGTCCGCCGCCAGGGCCTCAACATCATGATGTCGATGAAGGACGAGCGCAAACCCATCGCCTTCATCGAGGACGCCTGCGTGCCGCTCGACCGGCTCGCCGACTACGCCGCCGGCCTCGAGGAGAGCTTTGCGCGCCACGGCACCAGCGGCACGTTCTACGCCCACGCCTCGGTCGGCACGCTGCACGTGCGCCCGATCCTGAACCTCAAGCTCGACGCCGACGTCAGGGCGATGCGCGCGATCGCGGAAGACGCGTTCGAGCTCGCGGTCCGCTTCGGCGGCACGCATTCGGGCGAGCACGGCGACGGCATCGCGCGCGGAGAATTCAACGAGGTCGTGTTCGGCGCGCGCATGGCGCGCAACTTCGAGGAGGTGAAGGACCGGATGGACCCGGGCGGCCTCTTCAACCCGCACCGGCTGGTGCGGCCGCCCCGCATGGACGACCGCCGGCTGCTCCGGTACGGCGAAAACTACCGCGTGCCGGAGATCGAGACCGTGTTCCGCTGGCCCGGCCACGGCGGGGCGGGCCGCGGCTTCCAGGGCGCGGTCGAGATGTGCAACAACAACGGCGCCTGCCGGAAGCTCGGCGCCGAGGTCATGTGCCCGTCCTACCGCGTGACCCGCGCCGAGCGCGACCTGACGCGGGGCCGCGCCAACTCGCTTCGCCTTGCGATCTCGGGCCAGCTCGGGCCGGATGCGCTGACCTCGGACGCGATGGCGGAGACGCTGAAGCTCTGCGTCTCGTGCAAGGCCTGCCGGCGGGAGTGTCCGACCGGCGTCGACATGGCGAAGATGAAGATCGAGGTGCTGGCGAAGCGCCGCGAGCGCCACGGCCTGTCGCTCCGCGACCGGCTGGTCGGCCACCTGCCCTACTACGCGCCGTTCGCCGCGCGCGCGCCGGGGCTCGTCAATCTGCGCAACAGGAGCCCTTGGCTGGCCCGCCTGCTGGAGCGCACCGCCGGCATCTCGGCCACGCGCCCGTTGCCGGAGTTCGCGCGCGACCCCTTCCGCGGCGGCGAGGGGACCGACCACCGCGCGGTGCCGCTCGACGAGGCCGACGTCATCCTCTGGGCCGACACCTTCAACCGCTGGTACGAGCCGGAAAACCTGCGCGCGGCCGAGCGGGTGCTGACCCGCGCCGGCCTCAGGGTCGGCCACGCCGAGCCGAACTCCGGCCGCCGCCCGCTCTGCTGCGGGCGCACCTATCTCTCGGCCGGGATGCCGGAGAAGGCGAAGGCCGAGCTCGAGCGCACGCTCGCGGTCCTCCGCCCGGCGCTCGAGCGCGGGGTGCCCGTGGTCGGGCTCGAGCCGTCCTGCGTGCTGACCTTCCGCGACGAGGCGCCCGTGCTGCTCGACGACTGGCCGGAGGCGCTCGGCGCCCGCGTCATGCTGTTCGAGGAGCACCTCGAGGCCACGCTGGCGCGCGGAGACGCGGAGCTGGCGCTCGGGAAGATCGAGCCCGGCCGCGCGCTGCTGCACGGTCACTGCCACCAGAAGAGCTTCAACCAGATGGGGCCGGTCGAGCGGCTGCTCGGCCGCATCCCGGGGCTGAAGGTCGAACCGATCCCGTCGTCCTGCTGCGGCATGGCGGGGTCGTTCGGCTACCAGGCCGAGACGCAGGAGGAGAGCCGCGCGATGGCCGAGCTGAGCCTGTTGCCGCGGGTGCGCGACGCCGGCGCGGGCGCGATCGTGGTCGCCGACGGCACCTCCTGCCGCCACCAGATCGCCGATCTCGGCGGGCGCGAGGCGCTGCACGTCGCGCGGGTGCTCGACCGCGCGGTGGAGGCGGCGCGATGAGCGTCGAGTTCCTCGACCCGGTCGAGCACCGGTCGCTGCCCCAGTCGGTCGCGGAACAGCTCCGCGAGCTGATCGTGACCCTCGTCCTGCCGCCCGGCGCGAAGCTCGATGAAAAGGCGCTCTGCGAACGGCTGGGCGTCAGCCGCACGCCGTTCCGCGAGGCGATGCGCGTGCTCGAGGCCGAGGGGCTCGTCGTCATCACCCCGCGCCGCGGCTTCAGGGTCTCGATCGTCACCCTCCGCGACCTCGAGGAGGCGTTCCCGATCCTCGGCGCGCTCGAGGCGCTGGCGGCGGAGCTCGCCGCCCTGCGGCTGAACACGCACGGCCTCCAGGTGCTGCGCTTTTTCCAGGACGCGATGGCCGAGGCGCACGCCAAGGGCGACCTCGACACGTATTTCCGGCTGAACGAGCAGATCCACCGCACGATCCGCGAGGCGTCGGAAAACGAGACCCTGCTCGCGATGCTCGACAGCTTCTCGACCCGGATCCGCCGCGCCCGCTACATGGCGAATACCCGGCCCGAGCGCTGGGCCGCCGCGGTCGAGGAGCACGAGGAGCTGCTGCAGGCGCTGGGGGCCCGCGACGCGCCGCGGGTCGGCCGGCTGATGCGGCGGCACCTCGCGAACAAGCACAAGGCGATCGTGGCGGGGCTGCGCAGCTCTGGCGGGCTGTCGCAGGAGGGCGAGTAGCGGCAATCGGCGCCCGGACGGTGCAGCCGGTGCTCCCTCCCCCCTCGTGGGCGAGGGTCGGGGAGGGGGGGACGGCAGGGACCGGCCGCCCAGTCAGCGCGCCTCGATCCGCCGCAGCGCCTCGCGCATCGCCTCGGCGAAGGCCGCGCGCTCGTAGAGGTCGTTGTGCCCGGCGTCCTCGATCGTGCGGTCGAGCACGAGGTCGGCGGCAGCGGCGCGGAGCGGCGCGCTGCGCGCGGGCGGCACGATCGTGTCCCGCTCCGCCGCGATCAGCGCGACGGGTGCCGCGGTCCCGGCCACCGCCTCGGCGACCTCCATCCGGTGGCGCAGCACGAGGCCGACCGGAGCCCACGGATAGTGGTGGCGCGCGAGCGCCCTGAGCGAGTCGAACGGCGTGACCAGGATCAGCCCGGCGAGCGGCCGGCGGCTCGCCAGCCACGCCGCCGGCCCGGCGCCGATGCTGAGCCCGACCGCGACCACGCGCGCCGGCGCCAGCGTCTCCGCCACGTGGTCGTGCACGGCGAGCGCGTCCGCCATCAGCGCCTCGGCGCTCGGGCTGCCGGTGCTCGGCCCGTAACCGCGGTAGTGGAAGGCGACGACGTGCCGGTCGGGAAAGAGCCGGTGGAGCGTGAGCGCCAGCGCGTCGCCGTCCCAGGCGTTGCCGCCGAAGCCCAGGATCAGCGCCGCGGCCTCGGGCGGCGGACGCTCCGGCGGGATGTGCAGGCCGGCGAGGCGCGCGCCCTGCCCGGCCGCCAGCGACAGCCGCGCCGCCGCGGGCGGCAGCGGGATCGCCGCGCCCTCGACCGCCCAGCGCGGGAACAGCAGCCGGTCCTGCGCGAGCGCGAGCGCCAGGATCACGGCGAGGTAGAGCGCGGCCGCCGCGGCCGCGAGCTTCGCGAGCAGCATCACGCGGCCCGTCCCCCCCGGCCCTCAGCCGGGCCGCCGCGCGATGCAGTCGATCTCGACCAGCGCGCCGACCGCGAGCGCGGTGACGCCGACCGTGGTGCGCGCGGGCAGCCGGTCGGGCGGGAAATGGCTGCGATAGGCCGCGTTGAAGGCGGCGTAGTCGCGCTCGAACTCCGTCAGGAAGCAGCGGCACTGCACGATGTGGCCGAGGTCGAGCCCGAGCCCGCCGAGGACGATGCCGAGATTGCGCATGACCGCCATGGTCTGCGCCTCGATCCCGTGCGGAAGCGCCGCGTCGGGCGCCTCCGGATCGGTCGGCATCTGCCCGGTCAGGACGACCCAGCCGTCGGCCTCGACCGCGTGGCTGAACGGCGCGACCGGGCGCGGGCCGCCTTCGATCATGTGGAACTCGGTCATGCGGGGCCTCCCCTTCTGCCGGGGCAGCCTAGGACGGGCGGCGGGCGATTGCCAAGCGACGGGAGCGCAGGCGCCTCAGCCCCGCGCCAGGTGCGGCAGAGCGCGGCCCCCGAGCGCCGGACTCTCGAGATCGCCCATCGCCATTCCCTCCGCCTCGGCATTCGAGCCGCAGAGGCCTTTTCTCGCCGGGCACTATCATGGATCAATCGCCGGGACCGTAAACCGGACTAGCCTCAGAGATGTTCATGAGTGTGCACCTGATCCGCAAGCTCGAGCAGTTCGTCCGCCTGTCCCAGGCCGAGAAGCGGGCGCTGGAGCGTCTGGGCAGAGCGCGGCTCAGGCATTTCCCGGCGCGCGCCGACATCGCGGTCGAGGGCGAGAGCCCGGACGCGGTGAACCTGATCCTCGATGGGTGGGCCTGCCGCTACAAGGCGCTCGAGGACGGGCGCCGGCAGATCGTGTCGTTCTTCGTGCCGGGCGACATGAGCGACCTCAACAGCTTCATCCTGCGCCAGCTGGACCATTCGCAGGCAGCGGTGACGCCGGTGATCGCGGCCGAGATCTCGCGCGACATGCTGGACGAGATCACCGACGGCCACCCGCGCGTGGTCCAGGCGTTCTGGTGGGAGACGCTGGTGACGGCGTCGATCCAGCGCGAGTGGACGCTGAGCCTGGGCCAGCGGACCGCGGCGGAGCGGCTGGCGCACCTGTTCTGCGAGCTGTTCATCCGGCTGCGCAGCGTCGGGCTGACGGACGGCGACAGCTGCGACTTTCCGGTGCCGCAGACGGCGCTGGCCGAGGCCGCGGGCTTGAGCCCGGTGCACGTCAACCGCACGCTGATGACGCTCCGCGAGGCCGGGCTGCTGAGCCTTGCGCGCCGGCAGCTCACGATCCCGGACCTCGGCGCGCTGATGAGCGCCGGCTTGTTCAACCCGAACTATCTGCACCTCGAGCAGGAGGGGCGGCACCTTGACGCGAACCTGTGATCCCCGCACCCGCCGACGCGCGGCGCGCCGCGGCGCGGACGGCTGCGACGCGACCGCGCCGGCATCGGGCATGCGTCCGTGAGCGGCGCCGGACACCCTCGCGGGCTCGCTGCCGGGCCGGGCGAGATGGCGCGCCTGGTCGAGGATCACGACTGGGCCGCGACCGGCCTCGGCGGGATCGCGGACTGGCCGGAGCGGCTGCGGGGTCACGTCGAGCTGGTCCTCGACTCGCCGATGCCGATGCTGCTGCTCTGGGGGCCGCAGCTCGTGCAGATCTACAACGACGCCTTCCGCGCGCTGCTCGGCGGACGGCACCCGCGCGCGCTCGGCCAGCCGACGCACGACTGCTGGCCGAAGGCGCGGGAGGTCGCGGGCCCGATCTACGACGCGGTGCTCGGCGGCGAGACCCGCGTCCGGCGCGAGCAGAAGCTCTCCGTCGAGCGGGAGGGCCGCCGGGCGAGCCTCTGGCTCGACCTGACCTACAGCCCGCTCCGCGACGGCGCGGGCACGGTGGCGGGCGTGCTCGTGACCGCGGTCGACGCGACCGCGCGGACGCAGCTCGAGAAGCGGCTCCGCCTCGCGCAGGAGATGACCGGCGTCGGCACCTTCGAGTGGAACATCCGCGGCGACGTCAACGCCTGGAGCCCGGAGATCGAGCGCCTCTACGGGATCGAGGAGGGCAGCTTCGCCGGCACCTACGAGGCCTGGGCCGCGCGCGTGCACCCCGACGACCTGGCCGCCGCCGAGGAGGCCGTGCGCGCCGCGCTCGAGGACGGCGAGCTCAGGGCGGAATGGCGGGCCGTGCGGCCCGACGGGCGGACGGTCTGGATCGAGGCGCGCGGCATCGTCGAGCGCGACGAGACCGGCCGGCCGCTCCGGATGCTCGGCGCCAACATCGACGCGACCGAGCGCAGGGTGGCCGAGACGGCGCTGAGGGAAAGCGAGGCCAGGGCGCGGGCCCTGGTGGCCGAGCTGCAGCACCGCGTGCGCAACACGCTCGCCGTGATCCGCTCGATCGCCGCGCGCACGGCGGAGACGAGCACCTCGGTCGAGGAGTTCGAGATGCATCTCGACGGGCGCATCGGCTCGTTCGCGCGCGTGCAGTCGGCGGTCACCCGCGACCCGGGCGGGGGTGTCGACCTCGCCGCCCTGATCGCCGACGAGCTGGCGGCCGCGGCCGCGCACGAGGGCCGGCGCGTGAGCCTGAAGGGCCCGGACGTCCGCCTGCCGCCCAAGCTCGCCGAGGCGCTCGGTCTCGCGGTGCACGAGCTGACCACGAACGCGGTCAAGCACGGCGCCCTCGCCACTCCGAAGGGTGTCGTCTCGGTCGAGTGGGCGCTGGAGGAGGACGCGCGCCCGGCGCTCATGCTCGAGTGGAAGGAGCTGCACGTCGAGATGCCGGAGTGTCCGGCGCCGCGCCGCGGATTTGGCACCGAGCTTCTGGAGCACATGTTGCCCTATCAGGTGGGGGCCGAGACGGAGCAGCGCTTCGAGGCCGACGGCCTCCGCTGCGCCATCAGGGTTCCGCTGCCGGAATGAGGGCAGGGCCCCGGAGACATGAGGGCCGTCGGAGGAGAGAACGAGGATGAGCAAGACGAGCGGAAGGATAGGAGCCGTGCTGGGCCGCGGCGGCGGCACGGCGGCGGACCGGCTGAAGGCGCAGGTGGACCGCGTGCAGCGCGAGCTCAGCGGCCTCGCGGAGGCGCTCGGCGACACCCTCGACGGCGAGCGGATCGTGCGCCGGGTGGAGTCCGTGGGCGAGCACACGGCCGACGAGGTCGCGCGACGCGCGCGGCAGGCGGCGGACACGGCGCGCGAGCACCCCGTCGGCACCGGCTTCGCCGTCGTGGTGGTCGTGGGGCTGCTCGCCCTGCTGCTCAGCCGCCGCTGAGGAGCGGCGAATACTCCGCTGCTCCGGCCCCCGCGCCTCCTTGTCGAAGTGGCCCCGGATCAAGTCCGGGGCTGCCAGGCTCCGCGGCGCCCGACCCGGGCACATCGAACCTTGGCAATGCTTTAACCGCGCGGGCGCAGGGGCCCGCCGACCGGACCGGCCCTCGCGCGCCTCAGGTGCCGCAGAAGGTGCGGTGGGGCGGCTGGTCGGGCGGCGGCGGCTCGGCCAGGCGCGCGCGCTCCGGCTGGTCGGCGAAGGGCGCAGCCAGCGCCGCCATCAGCGTGTCGAACGGGCCGAGGTCGTCCTGCTCCACCGCCGCCTTCAGCGCCTCCTCGACGCGGTGGTTGCGCGGGATGAAGAGCGGGTTGACCGCGTCCATCGCCGCCCGGCGCGCCGCGCGCTCGCCGCCCTCGGCCGCGAGGCGGGCCCGCCAGCGGACGGCCCAGTCGTCGAACGCGGCCGGGTCGCGGAACAGGGCGCGGACCGGCGCGTCCTCGCGCTCGCCGCAGCCGGGATCGGCGACGGCGCCGAGGCGGCGGAAGGTCAGCGTGTGGTCGGCGCCGTTCGCGGTCATCCGCTCGAGCAGGTCCTGGATCAGCGCCTCGTCGTCCTCCCGCGCCTGGCCGAGGCCGAGCTTGGCGCGCATGCCGCCGACCCAGGCCTCCCTGAACCGCCCGGGGAAGGCATCGACCGCGGCCTGCGCCTCGGCCACCGCCCGCTCCTCGTCCTCGCCGAGGAGCGGCAGCATCGTCTGCGCCAGGCAGCCGAGGTTCCAGTGCAGCACCCGCGGCTGGTTGCCGAAGGCGTAGCGCCCGCCGTGGTCGATCGAGCTGAAGACCGTGGCCGGATCGAACGCGTCCAAGAAGGCGCAGGGGCCGTAGTCGATCGTCTCGGCCGCGATCGAGGTGTTGTCGGTGTTCATGACGCCGTGCACGAAGCCGATCAGCATCCACTGTGCGACGAGCCGCGCCTGGGCCTCGACCACGGCGTCGAGCAGCGCACGGTGGGGCTTCTCCGCCCCGGCGAGGTCCGGGTAGTGCCGCTCGATCACGTAGTCGGCGAGGGTGCGGAGCGCGGCCGTGTCGTCGCGCGCCGCGAAATACTGGAAGGTGCCGACGCGCACGTGGCTCCGCGCGACCCGCGCCAGGATCGCGCCCGGCAACGGCCGCTCGCGCATCACCGTCTCGCCCGTCGTGACGGCGGCGAGCGCGCGGGTCGTCGGCACGCCGAGCGCGTGCATCGCCTCGCTCATCAGGTATTCGCGGAGCACGGGGCCGAGCGCCGCGCGCCCGTCGCCCATGCGCGAGAACGGCGTCCGGCCCGAGCCCTTGAGCTGGATGTCGCGGCGCACGCCGTCCCGGTCGATCACCTCGCCGAGCAGCACCGCGCGCCCGTCGCCGAGCTGCGGCACCCAGCCGCCGAACTGGTGCCCGGCATAGGCCATCGACAGGGGCGCCGCGTCGGCCGGCACGCGGCTGCCGGCCAGCACCTCGACCCCCTCGCGCGAGCGAAGCGCCGCCGGATCGAGCCCGAGATGGCGGGCGAGCGGCGCGTTCAGCCGGACGAGCGCGGGCTCGGGCATCCTGGTCGGCGTCATGCGCGCGAAGAAGCGGTCCGGCAGGCGCGCATAGGAGTTGTCGAAGGCGAAGGCGATCTCGGCGGTCATTGTCTCGGGTCCCGGTTGCGGACGGGGGTTGCCCGTGAGGTAGGGTGCGGCGCCCGCGTCCGAAAGGCCGGCGGGGGAGATGGGCGTCGCGCGTCCTCCCGTCCCTCTGGCAGCTACCCGGCTGATCCCCTTGTCGAATAGGCCTCGAGCGCGCGCCGGCGTCCCTCCCCGAGGTCGATCAGCGGCGCCGGATAGGGCTGGTCTGGGGCGAGGCCCCAGGCGCGGGGCGCGGCGTCGAAGAAGGCGAGCGCGTCGGCGTGCGGGCGGCGGCGGCCCTCGGCGAGGAAGCGGTCGCGATAGGCGCCGTCGGGGTCGAATTTCCGGGCCTGCGTCGCCGGGTTGTAGATGCGAAAATAGGGTGCGGCGTCGGGGCCCGAGCCCGCGGTCCATTGCCAGCCGAGGGCGTTGTTCGCCACGTCCCAGTCGGTCAGGCACTCGCGGAACCAGGCCTCGCCGACGCGCCAGTCGGTCATCAGGTGCTTGGTCAGGTAGCTCGCGACCAGCATGCGCAGCCGGTTGTGCATGGTGCCGGTCACGAACATCTCGCGCATGCCGGCGTCGATCATCGGCTCGCCGGTCATGCCGCGGCGCCAGCGCTCGGCGTCGCCGTTGTCGCCGTTGTCGCCGCGCCAGGGGAAGGCGTCCCACTCGGCGCGCCAGTTCCGCTCGGTGATCGAGGGGGTGTGCCAGACGAGGTGATAGGCGAACTCGCGCCACACGAGCTCCTTCAGGAAGGTCTCGGGGCCGCGGCCGGCCCGGTCCCCCCGCGCCTCCTCGAGCGCGCGGGCGCCGGCGTGCCACGCGGTGGCCGGCGATATCTCGCCATGGGACAGGTTCTC
>DATKCY010000214.1:0-6348 GCA_035512995.1 Thermohalobaculum sp.
GACGCAGACGACCGGCACGCCAGCGCGCAGAGGCCGCGCCCGAGCGATCCGCGCCGCCGTCCTGCGCGCCCAGAGGGCGCCGGCGGGCGCCAGGAGCCGAGCCGGCCAGGCGGGGCAGTCGGGCGACGTCCACCAGAAGCCGGGCGCCTTCACGGTCGCCGCTCCATCAGGCGCAGCGCGCGCGCCGCGATCGCCGCCACGTCCGGCGTCATCCGCGCCCGCACCTCGCGCGCGGCGGCGACCATCGCGGCCCGCGCCGCGCCGCCCTCCGCCGGCAGCAGCGCCCGCAGCGCGGCGGCGATCTCCGCCCCGTCCCGCACCTCCCGCGCCGCACCGGCCTCCGTCAGCGCCGCATAGGAGGGCGCGAAATTCTCCGTGTGCCCGCCATGGAGGACAGCGGCGCCAAGCGCCGCCGCCTCGAACGGATTGTGCCCGCCCATGGGCGCGATCGAGCCGCCGACGAAGGCGACGGGCGCAAGCCTCAGCCACAGCCCCATCTCGCCCAGCGTGTCCGCCAGGTAGACCTGCGTCCGCGCGTCCGGCAGCGGCGCGTCCGTCCGCCGCTCGACCCGGAGCCCGGCGCGCCGGAGCGCCGCCGCGATCTCCTCCCCCCGCTCCGGGTGGCGCGGCGCGAGGACCGTCAGGAGCCCCGACAGGGCGAGCCCGGCCGCACGATGCGCCTCGGCCACCGCCGCCTCCTCCGGCGCGTGGGTGCTGGCGGCAAGCCAGACCGGCCGCCCCCCCGTCGCCGCCCGGAGGTGCGCGAGGACGCCAGCATCGGCCGGGGGCGGCGGCAGCGCGACCTTGAGGTTCCCCGCCTCCTCGACGCGGGCCGGATCGGCGCCGAGCGCGACCAGCCGCTCCGCCGTCGCCCGGTCCTGCGTCAGGATCGCCCCGAAGCGCCGGACGAGCCAGCGCGCCGTCGCCGGCGCCCGCCCCCAGGCGCGCCGGCTGGCGGCGGAGAGGCGGGCGTTGACCAGCATCATCGGGGTTCCGCGCGCTGCCGTCTCCGCCATCAGCCGCGGCCAGAGCTCGCTCTCGATCCAGACGGCGAGGTCCGGGCGCCAGTGGTCGAGGAATCCGCGCACGGCGCCGCGGGTGTCGACCGGCACGAACTGGTGCACCGCCCTCTCGGGCAGCAGCGCGCCGAGCCGCCGCGCGGAGCTCACGGTCCCGGTGGTGGCGAGGATGCCGAGCCGGGGCTCGGCCGCCCGCAGGGCGTCGATCAGCGGCAGCATCGACAGCCCCTCGCCAAGGCTCGCGCCGTGCAGCCAGACGAGGCGCCCCTCCGGGCGCGGAACGGCGGGGCGGCCGAACCGCTCGGCCAGCCGCGCCGGGTCCTCGCGCCCCCGCGCCGCGCGGCGCCTGAGCAGGAGCGGCGCGGCCGGCCCGGCAGCGGCGGAAAGCGCGAGATAGACGCGGAGCCCGGGCGGCAGGCGCGCCGGCCGGTCGGCCACCGGGCCCCGGTCCGGCGCGCGGCCGCCTGCCCTCAGGTCTCCAGCGCCTTCGGCTCGGCGCTCGCCTCGCGCTCCTCGTCGCGCAGCCGGTGGATATGGGCGATGAAATAGCGCATGTGGGCGTCGTCGACCGTCTGCTGCGCCTTCGAGCGCCAGGCGTTGTAGGCGGATTTGTAGTCCGGGAAGATCCCGACGATGTCGAGGTTGTCGGCGTCGGCGAACTCGTTCTTCTGCGGGTCGGTCAGATGGCCGCCGAAGACCAGGTGGAGACGTGTCGACATGGGTCAGGTCCCTTCCGCGGCACGCAAGCTGGGTCGGCGTCGGAGCATAGGCTGGCCCCGTGCGCAGTCAATCGGCCGGGCGGCCGAGCCTCAGGTCCAGAAGCGCGCGATGCAGCGCCGGGGGCGCGGCGATGATCCCGTCCTGCTTCGGGCGGGACCTGTTGAAGGCGAGCGGCGCGCCCTGTCCGTCGCTCACCCGCACCCCCGCCTCGGCCGCGATCAGGCTGCCCGCGGCCACGTCCCAGTCGAAGGTCTCGCGGAAGGTCAGCATCAGGTCGAACCGCCCCGCCGCGACCAGGCAGAGCCGCCAGGCGAGCGAGGAGCGGAAGTGGCGGGCGACGTTCGGGCGTCCCCCGGGCCAGAGCTCCGGATCGAGCTGCCGCCTTGCGCAGAGGGCGGTCGCGTCGTCGAGCGTCCCGCGGCCCGAGCCCGCGAGCGGCCGACCGTTCCGGCGCGCGCCGTGCCCGAGCGTCGCGACATAGGTCTCCTCGCGCGCCGGCAGGTGCACGACCGCGGCGGTCACGCGGCCCTCCTCGGCCACCGCGATCGAGGTCGAGAAGCCGGTGTCGCCGGCCAGGTAGGCGCGGGTGCCGTCGATCGGGTCGACGATGAAGAGCCGCCGCGCCTCGAGCCGCACGGGATCGTCGGGGGTCTCCTCGCTCAGCCAGCCATAGGCCGGGCGGGCGGCGCCGAGCTCCTCCCTCAGCATGGTCTCGACCGCCAGGTCCGCCGCGCTGACGGGCCCCTGCCCCGCCTTCTCCCAGACCTCGACGGGCTGGCGGAAATGGCGGAGCGCGAGCTCGCCCGCGGCCCGCGCCGCACGCTCGATCAGCGCCAGGTCCTGCTCGGGATCAGGCACCGACGGTCGCGCCCTCGACCAGCAGCGAGGGGACCGAGACCGCCTTCGCCGGGTCTGCGTCGTTGGCGGGCCTGAGGCTCCGGATCATCTCGGGCAGGCTGCCCGCGACCGTGACCTCGTTCACGGGATAGGCGATCTCTCCGCCCTCGACCCAGAAGCCCGAGGCGCCGCGGCTGTAGGCGCCGGTCGTCGGATTGATCGAGCTGCCGATCATCGAGGTGACGAGCAGCCCCGTCCCCATCTCGCGGATCAGGGCCGCGCGGTCGGCCGCGCCCTCGGTCACGCGGACGTTCGACGGCCCGGGGCTCGGCGGCCCGCCGACGCCGCGGCGCGCGCGGGCGGTGCCCGAGAGGCCGAGCTGCCGCGCCGTCGCGAGGTCGAGCAGCCAGTGGCGGAGCACCCCGTCCTCGATGAGCGCGAGCCGCGCCGCCGGCAGCCCCTCGGCGTCGAACGGCCGGCTCGCGCGGCCGCGCGGGATCAGCGGGTCGTCGACGATGTCGAAGCCCTGCGGCAGGATCTGGCGCTCCATGCTCTCCGCGAGCCAGCTCGCGCCGCGCGCGACCGCGGCGCCGTTGATGGCGGAAAGGACGTGGCCGATCAGGCTGGCGGCGACCCTCTCGTCGTAGAGCACGGGGCAGCGGCCTGCAGGCGGCCGGCGCGGGTGCAGCCGCTCCGCCGCGCGCTGGCCGGCGCGGCGGCCGATGTCCTCGGCATCCGGCAGGTCGTCGAGATGACGGCGCATCTCGTAGGCGTGGTCGCGCTCGCGTCCCGGCCCCTCGCCCGCGATCGCGGAGCAGGCGACGCCGATGCCGGAACGGGCGTAGCTTCCCGAGAACCCGTTCGACTGGACGATCGTGATGCGGTCCCGCGTCCACGAGGCGCTCGCCTGCTCGACCTGGGTCACGCCTGCGACGGCCAGCGCCGCGTCCTCCGCCGCCCGCGCCCGCGCCTCGAGCGCCGCCGGCTCCGGAAACTCGGCCCGATCGTCCAGCTCCAGCGCCGCGACGTCCGGGACGGCGCCGAGCTGCCTCGGCTCGGCCAGGCCGCACCAGCGGTCCTCCGGCGCCGCGCGCGCCATCGCGACGGCCCGCTCGGCCATCTCGCGGATCGCGCTGTCGCGGTCGTCCGAGGTCGCGACGCAGGCCTGCCGCCGGCCGACGAGAACGCGCAGCCCGAGGTCCCGACCCTCGGCGCGCTCCGCCTCCTCGAGCGCGCGCCCGGCAACGCCGACGGCGCTCGAGACGCCGCTCGCCACCAGCACGTCGACCGCTTCCGCCCCCGCCGCGTGCGCGCGCTCGAGCACGCGCCCGGCCACGTCCAGGTCGTCCCCGGTCATCCGATCATCTCCGCAAGCCCGTGCGCGATCAGCCCCAGCGCAAGGAAGCCGAGCGTCCCCAACGTCAGCGCCATGCCGAGCACGCGAAAGCGCATCTCGCGCCCGGGCCGCAGGAAGTAGCCCGCATGGATCACCCGGCCCGCCAGCAGGAGCAGCGCGCTTGCGTGCAGCAGCAGCCCCGGCGCGCCCAGCCCCTCGGCCAGGGCCAGCAGGATCAGCCCGATCGGCAGCGTCTCGGCCGCGTTCCGGTGCGCGGCGCGGGCATGGGGCAGGTCGTCGTGCCCGCCGTCGCCGAGGCTGGCCCGGCGGCTGCGGCGGAGCCCGATGACCCTGCCGCTCAGATAGATCAGCCAGAGCGCCGCGAGCCCGGCGTAGAAGGCAGTGATCGGCAGCATGGCGACGCGATCCCGAAGGGGTGAAGGTCCTGGCCGAGATAGCCTCGGGGGCCGCCCGGCGAAACCCCCTCCGCCGCCTCTCAGTGGGTCCAGGCGCCCCGCCGGTCGTGCGCGAAGTTCGCGGCATAGCCCTGCGGCCGCACGTTCGGGGCGCGCGACTTCGGCTCCTCGACCGTGTAGGGAATGCCGTGCTTCTCGGCATAGGCGACCGCCGCGTCCCTGGTCTCGAAGCTCAGCCGCACCTGGCCGCGGGTGTCGCCCGAGCCGGTCCACCCCATCAAGGGGTCGAGCGTCTTCGGCGCCGCCTGGAGGTATTCCAGTACCCACCGGCGGGTGTTCCGCATGCCGGAGGTCATGGCGCTGCGAGGCGGCTGGTAGATGCGCGCATGCATGAGAGGAGCCCGAGCCTTCCCTTCGATCCGGCGCTCCTTATCTAGCCTCGGGCCGGCGATGGCAAGCCGCCGGGAGGTCGCGGCACCCGGAGCGGCACCTTGACGATCAGCACGGAGGGTACGATCCGGATGGCCGAGCGCAAGCACGCGCACCGGAACCTGTTCGCCAGCCGCCGCCTGCGGGTCGCGCGGGCCGCACCAAGCCCGACCGAGGACAGGGACCGTTCAGGTGGGCGGATTTTCGGGGGGGATCACGCCGCCGACAGGACGCAGGGAGCGAGGGTGGGGTGGATGATGCGTCCGGTCGGCGGCGATCTGCTGCTTGCACGACAATCTATACACCTCGCCGGGCGCTCTGCCAAGACTTTGCCACATTGTCTGAGCCCCGTTTCTGAAACTTTTTCCAATGTTCCCCTAATGTTGCCGCAACAGACCGGCTGTGCGATCAGGGGAGCCGAACGCCGAGAACGCGGCCGCGGGAGGGTCGAATGACGGACGCGCTGCCCGCCGCCGAACGCCCCGAGATGGAAAAACTCGAAGGCGGACGACGGCTTGTGATGGAAAGTGAATTCAGCGCGGCAGGCGATCAGCCCGCCGCGATCGCCGAGCTGTCCGGCGGCGTCGCCGCGGGCGAGCGCGACCAGGTGCTGCTGGGCGCCACCGGCACCGGCAAGACCTTCACGATGGCGCGAATCATCGAGGAGACGCAGCGGCCCGCCCTGATCCTCGCGCCCAACAAGACCCTCGCCGCCCAGCTCTACGGCGAGTTCAGGAGCTTCTTCCCGCACAACGCCGTCGAGTATTTTGTCAGCTATTACGACTACTACCAGCCGGAAGCTTATGTGCCGCGCTCGGACACCTACATCGAGAAAGAGGCGCAGATCAACGAGCAGATCGACCGGATGCGCCACTCCGCCACCCGGGCGCTGCTCGAGCGCGACGACGTCATCATCGTCGCCTCGGTCTCGTGCATCTACGGCATCGGCGCGGTCGAGACCTACGGCGCGATGACCCAGGACCTGAAGACCGGCCACGCCTACGACCAGCAGGCGGTCATGCGCGAGCTCATCACGCAGCAGTACCGGCGCAACGACCAGGCCTTCCAGCGCGGCACCTTCCGGGTCCGCGGCGACAGCCTCGAGATCTGGCCCGCGCACCTCGAGGACGCCGCCTGGCGCCTCAGCTTCTTCGGCGACGAGCTTGAAGCGATTGCCGAGTTCGACCCGCTGACCGGCGAGCGGCTGAACAGCCTCGACCGCATCCGGATCTACGCCAACAGCCACTACGTGACCCCGCGCCCGACGCTGAAGCGCGCGGTCGAGGGCATCCGCGCCGAGCTCGCCCAGCGCCTGCCGCAGCTCGAGCGCGAGGGGCGCCTGCTCGAGGCGCAGCGGCTCGAGCAGCGCACCAACTTCGACCTCGAGATGATCGAGGCGACCGGCGCCTGCAACGGCATCGAGAACTACTCGCGCTATCTCACCGGGCGCCAGCCGGGGGAGCCGCCGCCGACGCTGTTCGAGTACATCCCGGACAAGGCAATCGTCTTCTGCGACGAGAGCCACGTGACCGTCCCCCAGCTCGGCGGCATGTACAGGGGCGACTACCGGCGCAAGTTCACGCTGGCCGAG
>DATKCY010000215.1:0-5482 GCA_035512995.1 Thermohalobaculum sp.
GCGCGAGGCGGCCGAGGCCCAGCGCCTCCGCCGCCTCCTTCTGCCCGCGCGGGATGGTCATGTAGGCGCCGCGGAACGTCTCGGTCAGGTAGGCGCCGTAGATGAAGCCGATCGAGACGACGCCGGCCCAGAACTTCGAGACCTCGACATAGTCGAGCCCGAGGCTGCCGCCGACCTGGTTCACGAGCCGCTGGCCGCCGAAATAGATCAGCAGGATCAGCACGAGGTCGGGCACGCCGCGCACGATCGTGGTGTAGACGGAAGCGGCGCCGCGGCCGATCAACCCGCCGCGCAGCTTGGCCAGCGCCCCGAGTCCGCCGAGCGCGGTCGCGAGCACCAGCGACAGGACCGCCAGCGCGACCGTGACGAGCGCTCCGCTCGCGAGGAGCGGCGTGTAGTCGAGAAGCTTCTGCACGAGTCCTCCCGACGGGTGAGGCCGGGGCGGACCAGCCCGCCCCGGCCTGGTGCGCGCGGCGGCTCAGCTCGTCTCGTCGCCGTAGACGTCGAAGTCGAAGTACTTGTCCTGGATTTCCTTGTAGCTGCCCGACTCGCGGATCGCGTCGATCGCGGCGTTGAACTCCTCGCGCAGCTCGTCCTCGCCCTTGCGAATCCCGATGCCGGCCCCCACGCCGTGATATTCGGGGATCGAGTAGCTCTCGCCGATGAAGCCGTAGCCCTCGCCCTGCTCGGTGCGCAGGAACCCGTAGTCCATCGCCACGCTGTCGGCCATGACCGCGTCGACCCGGCCGGACTGCAGGTCGAGATAGGCCTCGTCCTGGGTGCCGTAGAGATTGAGCTCGGCCTCGGGGAACTCGCTCTCCATGAAGTCCTGGTGGATCGTGCCGCGCTGCACGCCGACGGTCAGGCCGGCCATGCCCTCAGGGCTAGGCTCGAAGTCGGCGTCCTCGGCCGCGATGAAGCGGGCCGGCGTCAGGTAGTACTTGTTCGTGAAGTCGATGACCTCCTGCCGGTCGGGCGTGATCGACATCGAGGCGACGATGGCGTCGCACTTGCCCTCCTGCAGCGCCGGGATGATGCCGTCCCACTCGGTCTGCACCATCTCGCACTCGCGGCCCATCTGCTCGCAGAGGGCGTTGGTCACGTCGATGTCGAAGCCCTGGAGCTCGCCCGAGGGCGTGGTCTCGCTGAACGGCGGATAGGCGCCCTCGACGCAGATCTTCAGCGGATCCTGCGCGACGGCGGCGGTGGCGACGGCGGTTGCGGCCGCGGCGGCGAGAAGCAGTCTCATGCTCGGTACTCCCTGGTTTTTCTTTGCGACGATAGTGCGGCGGCGCGTCGCGCGCCGTCAACAGGCTCCGCGCGCGGGCGCGCGGGGCCTGTGCGGTCCGGACGTCGCCCGCGGCAGGCGGCCTACTCGGCCGGCCGCTGCTCGGGACGCTCCGCCACCGGCATCATGATGTGCGCATAGGGGGTGCCGGCCCACATCACGTAGGGACCGTCCCCGACCGGCGTCGTCGGCAGCCCCTCCAGCATCGCCGGGTCCGGCACGATCACCATGACGTGCGGCCCCTCGACGACCCAGTCGTTGTCGGCCGAGGGGGTCCGGGCGGCCGGGTCGGTGTTGCTCGCCCCGCCTTCCGCGCTGTCGCCGGCCAGCATGTAGGAGAGGCCGATCGTCTCGACCTGCGGCTCCTCGCCCTTCATCATTGCGTCGAGCCAGCCGAGGAACGCCTGATCCAAGCACATCGGGCCGGCGAAATCGCCCGGGGAGGGGAAGCAGGTGTAGCTGCCCTCGCCCTCGCGGAGCACGTTGCCTTCCATGTCGCGCACCTCCGCGTCGGCGGCGATCTGCGGCGGCGCGGCCGACAGGGCCTCGGCGATCGTGTCGCCGGGCTCGGCCGCCAGGGCGGCGGTTGCGAGAAGCGCGGACGCCGCGAGCGGGCAGGCTAATGTAAGCGGCTTGGGCATCGGTGCCTCCTTTGGCAGTCTTCGCTCGCGCGAGCCTAGCATCACCGCCCCGCCGGAGATACCGCCCGTGCGCGTTCCCGCGCCGGCGGCCCCGCGCGTTCGCACCTGCGTCAATTTCGGGCTGGAAAGGCCGGGGGGCGGGACATACAACCGACAGGGACGTGAGCGACCCCGACGAGGCATCCATGGCCGACGTGAACAGGGGAAACAGGCCCCTTTCGCCGCATCTGACCGTCTACCGCCAGCGCTACACCGGGGCGCCCTCGATCTTCCACCGGATCACGGGGGTGGGGCTCAACCTCGGCGCCCTGCTGGTCGTCTGGTGGTTCCTGGCCGCGGCCGACGAGCCCGACTATTTCTACACGGTCGACGGGCTGCTCACCTCGTGGATCGGGGGGCTGGTGCTGATCGGGCTGGCGGCGGCGCTGTCGTACCACTTCCTGAACGGCATCCGGCATCTCTGGTGGGACACGGGGCACGGCTTCGACCTGGCCCAGGTCAGGCTCGGGGCCATGGTCGTGGTCGCCGGGACCGCGGTGCTGACCCTCCTCCTCCTGATCGTCGGGTGGGTCTGATGGCCTACCGCACCCCGCGCGCCCGCGTCTCGGGGCTCGGCGCCGCCGGCGAGGGCTCGCACCACTGGTGGCAGCAGCGGCTGAGCTCGGTCGCCCTCGTGCCGCTGACGATCCTGTTCGTGGTCCCGTTCGTGCGCGCGCTGGGCCAGCCCCATCCGGAGGTGCTGGCGATCTACGCGAACCCGTTCAACGCCGTCGTCGCCGTGCTCTTCATCGCCGTCGGCTTCCACCACCTGGCCCAGGGCAACCAGGTCGTGATCGAGGACTACGTGCACGACCGCCTCTGGCGCACGGTGCTGCTGATCGCCAATCTGATGTTCTGCGCCTTCTTCGGCCTCACCGGCGTCTTCGCCGTGCTCAAGATCGCCTTCACCGCCTGAGCCACGCCCCGCCAAGGAAACCCGTCCGATGCCCGCCTACACCTATGTCGATCATGCGTACGACGTCGTCGTCGTCGGGGCGGGCGGCGCGGGGCTCCGCGCGACGCTCGGCATGGCCGAGCAGGGGCTGCGCACGGCCTGCGTGACCAAGCTCTTCCCGACCCGCAGCCACACGGTCGCGGCCCAGGGCGGCATCGCCGCCTCGCTCGCCAACATGGGTCCCGACAGCTGGCAGTGGCACATGTACGACACCGTCAAGGGCTCGGACTGGCTCGGCGACAACGACGCGATGGAGTACCTGGTGCGCGAGGCGCCGGCGGCGGTGATCGAGCTCGAGCACTACGGCGTCCCCTTCAGCCGCACCGAGGACGGCCGCATCTACCAGCGCCCCTTCGGCGGGCACACGACCGAGTACGGCGAGGGCCCGATGGTGCAGCGCACCTGCGCCGCCGCCGACCGCACGGGCCACGCGATCCTGCACACGCTCTACGGCCAGTCGGTCAAGCAGAACGCGCAGTTCTTCATCGAGCACTTCGCGACCGACCTCTTGATGACCGAGGACGGGGCCTGCGTCGGCGTCGTCTCGTGGTGCCTCGACGACGGCACGATCCACCGCTTCCGCGCCAAGATGGTCGTGCTCGCGACCGGGGGCTACGGGCGCGCCTACTTCTCCTGCACCTCCGCGCATTCCTGCACCGGCGACGGCAACGGCCTCGTCGCCCGCGCCGGGCTGCCGCTCCAGGACATGGAGTTCGTGCAGTTCCACCCGACCGGCATCTACGGCGCCGGCTGCCTGATCACCGAGGGCGCGCGCGGCGAGGGCGGCTACCTCACGAACTCGAACGGCGAGCGCTTCATGGAGCGCTACGCGCCGACCTACAAGGACCTCGCCTCGCGCGACGTCGTCTCGCGCTGCATGACGATGGAGATCCGCGAGGGCCGCGGCGTCGGCAAGGAAGGCGACCACCTCCACCTCCACCTGAACCACCTGCCGCCCGAGACGCTGGCGCTCCGCCTGCCCGGCATCTCCGAATCGGCCAGGATCTTCGCCGGCGTCGACGTGACGCGCGAGCCGATCCCGGTGATCCCGACCGTGCACTACAACATGGGCGGCATCCCGACGAACTACATGTGCGAGGTGCTGAGCGGGGCGGAGGACGACCCGGACACGGTCGTCCCCGGGCTCATGGCCGCGGGCGAGGCCTGCTCGGCCAGCGTCCACGGCGCCAACCGGCTCGGCTCGAACTCGCTGACCGACCTCGTCGTGCTCGGCCGCTCGGCGGCGATCCGGGCCGGGCAGGTGGTGGACCGCGAGGGGCCGGTGCCGGACCTGCCGAAGGTCTCGCTCGACCGGGCGATGGACCGGTTCGACCGAATCCGCCATGCCAAGGGTGCCGTGCCGACGGCCGGGCTCCGCGACAAGCTGCAGCGGGCGATGCAGGACGACGCCGCCGTCTTCCGCACCGACGAGACGCTCCGCCAGGGCTGCGAGCGGGTCTCGAAGATCGCGAAGAGCTACGAGGACATCGCGGTCACCGACCGCTCGCTGATCTGGAACTCCGACCTGATGGAGACGCTCGAGCTCGACAACCTGATCGTCTGCGGTCTCACCACCGTCGTCTCGGCCGAGGCGCGCAAGGAAAGCCGCGGCGCCCACGCCCGCGAGGACTTTCCCGACCGCGACGACGAGAACTGGCGCGTCCACTCGCTCGCCTGGACCGACGGCGACGGCGAGGTCCGCCTCGGCTACCGCCCGGTCCACACCCGCCCGCTCACGCCCGAGAACGAGGGCGGCATCGCGCTCGAGCGCATCAAGCCGAAGAAGCGGGTCTATTGAGCCCGTCCGGCATGGAGGTCGCCACGCCAGAAAGGCCCCCCATCCGCCGCGATCCCGCGGGCATCGAGGAGAAGCGCGCGCTCCGCGCCGAGCGCGCGATCGCCCACATGACGCGCCTCGCCTGGGGGCGGTTCCCGCGGCTCTGCCCGATCTGCGGCTACGAGGGGCTGTTCTCGCCGGTGAAGACCAACCCCGACTTCTGGTGCCCGGGCTGCGACTCGCGCCCGCGCCACCGGCTGCTCAAGCTCTGGATGGACCGCGCCATGCGCCTCTCCCCCGGCGCCCGCGTGCTGCACTTCGCGGCCGAGCCCTGGGTGCGCGGCTGGCTCGAGGAGCGCGGCGCCGACTACGTGACCGCCGACATCAACGAGAAGTTCGACCTCCGGATCGACATCACGGCGATGGACCTGCCCGACGCCAGCCATGACATGGTCATGGCGAACCACGTGCTCGAGCATGTCGACGACCGCGCCGCGCTCGCCGAGATGCACCGCGTGCTCCGCCCCGGCGGGCAGACGGTCCTCACCGTGCCGATGATCGAGGGCTGGGACGAGACGCACGAGGACCCGGGCCTCGCGACCGAGGAGGCCCGCGCGCTGCACTACGGCGACGCCGCGCATCTCCGCTTCTACGGCCGCGACGTGCGCCAGCGCATCCGCGCCGCCGGCTTCGCGCTCGAGGAATTTTCCGCGGTCGAGCCCGACGTCTCGCGCCATGCCCTTCGCCGGGGCGAGCGCGTGTTCGTCGGCCGCAAGGCTGCC
>DATKCY010000216.1:0-20420 GCA_035512995.1 Thermohalobaculum sp.
GGCCGTCGCGGTGGCGGCCGACCATCGCGGTCGCCAGCGCCTCGCGCCGCTCACCGCGGCCTTCCGCCGCCCGGTCGAGAAATTGCCAGAAGCCGCGCACGTCCTGGTGCAGCTGACGCAGCACCAGATAGCTGCCGTTCCGGCCGAGGTCGCGCCGGTCGGGGGCATCCGCGGCCTCGGGCAGGCCGTCGGCCCCGGCGGTCCCGGCGTCGACCAGCGGGCGCGGCGTGATCTCGCCGTATTCGTTGGGGTAGCCGAGCACCACCTCGCCCGGCGCCAGAAGGTTGGCGTAGTCGAGCCGGCTGTGCAGCTCGGTCGTGAACGCCTGCTCCCAGTCGACCTTCGGCTCGCTGATGCCGTCGGCGAAGCCGAAGGGCTCGACGCCACGCGCGGTGTTGGTCTCCAGGCTCCGCACCAGCGTGAACGCGGCCCCGAAGCCGGGTCCCAGGACCTCGCCCCTGAACGCCTCGAGCCCGCCGGGCTCGGCGTAAAGCATCACGAGCACGTGCGGGTCGGGGCGCCCCCATTCCCAGCCCGCCGGGTCGTTCGGCCCGACGTCGCCGAGCCGGCGCGACCGGCCCTCCTCGCCCGCCATCCCGGCCAGGAAAGGCTGGGCGAACTGGGCGACGATCCCGGGCGCGACGCCGAACGCCTCGAGCCCCCGGCAGCTGAAGGCGATGTGGAGCGCCGTCGCCGGCGGCGCCTCGCGCCACTCGGCCGTGGTCACCGGCGCGGCGCCCAGCCACTCCCGCGCCGCGTCGGCATCGGCGACGTCGAGCAGCAGGAACTCGGCCGCCTTCAGCCTGCCATGCCCGAAGCGGGCGAGGCCCTGGATGTCGGCGAACTCGATCGCGGTCATCGCCCTGCCCCCTCCGCCCTTCATATCCGGGCCAGCCACTGGCGGATCGCGGCCTCGCCGGACGGCCGGCGCTCGAGCCCCTGGCGGATCCGCGCATTCTCCGCCAGGTCGAAGGCGGTGAGGCCGGGATAGGCCTTGTACCAAACCTCGGTCGGCTGCTGCCGATTGCGGAGATAGCGCTTGAACTTCGTCTCCTGCTCCGCCCCGCCCTTGATCAGGTATCGCGTCGACGGGTAGCCGACGCCGTTCGAGAAGACGAGGTTCAGGCCCCAGGCGACCTTGTTGATGAAGTCGTCCATGTAGGCCTCGAGCGCGCCGTCATAGTTGCTGCAGAACATTACCCGCCGCTTGTCGTCCAGGAACACCCAGCGGGCGAAATGGATGGTCTGCACCCGCGTGAGATAGCCGCGCCCGTAGATGTGCCGGGAGGCGTAGTTCAGCAGGAAGAGCGCGACGGTCGCGATCGAGCGGCGGAAGAGCCCGGGCTTCAGGTCGCCGGCGGCCGAGAACGGGTTGGTGACGTCGTGGCCCTCGAAGGTGCCGAGACGCGCGGTGCGCGCGTCCTCCGGCCGCGGCAGGACCTCGGGGTCCGTCCGTTCCAGCCGGCGCAGATAGGCCAGGAAGAAGGGCGCCGCGACCAGGACGAGGGGCGCGGCCAGCAGCAGCGCCAGCGGCACGCCGACCTTCTCGGCCGCCTCGGCGACGGCGCGGGCCGGCGGTGTCGGCGCCTCGGGCGTCAGCGGCAACCGCCCGGCGCCCTGCTCGTCCCGGACATGGGCCGCGAGCCCGTCGTGGAGCCGCGTCGCGTCGCCCGTCCCGTGCTCCGCCGCGAGCAGCGGCAGGCGCTCGCGCAGCGCCCGCCTGAGCGCCGCCTCCTCGTGCACCTGGCGCACGGTGCGGCCGCGCATGTTGACGTAGTTCGCAGCCTCGCGGACGTTCTGCGCGCGCATCCATGCGAGCAGGTCGGCGTCCGGGTCGAAGCCCTCGCAGTGCGCGAAGATCCGCCTCAGCCCGTCGCCCGCCCGCTCCGCCAGTTCCGCGAGGAAGCTCTCGCGGTCGCCGTCGATGTCGCCGAGGAACGCCAGGTGCGGCGGGTAGGGCTCGGCCGCGACGCCGTGCGCCTCGATCTCGCGCCAGGTGCCGACCTCGACGACGAAGAAGCGGGCGACGTGCAGCCGGTCGAACGCGCCGAACGGCACGAGCGCGTTCTCCGGATCGGCGTAGCCCGGCTCGAGCGTCATGCGGCCCAAGAGCGCGCGCAGCGCCTCGAGCCGGCCCGAGGCGACCGGCGCCATGATCAGGAAGGTGGTCTGCGGCGTCATGCCGGGGCGGGCTCGCGGCGGCTCACGCGCGCTGCTCGAACTCGAGCAGGAAGTCGATCAGGCGCGTGTCGTCCCAGTAGACCTTGCCGAGATAGACGCCCGGCGCGATGCAGCGGATCTCGTCGCGGATCCAGTGCGCCAGGATCGAGGTCTCGGAGTAATCCAGCACGATGCACTCCTTGCCGTCGAGCCAGCTCGTGTCCTTGTAGACCTTGGCCAGGATGGCGTTGAGGCCGAACGGCAGGATGCGGTTCTTCAGCACGCCCTTCTCGCTGTCGAAGACCTTGCCCTGCCACGCGAAGCTGTTGATGAACTTCGAGATCAGCGGCGTGAACTTGGTGCCGGGGGCGACGATCGCCGTGCCCTCGGCCTCGCCGTCGGGGATCGGCCCCGCCTCCACGCCCGAGAAGAGCTCGTCGAGCTCCTGCTGGCTCATATCCATAAGCGTCTCGACATCATAGGCCATGACAGGCTCCCTCTGCTGACGGCTGTCTGCGGGCGTCCTCGAGGATCGCCTCGGCAGCCTTCTCGCCGACCATGTAGACGGCCGAGGCGATGAAGAAGCCGGGGATCCTCGGGAACACGGAGGCGTCGACGACCCGCAGCCCGCGCGCGCCGTGCACGCGGAGGCGCGAATCGAGCACGCCGCCGGCGTCCGGCGGCCCGATGGCGCAGCTGCACGAGGCGTGGTGTCCCCAGGCGTGGTCGCGGACGTAGGCGGCGATCTCGTCGTCCGTCCGGACGTCGTCGCCCGGGACCTCCTCCGCCTCGATCTCGCCTCGCCGCCGCAGCGGCCCGGTCAGGCGGCGCACGAACTTCACGCCCTCGACGACCGCCAGCAGATCGGCCTCGTGGCCGTCGCTGCCCTCGTCGAAATAGGCGAAGTCGATCCGGGGCCGGTCGCGCGGATCGGCCGAGGCGAGGCGCACGCGGCCGGCCCGGTTGGCGGTATGGGCCTTCAGCACCGCCCAGGTCAGGTGATTGCGGCTTTGGGCCAGGTCGGCGGCGTAGCCCGGATAGTAGCCCTCGAAGCGCGCGAGCAGGGCCATGCAGAAGAGATCCGGCAGCGGCTGTCCGGCGTCGGAGCGGCGGATGACGCCGAGCCCGGCGCCGTTGGTGGCGTATAGGCCCCGGCCGGCCTTCCAGTCCTGCCAGAGCGGGTCGCCGGGCGCGAAGCGCGCGCCGGCCATGCTCTCCCAGCCGTCGAAGGCCATGCGGTTGACGACCGCCACCTCGTAGCGGTCCTGAAGGTTGCGGCCGACGCCCGGGAGGGGCAGTCGCGGCCGGATGCCGTGCCGGGCGATCTCGTCGGGGTCGCCGATGCCCGACAGCATCAGGAGCTGCGGCGTGTTGAAGGCGCCGCCGGCCAGGATGACCTCGCGCCCGGCCGCGGCGTGGCGGACCTCGCCGGAGCTCTCGCTCGGCTCGGCATGGGCGCGGTAGAGCCGGGCGCCCTTCAGGTAGTCGACCCCGACGGCGCGCCCGTCTTCGAGCACGACCCGGGTCGCGAGGGCGTCGAGCTCGACGACCAGCCGATCGGGGTGGCGCGCGGCCACGTCGAGCACGCGCTCGCGGCTGCCGACGCGGCGCCCGTCGCGGGTCGTGAGCGGCGTGAAGCAGACGCCCTCGGCCGCGTCGTCGAGCCGGTCGATGTCGTTCGGGTCGGCGGCGCTCTCGGCGAGCCAGCGCAGGCGCCGCCAGAAATCGCCGCTGTCGCGGGCGATCTCGCGGACCGAGGCGGCGAGCATTTCCAGCAGGTCCCCGTCACGGAGCGCGGCGCGCGGGATCGCCTTCTCGGTCGTGAGCCAGCCGTCGTAGCCGTGGCCGGTCCGGTCGATGCCGAGCCCGCTCAGCCGTTCCTGTATCGGCCGGTAGCGACAGTCCTCGAGCCTGCGGAAGTGGCGGTGCATGGCCTCGGGCGACCAGCCCGGGTCGCCGGTAAGCTCGGCGATCCGCCGCCAGTCCTCGTGGTGCGGGTAGACGAGGATCATGGCGTTGTGCGCCGTGCAGCCGCCGAGCGTCCCTGCCCGCGGGTAGAGGACGCCCTCCTCCCGCGCCTTCGGGTCGCGCGCCTGGCGGGCCGGGTCGGCGTAGTGGCTGACCCAGAAGTCCCAGCGCATCGCTTCGTTCTCGGACGCGAAGGCGTGGAAGGCCGGGACGTCGTAGTCGTCGGGCAGGCGGTTGCCGCCGGCCATGCCGCGGGCGCCGCCCTCGAGCGCGCGCGGATCGCCGCCGGCCTCGAGCAGCAGCACGCGCATGCCCTCCTCGGCGAGGCGCGCGGCCACCGTGCCGCCGCCCGCGCCGGAGCCGACCACGACGTAGTCGAACGGCTCCGAGACCACGGCGCGCCGCCTCAGAGCGTCTTCAGGTACGCGATCAGGTCGCGCTTCTCGGCGTCGCCCAGGTCGGTGCCGAAATAGTGCCCGCGGTTCACCACGAAGTCGGGGCACTTGCTGAGCTCGAGCAACGGCTCGACCAGATCGGCGAAGGCCGCGCGCGCCTGCCGGTCGCTCGCATTCTCGGGCAGGCTCTTGAGATCACGCTTGATCTTGATGATCAGCCTCGCGAGCTTGAAATCGTGTTCGATCCGCTCGAGCAGGTCCGCCTGGTCGAGCCTGAGGTTCAGGTTCGCGAGCAACCCGATCGGCGTGCCCGCCGGGATCGGCCCGAGCTCGATGTCGCCCTCGGCGTTGAACAGCCACGGCAGCTCGTCGCGGAACGGCTCGACGAGGCGCACCAGGAAATCCGGCTGGAAGCCGCGCGGCACCACCAGGTAGCTCCGCTCGGTGACCCGGTCGATGGTGCCGGGCACCTTGTCGCCGAGTTCCGCATCCTTCTTCCTGCGCTCCGGCCAGAGCATCTTTTCGATGCCGTCCTCGAAGGCCCGCATGCGCCCCTCGACCGACGGGTCCGGCACATAGTAGCCGACCGTGTTGTTCAGCAGGTAGGGCGCCGAGGACCAGAGGCTGATCAGCGAGGGCACCCGCGTGTAGCCGCGCCCGCCGGCCGGCATCTCGTAGTCGTAGGCCTCGCCGGTCACCGGATGGTGCACCTCGATCGTGCCGACCGAGGGCAGCTCCTTGTAGGTCGTCGACGAGAAGTTGTCCCAGATGTTGCCGCCGATGGCGTTGGTCGCGAGCGGGCTGCAGGCGTTGGTCTTGAGCAGGGTCACGGGGATGCGCAGCTCGTTCGACAGGAAGTTGCCGTCGAGGAAGTCCTCTGCGTGCACGATCTCGCGCATCTCGCTCTTGAACTCGCCGGTCTTGCTGAGCTCCCAGTAGCGGTTCCAGCACTGCAGGTAGCCGCGGCCCGAGCAGCCGCCGGGGATGGCCTCGTAGGCGCTCGCGGGCAGCTTGCTCGAGTGGCAGCGGGCGCAGTTCTCGGCGAAGACCGTCCTGCCGCGGTCGAGCGTCTCCTCGTCCTCGGTCAGGTACGCCTCGCCGCCGGGAGCCTCGCTCAGATAGTCCGGCCGGCCGGCCTTGAGGAAGTACAGCGCCGTCAGCGGCGTCTGCTGCTCCGTCGCCTGCCAGTAGGCGGAGTTCTCCTGCGCGGTCTCGATCTCGATCGGCGTGATCGTCCGTCCGCCGACGATCGGGTTGAAGTGCCGGGTCCACTCCTCGCTGAAAAGCCCGATGTTCAGGTAGACGCGGTTCAGCGCGCCGAGGGCACCGACCGAGTCGGCCGCGTCCTTCCGCACCCGCGGGCTGTAGCTCAGGTCGGGCTCCTCGAAGAACGCGGTCAGCGGGTTGCCCTCGTCGAGGACGTCGTCGAACTGCTTGTTGTCGAGCTCGCCGCCGGTCAGCCTCTCCTCGCCCAGACGGAGCGCGTTCTCCATCCGCGCCTCGAGCAGGTAGACGGCGTTCATCGTGCGCGGATTGTTGATGTAGTCGCTCGAGACCAGCGAGGTGTCGAGCGTGCCCGGCCGGGCGGTGTGGATGAGCTGGACCATGTACTGCCGGTCGTCGGGCTTCCAGGCGAAGATCCGCTCGAACCAGAAGTACTGCGCGCCGACCGTCGCGTTCAGGTTCTCCATCTCCGGACGCTCGGGGTCGGCCGGCGGGTCGATCGGGCTCGGCCCGACATGGCAGAAGGCGCAGGACATGCCGACGCGGTACGGCCGGACAAGGTCCTTGCTCAGGTAGTAGTCCGGGTCGTCGTAGTAGCGCTCCGGATCCCATGTCCGCTCGGCCCGCTCGTCGAAATCGGGATTGGGGAAGAGCCGGAGGCCGAGCACGCCCGTCGGCTCGCCGTAATAGGATCCGACCGGCATGTTGCGCCCGCGGGCGCCGATCTCGACGCCCGGGTACTTGTCGGCGTTCGCGAAGGGATCCGGCGGGCAGTCCTCGACCCGCCTGTCGAGCCACAGCCCGTGTCGGTCGGGGTCGGGTCCCGTCGCCTCCTCGAAACAGGGCTCGTTGATCAGGCCGAGATACTCGAACCGGTTCGACCGCTGCGCCGGCAGGTCGGGGTGCGACGACAGCGTCTTCAGCAGGTCGAACTGGCCGAACGTGTCGCGCGTGAGCCGGTCCCAGAGCAGGTCGTTGCCGCCGGTCCAGACCATCCACATGTTCCGGCCCTTGACCTCGTCGGGCGAGAGCGCGAGGCCGTTGTCCATGCCGGCGAAGTAATCCTCGTCGGCGGGCGGGAAGGAGGCGGCGTCGCGGCCGACGAGCATCGCCTCGTCGAGGGGCGCCGAGCCGAACTGCGCTCCCGCCGCGAACGGCACCGCAATCAGGGCCAGCGCCAGCGAAAATCGAAGAGCCATGCCCACCCTCACAGCAATGCAGTCAATCAAGCTCGCGCGCCCGGTGTGTTCGCGCGCGCACTTCGAGCATCGACTCGAATCAGGCAAGATGCAACCTTTGGTAGATCAGTGGCGGGGATTTCCACCGGAGTGCAAGTAAAGACAGGTCGCGCACGCATCTGTTGTTGACGCGCGGCCGAGCGGTACCCCGGCCGGATCCGGCGTCAGGAGAGGGGAACGAATGAAGCGTCTGGTCGTCTGCGCGGACGGGACCTGGAACACGCCCGAGCGGGAGGGCAACGACGGGGCGGAATCGTCGACGAACGTCCTGAAGATGCTTCGCGCGCTCAACTCGATCACCGAGGACGGCGTCGCGCAGGTCCGCTTCGGTCCAGCCCCAAGGGGGGCATGATGGCGCGGGCCGCGCACGCCAGCGGGGCCGTCCGGCATTCCAGTCCGGCCGCCCCGCGCGCCTCGGTGTCGCCGCTTCGTCGCCCTCGCCACAGGAAAGGAAGGCACCATGGCCGCTGATCGCGCGTCGCCGGGTGAGAAGCCGCCGGCAGGCAAGGGCGCCGGCCGATCGCCGGCCCGGCCCTGTGGCCCGTTCTCGCTGTCAGACGACGAGGTCGAGCGGGCGCTCCGCGAGTCCTCCGACGCGGGTCTGCTCGAGGACTACTTCGGCCCGGCCCAGACGGCCGAGCTTCAGCGGCTGGCACAGCAGGCCAACCGCCGCTCGGTGCGCGGCAAGCCGAAGGTCCTGATCCTCCCCGGCATCATGGGCTCCAAGCTCGGCCACGAGGAATGGGGACCGTTCGACGACGTGATCTGGGTCGACCCGCTCGACATCGCGCAGGGGCGCCTGGCGGACCTGTCGCTCGCCGGGGGCGACCGGACCATCGAGCCGGTGGGGGTGATCCTCTACGCCTATCTGGCCCTGAAGTACCGGCTGCGGCTCGCAGGCTTCGACGCCGGCTTCCACCCATTCGACTGGCGGCAGAGCGTGAAGCGCCTCGGCAAGGAGCTCGCCGAGCGGATCGCCGCCGAGGACGGCCAGGTGCATGTGGTCGCCCACAGCATGGGCGGTCTCGTCGCCCGCGCGGCGCTCGAGCACAAGCCCGACGGGCTCGGCCGGCTGATCATGCTCGGGACGCCGAACCACGGCTCGTTCTCGCCGGTCCAGGCATTCCGCGGCACGCACTCGGTCGTGCGCAAGGTGGACTTCATCGACGTGTTCCACTCGGCCGAGGACCTGGCGCGCGACGTCTTCGGTACGTTCCCGGGCCTGCTCGAGATGATCCCGGCGCCCGGCACCTTTCCGATCGACCTGTTCGAGAAGGCGTCCTGGCCCGAGGGCGGCGTCAGCCCCGAGGCGGCGATGCTGCGACGGGCGCGGGACGTCCAGGCGGAGCTGCCGGCCGACTACGACGACCTCACCCTCGTCGTCGGGGTCGACCGCGAGACCGTTGACGGCGCCGAGATCCAGGACGGCGAGTTCGTCTATCAGACGTCGCTCGACGGCGACGGCACGGTGCCGCGCCGGTCCGCGCTGCTCGCAAGCGCGCGAAAGACCTACTTCATCGCCGAGGACCACGGCGCGCTGCCGAACAACCGCGACGTCGCCGAGGCGGTCGGCTCGATCCTCGCGACCGGCGCGACGAGCGTCCTGCCGGAGCGCTACGAGCCGTCGCGCGCGCGCCTGCGCTTCATGCCCGACCGGTCGTTGGCGGTACCGCCCTACGCGGCCGCGCGCGGCCGCGCGGTCAGCCTGCGCGACCAGCGCCACCTGCTCGAGGAGTTCGCGGCGCCCGACCGGACCCCGGCGCCGCTGATGGAGATCGAGAAGGCGGGCCACGCGCCGGCCGCCGCGGCGGGCGCGGCCGCGTTCGCGGACCGGGTCGTCATCGGCCGGGCGCGCCAGCACCGGCTGGAGATCCAGCTCGCCAGCGGCAGCATCACCGAGGTCGACGCCCAGGCCTACGTGCTCGGCCTGTTCCGCCACGTCGCGCCCGGCGGCGCCGCGCGCGCGCTCGACCGGCTGCTCGACGGCGCGATCGGCCAGATGGTCGAGCGGCGCATGTTCAACGCCAATATCGGCGAGGTCTCGGTCGTGCCGACGGGCCGGCACCCGGTGCGCGCCGACGTGGTCGCCTTTGCCGGGCTCGGTCCCTACGACAGCTTCGACGAGACGACGCTGCAGGTGGTGGGCGAGAACCTCGTGCGCACTTTCGCGGCGACGCGCGTGGACGAGTTCGCCCTCGTCCCGATCGGCGGCGGCTCCGGCCGCTTCACGCTGTCGGCGCTCGAGCACCTTCTGACCGGCTTCTTCCGCGGCCTGCGCGACGCCGACCCCGAGCAGCGGTTCCGGGGCATCACGATCTGCGAGAATGACCGCGAGCGCTTCCTCGCCATCCGCAACGAGATCTACCGCCTGGCAGCGACCGAGCTGTTCGACGGCATCGAGGTGACGCTGCGCGAGGTCGAGCTGCCGGCGCCGGCGCCGACCCGTGGCGTCTCGCGGCTGCCGACCGCCGAGCACGTCTACCTGCTGGTCCGGCAGGAGAGTGGTGACGGCGAGGATCCGGTCGAATTCAGCGCCTCGATGCTCACGACGGGCGCGAGGGCGACGATCCAGAAGGACCGGGTGACCTTTGCCGACAAGGCGCTCCGCGACCTGCTGGCCCGGCTGCACGAGCTGGACCGGCAGAAGGATCTCGAGGCGTTCGGGACAGAGCTTGCCGGGCTGGTGCTGCCGGAGAGCACGCGCGCGCTGCTCGAGGCTTTTGCCGACAACCCGCTGGTCGTGGTGCACGACAGCAGCGCCTCGCGCGTGCCGTGGGAGACGATCCGGATCGGGAAGAGCTTCTTCTTCCCCTCGGCCCGCGGCGGCATGAGCCACCGCTACGAGGCCGAGAACCTGTCCGTCGCGAAATGGCTCGAGCAGCGGCGGCTCGGCCCGACGCTCGACGTCCTGCTCGTCGTCGACCCGACCGAGGACCTGCCCGGCGCCCGGGAGGAGGGCCAGCGCGTCCGCCAGATCCTCGAGGCCATGCGCCCCGCCGTCTCGCTCCGCGAGCTGCGCGGCCCGGAGGCGCGCAGGCAGGAGCTGCTGAACTGTTTCTCGTCGGGCGAGTTCGACGTCGTGCATTACGCCGGGCACGCCTTCTTCGACGAGCGGGACCCGGCGCGCAGCGGGCTCGTCTGCGCCTTCGACGAGGTCCTCTCCGGCGCCGACGTCGCCGCCCTCGGCAGCCTGCCGAGCCTCGTCTTCTTCAACGCCTGCGAGGCGGCGCGGGTGCGCAAGTCGCGGCGGGCGGCGCGCACACGTTCGCCCGGCGCCACGCTCGGCAAGCGGGTGCAACGCAGCGTCGGCTTCGCAGAAGCGTTCCTGCGCGGCGGCGTCGCCAACTTCATCGGCACCTACTGGCCGGTCGGAGACCGGGCCGCCAAGGCCTTCGCCGAGGCGTTCTACGAGCAGCTGATCGCCGGCCAGACGCTGCACGACGCGATCCTGACCGGCCGCGGCGCCGTCCACGCGACCGGCTCGATCGACTGGGCCGACTACGTGCTCTACGGCGATCCCGCGTTCGTCCTGAAGCCGGACGCCCCCGGCCCCGGGCGGCCGGACGGGGGCATGCCCGGGCTGCCGCCGGGACCGGAGAAGCGCGACCTCGCCCCGGGCACCTGGGTCGAGTGCCGCGGGCCCGACGGCGTGCCCGCGGACACGCCGGTGCTGCTCGACATGGGGCCGCGGACGCTCAGGACCGGGCGGCGGGCCCGGGTCAGCCAGGCGCGGCACCGGTTCGACCTGGTGTTCGAGGGCAAGCGTTATCGCGCCGAGGTCCTGTGCATGCCCAGCGAGATCGGCGACCCGCAGATCATCACCATCGAGGAGCCGGTCGCATGATCGCCCGCGGCCTCGGCCCCTGCATCGCCGTCGCCGGTGTTCTCGCCGCCTGCACGGCGCCGCATCCGGTCGAGCCGCTGCCGCCGGAGGCGCCGCGCGCCGGCCCGGTGGCGGACGACGACCCGGACCGGCTGCTCGTCGCCAGCTTTTCGGGCGGCGGGACGCGCGCGGCGGCGCTGGCGCAGGGCGCGCTCGCGGCGCTCGAGGCGACCCCGCTTGCCGGCGGGCGCACGATGCTGGACGAGATCGACATCGTCTCCTCGACCTCCGGCGGCAGCGTCACGGCCGCGAACTTCGCGGCCAGGGGCGCGGACAGCTTCCCGGCGTTCCAGCGGGACTTCCTGCGATACCCGTTCATGTCGCGGCTCAAGCTCGCGCTGCTCAACCCGGTGTCCTTCGTCGACAACGTGCTGATCGAGAACGACCGCATCGAGCCGCTGGTCGATGTGTTCGAGGAACGCGTGTTCGGCGACGCGACGATCGCCGACGCACAGACGCGGCCCGGCGCACCCTATCTGGTGCTCAACACGACCGACGCCGGCAGCGGCATCACCTTCCCGATCACGCAGTTCTACTTCGACCTGATCTGCGGCGACGTCCGCCCCTATCCGCTGGCGCGGGCGGTGGCCGCCTCAGCGGCCTACCCGGTCGCGCTGTCGGCGGTCACGCTGGCGAACCGCTGCCGCCCAGCCGGCCCGGCAGACCCCGCCGAGCAGGCGCTCTGGAGCGTGGAGCAGCATCTGCCCAACCCCGAGGCCGGACCATCCGACGCCTCCGGCGACGCGGCCGCGCGCGCGCTCGCGCTGCGTGCGAAGGCGCTGCTCGACGGCGAGGTGGACTATCTGCACCTGTTCGACGGCGGCATCTCGGACAACATGGGCCTGAGCGAGCCGCTTCGGCTCCTGACCAGCGATTTTCCGGGCAATCCGTACCCGACGGCCCTCAGGCGGGCCGACACCCTCGCGATCCTCTCGGTCGACGCGCGCTCGGGCGGCGACGCCTCCTACGATCACGAGGAGGCGCCGCCGAACATGGTCGAGGCGCTGTTGGCCGTCACCGGCGGGGCCATCGGCAGCCGCATGAGCGGCCTGGCCGCGCAGGCGGCAGGGTTCCGCTCGGTCGCGACGGAAATCAACCAGGAGCGCTGCGTCGACCGCGTGGCGGACGCCCCCGATTTCGAAGCAGCCTACGGCGCGTGCATCCTCGGCGGCGATGGCCTGCTCCGGCACCTCTTCATCCCGGTCTCGTTCAACAGCATCACCGACCGCGCCTGCCGCGCCGCCTTCGCCGAGGTGCCGACGAACTGGGCGCTCGAGCCCGAGGTCGTGTCGTCGCTGCTGCTCCTCGGAGAGGGGCTGGTGCTCTCGCACCCGCAATCCGCGAAGCTGGCCGCCCGGTCGGGCGCGCCGCCGGACCCGGCGGCGCTTCGCCGCCGCGGCGAGGCCCTGGTGGAGGCCGCCTGCGACTGCATCCGCGAAGACGGACGCTGCACCGCGGGCGGTGCATGATCGCCCAGGCGTCTTCGCCGTGCTGGTCCGACCCCCCGTCACCGCTCAACCGTGGCTACCTCTCGCCATACTTCATCACCAACGCCGACAAGACGGTGGCCGGGACGCCTGCATCCTGCTGCACGAGAAGAAGCTCTCGTCGCTGCAGCAGCGTCGACTATCATCGCGTTCTGTGGCGACGACCCAGGATATAATCTGAGGCTGAACGCCCAGGAATCGCTATGACCGCCATAGCTGATATCGCGAACGAGACGCTCCGCCAGGCGCAGCAGGAGATATATCAGGCGCGGCGCCGGCTTCTGCTGGCCGCCCTTCTCCTCGCCTTGGTGCATTTGCTGACGGTGACACCATACCTCGACGCGACGCGTCAGAGTCAGGAGCTGCGGCAAGAGATGGAGCAGACAAGGTTGTTGCTGAGCGAGGTTGAGCCGGAGATCGAGCGGCTGAAGTCCGCGGAGAAAGCAGTCGGGGAGGAGGTCGAGAAGCTTGTGGGAGGCGCGACCGAGCGCATGATCGACGGCTTCAGGTCGCTACGGGAGGCGATGGCTGAAGTCAGGACCGGCGCGGCGTCGCCCGCTTCGACCCCTGCCCCAGTCAGCCAGATGCCGATCCAGGCGCAGATGCCGCCTTCAGATGCCTCCCAGCCTGTGGATGATCCCGAACTGAATAGGCTCCTGGTAGCGGTGGTCGACGGCGAGCCGGGGGCGGGCGAACGCCTCGAAGAATGGGCGGTAGAACAGATTGTGCGGCCAGCTTATGCCCGCGTGGAAGAGAGGTGGGAGCAGGACGTCCTGCCAGAATATCTTCAGGCGCTGGATGCCACCGTTGAAGGTGCGCGGCAAGTCGCCGACGAGGCAAAAATTTCAGCGCCTGACATCGCGGCTCAATTGGGTGAGGCCGCGGACACACTCTTGGCGAAGCGCGAAGACGTTGAGCAGGTCGACGTTGCTCCAGGCGAGACCGGGCTCGTTCCCGTTGATCCGGGCTTCTGGCAGACCGTCGAAGGGAAGCGGTCAGTCGCCGATCAGATTCAGCAAGCCGTCGCCGAGCGGTTTCATGAGCTGAGCGGAGTCGCCGACGGGATCGCAGCGCCGATCACGAGGGCGCTCGAATTGCAGCAGGACCTGCGTGCGCAGATGCAGGAAAAGCAGATGGACCTGGAGGCGCAGTTTGCCGCGCAGCGCGCCCGATTGTCCTCGATTACCGGCTCGGACGTGCTGCCGGTCGAGCTCGATGCCTTCGTCGCTCTGTTTCCGCTGTTTCTCGGCCTGATTCTCGGTCTTCTAATGATGCGCCGCGCGGACGCAAGAGGGGAGGCAGCAGCTGCTGCAGCTGCTCTGCAAGCCGCACCCGACGATGAGCGGGCGGTCGGACATTGGCTCGTCGGACGTGCGTTTGGGGGAGGCGCAGGGGGCGCCGAAACGGAGACGATCGCGCTCGGCACTGGGGCTGCGCTTTGGATCGCCCTAGCTGCCTATGCGGCGGCAGGCATCATACGCGACCCACCCATACCTGTCCTTCTCGCTGCGATTGTCGGTGTCCTCTCTGTCCTATTTGCGTCTGCGCGCGACCTGAACGCGATTCGCCGTCTGGAAGCCGTGCGGCTGAAGCTCAACCCGTGACCGTGGTCGACCATCGCTTTGCGCTCGGCAACAGACCGACCCTTGCAGCGTCTCCACGTCGACAGCAGGCGCCGCATCGACCTAGCCGAACTTCCGCTAGGCGGACAGCTCCGCCAGGCGCGACGCCCCGAGTGCCTCGAGGTTCTTCGCGTTCAACGTCTTTTTCGATGCCAATTCGCCACTCCTACGCAGGGCGCGCACGGGCGATCAAGCGTCCGTCAGCACTCGAGGGAAGGACAGCGGAGGCGGATTCTGATCCTCTCCCCCCGCCTGGGCAATTGATTGCCCGAGAGCCTGCAGCAGAGCTGGCCGATGTGGGTGTGAAGTGCACGTGCCAATGCGGACGGCGTGCGAGCCAGGCCTTGATCCGCGGCGTCTTTATATATTAGCGAATGCATTTGCACCCAATATTGCACCCAGCGCCCGGCGAGGGTGGCCCGAGGCGCTCTTGGTACCTCGTAAGTCTTTGGCATGTTTGGGAAATTTTGGTGCCCAGGGGCGGATTCGAACCACCGACACGCGAATTTTCAGTCCGCTGCTCTACCAGCTGAGCTACCTGGGCGCGGGGCGGAGATTTAGGGGAAACGGGCGGGGGTGTCCAGCCTCGAAAGGCCGCGCGGGCGCGGGCGTCAGAGCTGGGGGCGGAGGCGGGCGATCGGCGGGTCGACGCCGAGGCGGATGCGGCCCCAGGTGCCGACGGTCGAGCCGGCGAAGCCCCAGATCAGCCACCACCAGCCGTGGAGCGAGCCCGAGACGACGCCGCCCAGGAAGGCGCCGATGTTGCAGCCGAAGGCGAGCCGCGCGCCGTAGCCCATCATCAGCCCGCCGACCGCGGCGGTCAGGAGGTCGCGCACCGGCAGCGCCAGCGTCGGCCGGAACCGCCCGGCCAGCGCCGCCGCCGCCATCGCGCCGCAGACGATGCCGAAGTTCATGACCGAGATGCGCTCGGCGAAGACCGAGCCGGCGAGCACGGCCTCGCGCCAGCCCTGCCAGTAGGCCCACGTCTCGACCTCGATCCCGGCGAGCTGGAACAGCTTCGCGCCCCAGAGGGCGAAGCCCGAGGTCACGCTCCACGGCCGCTGGAACAGCAGGAACGAGCCGATGCCGACCGCCGCCAGCGCCAGCGCGCCGGCGGTCAGCGACCAGTCGCCGCGAAGCCAACCGGTCGTCCGGCCGAACGGCAGCAGGTCGCCGTGGCGCCGCCGCTCGACCACGACCGACACCAGCCAGATCGCGCCCAGCAGGCAGAGGAGCGCCGCGAGGCCGCCGAGCGGTCCGTAGAGCCGGATCAGCGAGGTGCCCGGGATGTCCGGCACGCCCGTCCGCTCGTCGAGCTGCATCCAGAAGCCGGGCAGGTGCGCCGTCGCCCAGGCCGAGCCGATCACGAAGAAGAAGAGAGTGACCACCATCCGCGTCGACCCGCCGCCGGCGGTGTAGAGCGTGCCCGAGGCGCAGCCCCCGCCGAGCTGCATGCCGAGGCCGAACAGGAACGCGCCGAGCGCGGAGACCAGGGTCATCGGCATGATCACGGGGTGCATGTCCCACCCCGTCAGCCCCTCGTAGCCGATCAGCGGGTAGGTGACGGCCGCCGTCGCTCCGAGCAGCAGCATCTGCGCGCGGAGGCCCGCGCCGCGCCGGTCGCGCACCAGCCGGCGATAGGCGGCGGTGAAGCCGAAGCTCGCGTGGTAGAGCGCAAAGCCCGCGAACCCGCCGAGGAGCGCGCCGAGCGCATAGCGCACGCCGTCGCCGGCGAACCCGCCGCGCGCCGAGAACGCGGCGAGGGCCACCGCGCCGAGCGCGGCGAGGGAGAGAGCGAGGGCCGTGCGCTGCATCGCGCCTCCGCGTGCGAAGATGCGAGCGGCATCGCACCGTCCGCCCGCCGGCGCAATCGTCAAGGCCGCCCGGGACCGCTCGCGCCGGCTCACGAGTACGTCAGGCCGGGTCGTTTCCCGCCTCCGGGACGTGCATTCTCGGCGGTGTCGTCCCGTCCGGCTTTCGCGGAGGAGAAGGATGCCTCGATACGACAGCGTCGGGCTGCCTCTGACGATCGAGGATGACGCGGCGCTCGGCGCCTGGGAGCGCACCGTGCGGGGCTTCCTCGCGCATTCGGCCGGGACGCCCGAGCATCTGGGCCGGGTACTCGAGCTCGCGCCCGGATTCGCGCTCGGCTGGGCCGCGAAGGGCCTCTTCACGCTGCTGCTCGGCCGGGCGGAGCTGCGCCCGGCGGCGGCGGGCGCCGAGGACGGGTTCACCGCCCGCCGCCGCGCCTCGATCGCGCGGCTCGCGGCGGCGGGGCTTGCGGCGGAGTAGCCGCTCGCGCAAGACTCCGCCCGCAACATGACAGCGACATCCCAGAGCGCAGCGGCCGACGTGCCCGGCACGGCCGCCCGGCGGCCGCGCGATCCGCGGCTCGATTTCTTCCGCGGGCTCGCGATGTTCATCATCCTGATCGCGCACACGCCCGGCAACAGCTGGACCCTCTGGATCCCCGCGCGCTTCGGCTTCTCCGACGCGGCCGACATCTTCGTCTTCTGCTCGGGGATGGCGTCGGCGATGGCCTTCGGCGCCGTCTTCGCGCGCCGCGGCTGGTGGCTCGGCACCGCGCGGGTCGCGCTTCGCGTCTGGCAGGTCTACTGGGCCCATGTCGGCGTCTTCCTGGTGACGGCGGCGATGCTGTTCGCCTTCGACCATTTCGGGCTGGGGTTCCGGGAGCGGCCGTATATCGAGGGGCCCTATGTCGTGCCGCTCTTCTCGGAGACGGGCGAGGCGCTGATCGGGCTCCTGACGCTGAGCTGGGTGCCGGGACTGTTCGACATCCTGCCCATGTACCTGGTGATCCTGGGACTCGTGCCGGTGGTGATGCTGCTGCACCGCTATGGCGGGCTCGCGAGCGCCGTGGCGTTCGTGCTGGGCCTCTGGCTCGCGGCGCAGTTCGCGGGCTACGCGCGGACGGTCGAGCCGGGGGAGGCCGGGGGCGCGCTGGGCGCCGCGGCGCTGGCGCTCGGCGAGCGGCTCCAGTTCCTCAACCCGCCGTCGAGCCCCTTCGGCGACCACGTCTGGTTCTTCAACCCGTTCGCCTGGCAGCTCATCTTCTTCTCGGGCTTCGCGCTCGGCATGGGCTGGCTCAGGCCGCCGCCGGTCGACCGTCGGCTGGTGCTGCTCGCGGCGGGGTTCGTGCTCCTCGTCGTGCCCTTCGCCTGGTTCAAGATCCACGGCGGCATCTACCTGCCGGAGCAGTGGGCGCTGACCGGCTGGATCGCGGACACCCGCGCCCGGGCCGAGCCGCTCTGGTGGAAGACCTGGGTCGGCGCGCTCCGCTACGCGCATTTCATTGCGCTCGTCTATCTCGCCTGGGTGGCGGTCGGGCCGGAGGGCCGGCGGCTGTCGCAGGGCTTCCCGACGCCCGGCGCGGCGCGCCCGGCGGTGCTGGCGGCAGCCGGCGTCGTGGCGGTGGCGACCGTCCCCTACACCTATATCGAGGAGATCAGAGCGCTGGCGCCGGCACTCGACGCCTGGATCGTCGCGACGCTGCCGATGGCGCCGGGCCCGCGGGTCGGGCTCGTGCAGCTCGTGCATCTGGCCGCGGTGGTGGTGCTCGGCTGGGCCGCGCTCGGCGCGGCGGGGCGGCGGTGGCTCACGCGGGACGCCGTGGTGCGCGCGGTGCCGGTGGTCCGCAAGGTCGGCACCCAGAGCCTCGCGGTCTTCATGGTCTCGATCGTGCTCGCCCGCTTCAACGGCTGGGTGCTCGACTGGATGGAGCAGGACCATGTCTGGGGCGACCGCGACGTCTGGACCCGCGCAATCGTGAACCTGTGGGGCTTTGCCGTCCTGATCGCGACGGCCTACGTTGTATCATGGTTCAAGCGTCAACCGTGGCGCGAGGCGGTCCCACCGGCGGCGCCGCGCTCTGCGGCTGCGGGCGCGGGAGAGGTGCGCGCGCCGCGGCCGGCCATGGCGCCGAGGCGATAGGGCACGGGCGAGGACCGGGAGAGGCGCTTGCTGCAGCAGACACCGCAGGCCTGGGCCGACTATCGCGCCGATGCGGCGCTCGAGGGCGTGCGCCTCGGCCGCAATGGCGGCGGGTGGGTCGTCGGCCAGCTCGGCCAGTCGCTCGACGGCCGCATCGCGACGCCGACGGGCGCCTCGAAATACATCAACGGCAGCGGCGCGCTGCGCCACCTGCATCGGCTCAGGGCGGCGGTCGACGCGGTCGTGATCGGGGTCGGGACGGCGGTCGCCGACGACCCGCGGCTCACGACGCGGCTGGTCGAGGGGCCGAGTCCGGTGCGCGTCGTGATCGACCCGCACGGGCGGCTGCCGCGCGGCGCAGAGATGCTCGGCGATGGCGCCGGGCGCGTGCTCAGGGTGACGGCGCCGGGCGCGCCCGACGTGCCGGGCACCGGGCGGATCGACCTCGACTGCGCGGACGGGACCATCCCGCCTGCGGCGATCGTCGCGGCGCTGGCCGGGCGCGGCCTCGCGCGGCTCCTGATCGAGGGCGGGGCCTGCACGCTCGCCCGCTTCGTCGACGCGGGCCAGCTCGACGAGCTGCACCTGATGGTCGCCCCGATCGTGCTCGGCTCGGGAATGACCGGGCTCAACCTCGCGCCGATCGACGGGCTCGACCAGGCGCTGAGGCCCGAGGTGCGGACGATGCGCTTCGCCGACGGCGACATGCTGGCGATCTGTCGCCTCGCCCGGGCGAAGGACGGCGCGGGAGAGGAGGACGAAGATGCCGCGTGACCGCTACGGCGCCCTCCAGCGCCTGATCCACTGGACCGTCGCGCTGCTCGTCCTCGGCCTCCTGGCGATCGGCTTCACCCTCGCGACGCTCGGCTTCGAAGGCGCGCGCGACACGTTCGGCATCGACGTCACGAACCTGCTCTACAAGTACCACAAGACTTTCGGCGTCATCGTGCTGGGCCTCATGACGCTGCGCCTTCTGCTCAGGCTCGCGAAGCCGCCGCCGCCCTACCACCCGCCGATCCCGTCCTTCTACCGCACCGCCGGGCGGATCAACCACTGGGCGCTCTACGCGCTCCTGCTCGCGCAGCCGGTGGTCGGCTGGGCCGCGACCGCCGCGGGCGGGTTCCCGATCGAGTTCTTCGACGCCAGGCTGCCGCCGATCCTGTCGAAGGACGAGGCGCTGTCCGAGACCCTCTACGGCGTGCACGGGGTTCTCGGCGTCGCGATCCTGGCGCTCGCCGCGCTGCACGCCTCCGCCGCGATTATGCACTGGCTGGTCCGCCGCGACGGGGTGATGCACCGGATGACCTTCGGCTGACGGCCGCGCGGCGCCCGGCCCGGAGCCGTCACCGGCAACGGAAAAGGGCCGCCCGTGGGACGGCCCTTCCGTAAGAGGGGAGTGGGGACCTAGGACGGGTCTCGACCCCCGCACGTCATCAAGCGGAAAAAGGCTGCTCCTTCCCCCCGACCACGCACGTACCCGAAGCCCCCGAACCCATGCTCTTACTCGACATGGATCACCTCCTTTCGCTTGTTGACGACGATATGAGGACTGTGAGCAAAAATCCTCGGCAATGCAAGTGGCGTGAACACAACATCTGGTGGTTATTGCGGGGCTGCGGCACCGGGGGGCAGCGCCACGAGGTCCCGGTGGCCGATCGTGACCGCGCCGGCGCGGGCGCGGGCGGCGGCCCAGTCCCGCGCCCCCGCGCCGAGGAGAGAGGCGAGCGCCGCGCCCGTGCCCTCCGCCAGCGCCGCGATCAGGGCGGCGTCGCGCGGGGCCTCGAGCCGCCAGTCGCTCGCGCCTTCCGTCACGCCGAACCCGGCGGCGCGCAGGCGGTCCGCCAGCGCCGAATGGGCAAGCGGGCCGAGCGCGGGGCCCAGCCCCTTGTCCTGCCGCTGGTGCGCGTTGAAGGCCGCCAGCACCGCGCCGTCGAGCGGATGCGCGCCTGCCCAGTCCTGCCGTCCGTCATAGGTGAGCACGGCATGGACGACGGTGCCCGCGGCCGCGGCCGCGCCGACGAAGGCGTCGAGCCACGCCGCGCCGACGAGGTCGAAGAAGGCCGAGGCGGTGACGAGCTGCGGCCCCGGGTGCAGGAGCGGCGCGACGCCGGCGCCGAGGTCGGCGACGACGGGCTCGACCGTCACGCCCTCGGGCGCCCGCGCCTCGGCCAGCAGGTCCCCGTCGTGGTCCACGAGGCGCCAGCGCTGCGGGCGCGGCAGGTGCGGCGCCGTCGCTGCCAGGTTCGCGCCCGTCCCGGAGCCGAGGTCGACGACCGCGACGCCCCCCTGCCCCGCGACCGCCTGCGCCAGCCGGGCCGCGACCCGGGCGTTGCGGGCGCGCCGGTCGGCGTCGGCACGGAGCGCGAGCCAGTCGGCGGTGAACCCGCTCATGTCTCAGCCCGCGCCGCGTCGGCGGCGGCCCTGACCGCGGCCAGCGTCTCCGGCCACCGCGTCAGCCGCGCCGCCGCCCGGGCGGCGCGCCGGGACCACGC
>DATKCY010000217.1:0-10543 GCA_035512995.1 Thermohalobaculum sp.
CTCGTGGATCTCCTGCTCGAGCGCGCCCATCGACTGCGCGAAGGCGTGGCTCTGGCGCGAGAGCACGGTGCGGTCGACGCGGATGCCGGCCAGCTCCATCGCCGTCAGCACCGGCACCAGCGGCCGCTCGAGCGTGTGGTACACCGTCGACAGCCGCTCGGCCGCCAGGCGCGGCTTCAGCACCGTCCAGAACCGGGCCGTCACGTCGGCGTCCTCGGCGGCGTAGACCGCGGCCTTGTCGACGGGCACACGTTCGAAGGTGATCTGGCTCTTGCCCTTGCCGATCAGCTCCTTGATCGAGGTGCAGAGGTGCTTCAGGTGCCGCTCGGCCAGCTCGTCCATGCCGTGGCGCTGCAGGCCCGAGCCGGCCTCGAGCGCGTAGCTGATCAGCATGGTGTCGTCGAAGGCCACGACCTCGACGCCGTGCCGCCGCAAGACCTTCATGTCGTATTTCAGGTTGTGCCCGACCTTGAGCAGGCTCGGGTCCGCGAGCGCGGGCCGGAGCACCGCCAGCGCCTCGTCGAGGGTCATCTGCCCCTCCGCCCGGGTCGCGGCGCCCAGCAGGTCGCCGTCGCCCTCGACGTGGTTCACGGGGATGTAGGCCGCCATGCCGGGTGCGAGCGCGATCGCGATGCCGCAGATGCCGGCCTTCATCTCGTCAAGCGAGTCGGTCTCGAGGTCGAAGGCGAGCACGCCGCGGTCGCGCGCGGTCTCGAGCCACGCCGCGAGCGTATCCGCGTCGCGGATCACCTCGTGGGCGTCGGTGTCCACGTCCGGCATCTTCCGCACGGCGCCGGGGGCGGGCCCGTCGCCGCGCTCGCGGCGACCGGCTCCGTCGGGGCTCGATGCCCCGGCGGAGCCGCCCTGGCTCTCCGGCTGGCGCTCGAGCGGCACGCGCCCGCCGGTCGCCTCGGCGATCCGGTTTGTCAGCGTGCGGAACTGCATCTCCGTCAGGAAGGCGAGCAGCGTCTCGGGCTCGACCTTGCAGCAGCGGAACTCGCTCAGGGAGTGCTCGACCGGCACGTGGCAGTCGAGGCGCACGAGCTCGCGGCTGAGGCGGACCTGGTCGGCATGCTCGATCAGCGTCTGGCGCCGCTTCGGCTGCCTGATCTCGTCGGCGCGCGCGAGCAGCGTGTCGAGGTCGCCGAACTGCCCGACGAGCTGCGCCGCCGTCTTCACCCCGATCCCCGGCGCGCCCGGGATATTGTCGGTGCTGTCGCCGGCCAGCGCCTGCACGTCGATCACGCGGTCGGGCGCGACCCCGAATTTTTCCGCCACCTCGGCCGCGCCGATCAGCTTGTCCTTCATCGGGTCGAGCATCGTCACGCCCTCCCCGACCAGCTGCATCAGATCCTTGTCGGACGAGACGATGGTGACAGTCGCCCCGGCGTCGCGCGCTTGGCAGGCATAGGTCGCAATCAGGTCGTCGGCTTCGTAGCCCTCCATCTCGATCGCCGGCACCGCGAAGGCGCGCGTCGCCTCGCGGATCAGCGGGAACTGGGGCACCAGGTCCTCGGGCGGCGGCGGCCGGTGCGCCTTGTAGTCGGGGTAGAGGTCGTTGCGGAAGCTCCTCGCCGAGTGGTCGAAGATGACCGCCAGATGCGTCGGCCCGTCGTCGGACGTGAAGCCCGAGATCAGCTTCCAGAGCATGTTGCAGAAGCCGTGCACGGCGCCGGTCGGCAGGCCGTCGGACGGCCGCGTCAGCGGCGGCATCACGTGGTAGGCGCGGAAGATGTAGGCCGAGCCGTCGACGAGGTAGAGGTGGTCGCCCTTGCCGATGCCGGCCGCGTCGACCACGCCGGCCACGTCGGCTTCCCGGGCCGAGCTCATTCGCCGAGCGCCTCGGCCCCGTCCTTCAGCACGAACTTGCGGTCGCAATACCCACACTCGACGAAGCCCTCGGCGCCGATCATCAGCCAGACGCGCGGGTGGCCGAGCGGTCCGTTGCCGTCGCAGGCGATCGTCCGCTGGTCGACCTCGACCGTTTCCGGGGCGTCGATGCTCATGGGGCGCCGGTCTCCTCGATCCGTGCTTAGGGGTGGAGCGGGGCAGAGGCCGTCGCCCCTTGGCGGCGGATCATAGCGAACCATATGCCGGCAGCAAGCCTCAGCCCAGCGGACCCCCCTTCTCCATGCCCGACAACGCCATCGAAGTGCGCGCGCTGACCAAGGTCTACGGCGGCCCGGGCGGCAACGAGGCGCTGAAGGCCATCGACCTCGACGTGCCGGAGGGCTCGATCTTCGGCCTGCTCGGCCCGAACGGCGCCGGCAAGTCGACCTTCATCAACATCCTCGCGGGGCTCGTCACCAAGACCTCGGGGTGCGTGACGATCTGGGGCTTCGACCAGGACGTGAACCCGCGCCAGAGCCGGGCCGCGATCGGGGTCGTGCCGCAGGAGCTGAACATCGACCCGTTCTTCACGCCGCTCGCGGCGCTCGAGGTGCAGGCCGGGCTCTACGGCGTGCCGAAGGGCGAGCGCCGCTGCATGGAGGTGCTCGAGCGCCTCGGCCTCGGCGACAAGGCGGAGGCCTATGCCCGCTCGCTCTCGGGGGGCATGCGCCGGCGGCTGCTGGTGGCCAAGGCGATGGTGCACCACCCCGCCGTCCTCGTGCTCGACGAGCCGACCGCGGGCGTCGACATCGAGCTTCGCCAGATGCTCTGGAACTATGTGCGCGAGCTGAATGAGGCCGGCACGACGGTCATCCTGACGACCCACTACCTCGAGGAGGCCGAGATGATGTGCGACCGCATCGCCATCATCAACCACGGCGAGGTGGTCGCCTGCGACGACACGCCCGCGCTCCTCTCGAAGATCGACGCCAAGACCCTGGTCCTCCGGCTCGCCCGTCCGCTCGACGAGGTGCCCGCGTTCGAGGCGGCGCTGACGACGGCCGAGCTGCGCGACCCGCACGTGCTGGCGCTGAGCTACCTCCGCCGGCAGACGAGCGCGCCGCAGCTGATCCGCGAGGTGACGGACAAGGGCCTCGAGATCGTCGACATCTCGACCGAGGAGCCGCGCCTCGAGGACGTGTTCCTGGAGCTCACGCGCGCGCGGCCCGCCGCCTGAGCGCGTCCCGCCGCCTGAGCGCGTCCCGGCCCCGAGCCGGCCTCACCAGCCGAGCAGGTACATCCGGACCGGCATCCAGACCGCCATCGCCACCATCATCAGGTTCTCGGTGAGCGAGATGAAACCGAGCGGCACGTTCGACCCGCCGCCGACGCAGGCGCATTTCAGCTCGCGCTTGTCCACGTAGACCGCCTTGAAGACCGAAATCGCCCCCACCGCGCCGATGAAGAACGCGACCGGCGCGGCCAGCCAGACCAGCGCGCCCGCGATCATCAGGACGCCGGCTCCTGTCTCGGCGAAGGGATAGACGTGGCCGTAGCGCACCCACCGCCGCGCCAGCAGGTCGTAGTTCAGGAACATCAGGCTGAAGCTCTCGACGTCCTGCAGCTTCTGGATGCCCAGCAGGCACATCGAGATCGCGATGAACCACTCGACCGCGCGGACAGTGAAGACGGTGCCGAAGGCGGCGTAGCTGACCGCAAGCGCCATCAGAAAACCCGTCGCGAAGATGGCGATGACGGGCCGGTAGCTCGTCTCGTTCTCGTCCTTGATCCCGCGGCCGAGATGCTCGCGCAGCTCTTCGTACCCGCCGATCCGCTCGCCGCCGATGAAGGTCTGCGGCGTCGTGTCGACACCGTGCTTCGCCATGAAGCGGTCGGTCTCCTCGCGGCTCTCGAGCGGGTGGTCCTCCACCTCGAAGCCCTCGCGCTCGAGCAGGTCCTTCGCCTTGAGGCCATAGGGGCAGAGGTGGTCCGGCATGACCATGCGGTAGAGGTCGGCCTTCTGTCCCGTCGTGCGATCCAATGCCATCTCGACTCCCGTCGTCTGATCCGTCCGGGCGAACCGGGGGCTCCTGGCCCACCGACGCCCGTTCCGTCTCTTCAACGCGTGAGCGGCCGTTCGGCTCCGGCCTTCCGCTTCGGGACGGTGCGAGCCTTGCAAAGCGCATCGGCCCGCCTCAGATTGCGCGCGATCCGGGACCGGAGGACGAGGCGATGGCCTACGACAGCGAGAACATCTTCGCGAAGATCCTGAGGGGCGAGATCCCGTGCAAAAAGGTGCTCGAGACCGAGCACACGCTCGCCTTCGAGGACATCGAGCCGAAGCGCCCCGTGCACGTGCTGGTGATCCCGAAGGGCGCCTACAGCGACGCCGCCCACTTCGCGGCCGAGGCCAGCGAGGCCGAGATCGCCGACTATGTGCGCGCGCTCGGCCGGATCGCGCGCGAGCAGGGCGTCGCGGAATCGGGCTTCCGGCTGATCGCGAACGCCGGCGAGCACGGGCACCAGGAGGTGCAGCATTTCCACACCCACCTGCTCGGCGGGGCGCCCGCCGGGCCGATGCTGAAGGCGGGATGAGCGGCCACGCCCTCGTCCTCTTCTCCGGCGGCCAGGACAGCGCCACCTGCCTCGCCTGGGCGCTCGACCGCTACGGTCACGTCGAGACGATCGGCTTCGACTACGGCCAGCGCCACCGGGTCGAGCTCGAGCAGCGGGGCGTGCTGCTGGACGCGATCCGCCGCTGCTTCCCGGACTGGGCCGGTCGGCTCGGCGAGGACACGGTGCTCGACATGGCGACCCTCGGCCAGGTCTCGGAGACCGCGCTGACGCGGGACGCCGAGATCGAGATGACCGATGCGGGCCTTCCCTCGACCTTCGTCCCCGGCCGCAACCTCCTGTTCCTGACCTATGCCGCCGCGGTCGGCTATCGCCGCGGCATCGACCGGCTGGTCGCGGGGGTATGCGAGACCGACTACTCCGGCTATCCCGACTGCCGTGACGACACCATGAAGGCGCTTCAGGTGGCGCTGAACCTCGGCATGGACCGGCGCTTCGTGATCGACACGCCGCTGATGTGGATCGACAAGCCCGCGACCTGGGCGCTGGCCGAGCGTCTGGGCGGCGGCCGGCTCGTCGAGATCATCCGCCGCGACAGCCACTCCTGCTATCTGGGCGACCGGAGCCGCGAGCACGACTGGGGCCATGGCTGCGGCGCCTGCCCCGCCTGCGATCTGCGCGCGAAGGGGTGGGCCGCCTACCGCGCGGCCCGGGCCGAGGCGGCGGCCGCGCCGTGACCTACGCGGTCAAGGAGATCTTCTACACGCTCCAGGGCGAGGGCGCGCAGGCGGGCCGCCCGGCGGTGTTCTGCCGGTTCGCGGGCTGCAACCTGTGGTCGGGGCTCGAGCGCGACCGCGCGACGGCTGTCTGCGACTTCTGCGACACCGACTTCGTCGGCACCGACGGCACCGCCGGGGGCAAGTACCGGACGGCGGAGGCGCTCTCGGCACGCATCGCCGAGCACTGGCCCCCCGGCGCGTCGGGCCGCTTCGTCGTCATGACCGGCGGAGAGCCGCTGCTTCAGCTCGACGCGGCGCTGATCGACGCGCTGCACGCCGAGGAATTCGAGATCGCGGTCGAGACCAACGGCACGCTGCGCGCGCCCGATGGCATCGACTGGCTCTGCGTCAGCCCCAAGGCCGGGGCCCCGCTCGCGCAGCGGACGGGCGACGAGCTGAAGCTGGTGTTCCCTCAGCCCGGCGCCATGCCGGACCGCTTCGCCGACCTCGCCTTCCGCCGCCGCTTCCTGCAGCCGATGGACGGACCCGAGCTGGCGGCCAACACCGAGGCCGCGATCGCCTACTGCAAGGCCGACCCCCGCTGGCGCCTGTCGGTGCAGACGCACAAGGTGCTGGGCATCCGCTAATGGACAGACTGGCGAATCCATTGTGATGGCTCAACTTGTCGGAACGAAAGGCCCGGCGCCGGACTCTTCCGTTCCGGTTGAACCACTGGAACCCCGGATCGCGGCGCGGCTGTCCGTCGCCGCGAGCGTCAGCCACCGAGCCGGGTCTCGAGGAAGGTCGTGAACGCGGCCCAGGACTTCGCGTCCGCGCGTTCCCGGTAGCTGTCGCTGCCGAACACGGTGAAGCCGTGCGGCGCGCCGGAATAGATCTCGACCTCGAAGGTCGCTCCGGCCTCCTCGAGCTCGCGCACCAGCCCCGCCACCTCCTCCATCGTGATCGACTCGTCGGCGGCGCCGTGGCTGATCAGGAGGGGGGCCACGTCCGCCGGATAGCTCTGGCCCTCCGGCGTCGCGAGGCCGCCGTGGAAGGTGGCGTAGCCGGCTACGTCGGCCGCGCCCGAGCGCGCGAGCTCGAGCACCGCCGCGCCGCCGAAGCAGTAGCCCATGACCACGGCCGGGCCTGCGCCGGAGCGCTCGCGCGCCTGGGCGAGCCCGGCCAGGATCCGGGCCCGCATCGCCTCGCGGTCCTCGTAGAGCTTCGCGGTCTCGGCCTTCTTCGCCTCCGTCTCGACCGGACGGTTGCCCGCGCCGTAGAGGTCGAGCGCGAAGGCGTCGTAGCCGAGCTCGGCCAGCATGTCGGCGCGCCTCTCCTCGTAGTCCGTCAGCCCGTCCCAGTCGTGGATCACGAGCACGAGGCCGGCGGATTGGCCCTCGGCCGGGGCGTGGTAGCCGCGGTAGTCGGCGCCGTCGACCTGGTAATCGACCGCCTCGCCGGCGAGGGCGGGAAGGCCGAGGCAGGCGGCGGCGAGGCAGAGCGGGACGATCGGCTTCATCGGCGTGTCCTCCGGATTGACGAGCACTGTGCTGAGAGGGGAGATGCGCCTGCCGGCCCGGCCGACAGCGCGGCGCAACGTCGCTCGCGGAGGCGCCGCCCCGCGCGCGCGGGGCGGGTCGGGCCCGATGCGGCGCGTTGTCCGCTGGACCGGCCGGAGCGGCCTCACTAATGAAGGCGGTGGTTGCGAGCCCCGCGGACGCGGACTAATGCTCGCGCGAGGATCACGCCCGCACCGGCGGGCCGGAAATGCGGATCATAGGGAGACGAGCGAGTGTCTCACAGCGACGCGCACGACGCGCATGACGGCACGCGGCGCGATTTCCTCTACATCGCCACCGCCGCCACCGGCGCGGTGGCCGCGGGGGCTGCGGTCTGGCCCGTGGTCGACCAGATGAACCCCTCGGCCGACGTGCTGGCGCTCGCCTCGATCGAGGTCGACGTCGCCGGCATGGAGCCCGGCAGCCAGGTGACGGTGAAGTGGCGCGGCAAGCCCGTCTTCATCCGCAGGCGGACCGAGGAGGAGATCGCCATGGCGCGCGAGGTCCCGCTCGACGAGCTCAAGGACCCGGTCGCGCGCAACCCGAACCTGGGCGGCGACGTGCCGGCGACCGACGAGAACCGCGCGCTCGACGAGACCGGCGAGTGGCTGGTGCAGATCGGCGTCTGCACGCATCTCGGCTGCGTCCCGCTCGGCGACAATGCGGGCGACTACAACGGCTGGTTCTGCCCCTGCCACGGCTCGCACTACGACACCGCGGGCCGCATCCGCCGCGGTCCGGCGACCGAGAACCTGCACATCCCGATGGCCGAGTTCGTCTCGGACACCGTCGTCAAGCTCGGCTGAGGAGGGACCCATGGGTCATATCCCGCAGGAGACCTACAAGCCGAAGACGCGGTGGGAGAAGTGGGTCCACACCCGGCTGCCGGTCATCGGCCTCGGCATCGACTTCATGAACTTCCCGACGCCCAAGAACCTCAACTGGATGTGGATCTGGGGGATCGTGCTCTCGATCGTGCTGGTCGTGCAGATCGTGACCGGCATCGCGCTCGCCATGCACTACACCGCGCATGTCGATCTCGCCTTCGCCTCGATCGAGCACATCATGCGCGACGTGAACGCGGGCTGGCTGCTCCGCTACGTGCACATGAACGGCGCGTCGCTGTTCTTCGTCGCGGTCTATGCGCACATCTTCCGCGGGCTCTACTATGGCTCGTACAAGGAGCCGCGCGAGATCACCTGGATCGTCGGCATCCTGATCTACCTGGCGATGATGGCGACGGCGTTCATGGGCTACGTGCTGCCCTGGGGGCAGATGTCGTTTTGGGGCGCCACCGTCATCACCAACCTGTTCTCGGCGCTGCCGGCGGTCGGCGAGCCGATCGTGCAGTGGCTCTGGGGCGGCTTCGCGGTCGACAACCCGACGCTCAACCGCTTCTACGCGCTGCACTACCTGCTGCCCTTCGTGATCGTCGGGCTGGTCGCGGTGCACGTCTGGTGCTTCCACACGACCGGCAACAACAACCCGACCGGCGTGCACGTGCGCCACGACAGCCTCGAGAACGTCAAGAAGGACACGGTGCCGTTCCACCCGTACTACACGATCAAGGACCTCTACGCCCTGGTGGTGGTGCTGGTGGTGTTCGCGGCCTTCGTGTTCTTCATGCCGAACTACCTGGGCCACCCGGACAACTACATCGAGGCCGACCCGCTGGTGACGCCGCAGCACATCGTGCCCGAGTGGTACTTCCTGCCGTTCTACGCGATGCTGCGCGCGATCACCTTCGACATCCTGTTCATCGACTCGAAGCTCGGCGGCGTGCTGGTGATGTTCGGCTCGATCGTGGTCCTGGCGCTGGTGCCCTGGACCGACACCAGCCGCGTGCGCTCGGGCCGCTACCGGCCGCACTTCAAGCCGGCGTTCTGGCTGCTCGTGCTCGACTTCTTCGTGCTGATGTGGTGCGGCTCGCAGCCGGCCGAGGGGCTGGTGCCGACGATCTCGCTCTTCGGCACGATCTACTGGTTCCTCTATTTCCTGGTGGTCCTGCCGATCCTCGGCTTCATCGAGAAGCCGCTGCCCGAGCCGGTGACCGTCGAGGCGGCGTTCGACGAGGAGCACCCGCCGACCGGCGCCGTGACCGACGCGGGCCGGCACCGGATGAATCCGCCCTCCCTCGATTCCACCCCCGCCGAATGAGAGGCGCGCGCATGTCGTTCCTGCGGTTCCTGGCCCCGCTCGCCGCCTCGGCGCTGATCGCGGCCCCTGCGCTCGCCGCCGAGTCGGAGGCGCATGTCGAGGACATCTCGTTCAGCTTCGAGGGGCCGTTCGGCACCTTCGACGAGATGCAGCTCCAGCGCGGGTTCCAGGTCTTCCACGAGGTCTGCGCGGCCTGCCACGGGCTCAAGTACCTGTCGTTCCGCAACCTCGGCGAAGAGACGGGCCCGCATTTCCCCGAGGCGCAGGTCTCGGGCATCGCCGCGCTCTACACCGTCTACGACGAGGAGGAGGGCGCGGAGCGGCCGGCCGAGGCGTCGGACCGCTTTCCCGAGGTGACGGCCGCGAACGCGCCCGACCTGACGCTGATGGCGAAGGCGCGCGCGGGCTTCCACGGCCCCTACGGCACCGGCATCAACCAGCTCATCAAGGGCATGGGCGGGCCGGAATACATCTACTCGCTGCTGACCGGCTACACCGGCGAGCAGCAAACCGAGGCCGGCGCCGTGCTCTGGGAGAACACCGCCTTCCCGGGCGGCTGGATCAGCATGCCGCCGCCGCTCAGCGAGGGGATCATCGAGTACACCGCCCACGGCGGCGCCGAGGAGGAAAGCGAGGACGGCCACGGCGGCGGGGACTACGCGCCGCCGCCCGCGACGGTCGAGCAGATGGCCGAGGACCTGTCCGCGTTCCTGGCCTGGACTGCCGAGCCGATGCTGGTCGAGCGCAAGGAGGCGGGCTTCCGCAACATCCTCGTGCTGATCATCCTGGCCGTGCTGCTCTACTACACGAACCGCAAGGTCTGGCACGCGGTAAAACACCGGGACGACTGAGCCCGGGGTCCTCCGACGCGACGGCGAGGCGCCGGCCCCCGCGGCCGGCGGCTCTGGACTGAACGGGCGTCCGCTCCTGCCGCCCGCGGCTCGAGGAGGGGGCGCACGGGCGGAGCGGGGAGAGCGCCATGTCCCTGAACACCTACGGACGCATGTTCCGCGTGACGACCTGGGGGGAGAGCCACGGGCCGGCGCTCGGTGCGGTCGTCGACGGCTGTCCGCCGGGCGTCCCGCTCGCCGCCGCGGACCTGCAGCACTGGCTCGACCGGAGACGCCCCGGGCAGAGCCGGTATACCACGCAGCGGCGCGAGGCCGACGAGGTCGAGATCCTGTCGGGCGTCTTCGAGGGCGTCACCACCGGCACGCCGATCAGCCTGATGATCCGCAACACCGACCAGCGCTCGAAGGACTATTCCGAGATCGCCGAGAAATTCCGGCCGGGTCACGCCGACCTGACCTACTGGCAGAAGTACGGCATCCGCGACTATCGCGGCGGCGGCCGGTCGTCGGCTCGGGAGACGGCGATGCGCGTGGCGGCGGGCGCGATCGCGCGGAAGGTCGTGCCGGGCCTCCTCGTGCGCGGAGCGCTGGTCCGCGTCGGCGAGATCGAGGTCGACCGATCGCGCTGGGACTGGGACGAGGTCGACAGGAACCCGTTCTTCTCGCCCGATGCGAAGACCGCCGAGGCATGGGGCTCCTATCTCGACGAGATCCGCAAGGCGGGCTCTTCGGTGGGCGCGGTGATCGAGGTCCACGCCGATGGCGTGCCGGCCGGTCTGGGCGCGCCGATCTACGGCAAGCTCGACCAGGAGATCGTCGCCGGGCTGATGTCCATCAACGCGGTGAAGGGCGC
>DATKCY010000218.1:0-3614 GCA_035512995.1 Thermohalobaculum sp.
AGCCGTGATGCGTCGAGGTTGAATCGGTGGGTCAGCGTATTGGCCAGTTCCGTCGTCCAGGCCGAGAACCTCGCGCCGTACTCCGGCGCCCCGCTCGCGCCTGACACGATGAGCACGTAACGCTCCTCGGCGGCCGCGACAGCCGGCGACAGGCACAACAGCAGGACCAGCCCCGCCGAAGCCCGCAGGGCGAAGGCGGGGCGAGCGCGGGCTTGTCCGCCGTAGCCTTGGCGAAGGCGGATCACCGGAGCCCCCACCGCCGGCGGAGGCCCCATTCGGCGCCGAGGAGCAGCACGACGAGGCTGAAGGACCAGGCGTTGTGCCAGAGGTCGCGGCGGACCGCGAGGCTGGCGGCAGGGACAGCGTCCCGCAGCGAGGCGGCGAGGTCGGAGGCGTCGCCCGGCGCGACGAGCCGGCCGCCCGACGCCAGCGTCAGCCGCTGGAGGAGCTGGAGGTTCAGCCGGGGGTCGGTCATCTCCAGATCCGACCCGCCGACGAGCATGGCGGTGGACGCGGTGCCGAGCCCCGGGGTACCGAGCGTGCCGCGGCCGGCCGCGGCTGTCAGGCGATAGACGCCGGGCTGTTCGGGCCTGAAGCGGGCCGTGTAGCGGCCGGAGCCGGCGTCGGCAGCGCGGAGCGTCTCGAGGCGGCCGTCGGGCGCGGTGACCTGGACGTCCACGGTCGCGTCGTGCTCCCCTTCGTACGCCGCGTTGCGCACGAGCACCGTCACGGGCAGCGTGTCGCCCGGCGATCCCCCGGCTCCCGCCTGCACGGTCACGGCGTCGGCCGCCGGCAGCGCCAGCCAGCGCAGCGCCTGCCGCCAGAACCGCTCGAAGCCCCGGTCGGTCGATGGCAGCATCATCCGCCAGCGCCAGGTCGCCTCGCCGGTGAACGCCATCGAGCGGCCTTCGCCGTATCGCTGCACCGCGACGAGCGCGCGCGGCGCGCCGCCGGGGCCGCCGGTCACCGCCAGCACCGTGGCGCCCGGCCGCGGGCCGCCCAGCGGCGCGATGGCGGCCAGCGGAGGCATGGCATCCCATCGCGCCAGGGTCTCCTCGCCCCCCGCCCCGATCTGCATCACCGGGTGGGTGGCGCCGTGGCCCGTGAGCGCCACACGGTTCAAGCCCTTGACCGACGAGGCCGGCAGCACGGCGGTGTTGCGGCCCGTGAGGTCGAGCGGCAGTACTTCTTCCACGGGCGTCCCGAGCAGCCCCTGGCCCAGAAACGACTGCGCGCCGAGCACGAGCAGCCCGCCGCCCCGCTCTGCCACAAAGGCACGGAGCAGCTCCATCCGCGCGCTCCCGAGCTGCCGTCCCTCGACGTTGGCCAGCACCACGGCGTCGTAGACGAAGAGGTCTTCGCGCCCCCGGGGGAACCCGGAATCGAGCGGCTGGCTCCGACGGGCCGCGGCCTGGATGTAGAAGGTGTCCTGCCCCTGTTCGTTCCGGCCGTGCCTGACAGCCGCATCGACCTCGAGGCCGCGATCCTGGGCGAGCGCGCGCTTGATGAACGCGTGCTCGAAGCCGGGCGCGCCCTCGACCAGCAGCACGCGGCGCGTGCGGGCCGGGGGCAGGACCAGCGTGCTGCGCGCGTTGTTCTCGGGCACGAGTTCGCCGGGGCCGACCGGGATCTCCACGGTGTAGACCGTGGGGGCCTCGCGCGGCGGCGACACCTGGAAGACTTCGCGCACCGGCACGCCATCGCCCGCCGGCGTCACCCGCCGCACCTCGATCGGCCGCCCGTTCTCGAGCAGCCGCAGCTCGAAGGCCCGGCCGCCGTCGCCGTGGCTCACCGCCGACACCGCCAGATCGACACGCGACTCGTCCAGCACGGCTTCCGCCGCGGTCACGCTCGTCACCTCGCGGTCGCGACCGACCGTCGGGGACCCGATGCCGAGCGCGTAGATCGGCGCGGACCCGCTCTGGTCCGCGCCGACCGTCGCGGCTTCGGCGGATCCACTGGTGTCTCCGCCGTCGGAGATCAGCACGATGCCGGCAACGGGACGCCCCCGGAAGCGCTCGCGCACGTCGGCGAGCGCGCCGGCCAGATCGCTCCGGCGGCCGGTCGCAGACAGGCTCCCGGGTGCGGCGGGCTCCACGCCGTCCCCAAACGACAGCACCTCCACCTGGAAATCCTCGTCGAGGGCCGGCAACAGCTCGCTCGTGAGCACGTCCCTGGCTCGATCGAGCCGTCGCGCGCCATCCGCATCCTCGATGCTCATGCTGCGCGAGGTGTCGACGAGGATCGGGACGATCGCGTCACGCGCGCCGGGCTCGGACCGGCTGGCGACCGGGCGCATCAGAAAGAGGACGAGTAGAAGGAGCGTGAGAAACCGCAGCGTGCTCAGCGCGGCGCGCCGGCGCGGATCGGTCCCGAACCGGCGGTACGCCTGCCAGGCGACGAGCGCCGCTGCGGACACGACGAGCACCAGCGCCCACCACGGAAGCGGATTCGCAAAGGTCACGTGAGGGTCATCTCTTACCGCGGGCGAGCGACTCGTAGTAACGCGCGATCAGCCGTTGGTACTTGTCGGGCACACGCTCGCTGCCGCCGGCACTCAACCGATCCTTCACCAGCCCGCTGGCCAGGCGCTCCGAGACCGCCGCCTCGTGCCGCTCGATAGCCATGTCGATCCCGCGCCTGAGCGACTCCCATTCGGAGCGATCCTGCTTGGAGGTTTCGGTGCCGGGCGCCGAGGTAGCGAACTCGTGCTGCTCGGGCGTCGCGGTGCCGGCACCGCCCTGCGAGCCCGCCTGGAGGCGGCCGAGCGTCTCGCGGGCGCGCCGGAGCTCCTGCTCGTACTCGGCACGCAGCCGCTCGAGCTCCTGCCCCCCTTCGCCTGACCCGCCGCCCCCGCCCTGCTGGCGCGCCTCCGCCTCGCGCATCTGCTCCTCGAGGCGGTTCAGGCGGTCGCGGACTTGGTTTGCCTGCTCGAGTTCCTCCGAGAGCCGCCGGCCATCGGCCGACATGGTGCCGCCCAGTCGATCCGCCACACCCTCGAGCGCGCGGGCCAACTGCTGCTCCGCCCCGGCGGCCTGCGGCCCTCCCTCGCGCATCTGCCGCGCGCCGTCGCGCATCTGTTGCCCGAGCTGCTGCTTTTCGAGCGCCTTTGCGGCCTCGGATGCGCCGCTGGCGCCCGATGCGCCTTCGCGCCGCGCCTGCTCGGCCGCCGCGCGCTGCAGCTCGTCCACACGGCCGGCCAGCCGTTCCTTCTCGTCGGCCAGCCGGCTGCGGGCCCCGTCGGTGGCTCCCTGCGACCGGTCGAGCCGCTCGGCTTCCGCTGCGATCCGGCGCTGCTCCTGCGCGATCTGCCGCGCCTCGACCTGCAGCTCGCCAGCCCGCCGCCCGGTGCCCTCCCCATCCCCGCGCACCTCCCGCTCGATCCGCCGCAACTGCTCGGCGGCGCGCGCGCCGCTCTGCGCGGCGGACCCGGCGTCCTCTTTGCGCAGCTCGCCGGCGGCGTTCCGCATCTGGTTCGACGCATCGCGCATGCCCTCCGCCAGCTGCGCCTCCCCCTTGCCCGCGCCGCCGTCCTGCATCCGGCGCAGCAGGTCCTCCGCGTGTTCGCGCAGCTCGGCCTGCTCGCGGGTCAGCCGTTCGAGCTGGCGCTTGCG
>DATKCY010000219.1:0-5918 GCA_035512995.1 Thermohalobaculum sp.
ATCGAAGCCCTTCTCGACCGTCGAGTACTCGTTCCGCGGCCTCTACGGCAAGAGCTGGTGGGGCGACTGGGGCAACGCCTACGTCTCGACCGAGGCCGGCTACCAGGTCCGGCTCGAAGAGCGCCCCGACGAGATCCGCGCGGACATCACCGCCGGCATCCAGCCCCTCGACTGCTGCCTCGCCATGCTCGGCGTCTACGGGCTCTACCCGATCCGCGAGGACCTGACGGAAAGCTCGCTCCGGATCGCCCCGTCCGTCGCCTGGCTGATCCGGAGACCGGACGAGGACGACCCCGACCGGCAGCCGACCGCGATCCAGCTCGGCCTGACCCACGACCTGCTCGAGCCCGGCGACGGCTTCGGCTACTTCCTCGGCCTCTGGCAGGAGTTCCAGTTCTGAGCCCGGCCGTCATCGAGGGCCCCGGCGCCTCGAACCCTCCGCGGCGCCTGCCCGCGGACCGGCCGCCGCACCCCCCAGCGGGGCGTCAGCTCGACAGGCCCGGCAGCTTGCGCAGCGTGACCCCCGCGATCCGCCAGACGCCGTCGACCAGCTCCATCCGGTAGTCCGCCTCGAACACCTGCCCGGTCCGGTCGACGAACACCATCGTCTGGATCAGCGCCCCGCCGGCGGTCTCGATCCCGCCGACGTCGAAGCGCTCGGGCCGCCAGATCATCGGATAGCCCTGCTCGACCATCCGCCGGAACCGCTCGGGCGTGCGGAACATCGACTGGATGCCGGGAGAGGCGTGGGCGAAGGCCCGGTCGATCTCGTCGGCCCGGAAGGCCTCGAGCTGGTCGAGGATCACGGCCCGGATCGCCGCGGCGTGCTCGGGCTCGTCGTCGGCGGCAAGGGCCGGCGCGCCGAGCGCCAGGCACGCGGCGAGCGCGAGGGAGGGGAGGAGGCGTCTCGTTCGCATGAGCGTTCCCGCATGGCTGGAGTGCGCTTCCCCGCAACATAGCCGCCCGGCCGGCATCGGCAGCCGCGGTCGCCCCGGCGCTCACCGCTCCGTGAACTTGAACTCGATCCGGCGGTTCCGGGCATAGGCCGCCTCGTCCTCGCCCTCGGCGATCGGCTGGAACTCGCCGAAGCCGGTCGCGGCCAGCCGGCTCGGCGGCACGCCCTCCTCCTCGATCAGGTACTCGACGACCGAGAGGGCGCGGGCGAAGCTCAGCTCCCAGTTGCTGCGGTAGCGGCCGGCCCCGCTCAGCGGCCGCCGGTCGGTGTGCCCGTCGACCCGCAGGATCCAGTCGATGTCGCCCGGCATGTCGTAGGCGAGCTCGCCGAGCGCCTGGCCAAGCTTGGCGAGCTCGCCGCGGCCCGCGGGCCCGAGCTGGGCCGAGCCGGGGTCGAACAGCACCTCGGACTGGAAGACGAAGCGGTCGCCGACGCGCTGGATGTCGTCGCGCCCGCCGAGCACCTCGTCCATCTTCTCGAAGAAGACCGAGCGGTAGCGCGCGAGGTCCGAGACCTTCTGCGCGAGGGCCCGGTTCAGCCGCTGGCCGAGGTCGGCGATCTGCACCTGCTGCTCCTCGTCGCGCTCCTCGGCGTCGTCGAGCAGCGCCTGCAGCGCCGAGAGCTGGCTGCGGAGCTCGGCGGCCCGCGCGTTCAGGAGCGCGACCCTGCGCCGCTCGGCCAGCGTCTGCTCCTCGGCCTCCGCCAGCGCCGCCTCCGCGACGCGGCGAAGCGCCTCCTCCTCGTCGATCGCGCCCACGCGGTCCTCAAGCCTGTCCTCGAGCGTCGCCTTCGCCTGCTCGGCCGCCGCGAGCAGGGTCAGCGTCCGCTCGGCCTCGGCCCGCGCCTCCTCGAGCGCCAGCGTGACCGCGTCGAGCTCGTCGGCCCGGGCCTCGAGCCGGCGGCGAAGCGCCCGCGCCGCCGCGGCCTCGACCAGCCGCGCCTCCTCCTCCTCCGTGAGCTGGCTCTCGGCCGCCTCGGCGCGCTCGATCGCGGTCAGCTTCTCCTCTTCCAGCGTCGCGAGCCGCTCCAGCGCCGCCAGCTTATCGTCCTCCGCCGCCGCCAGCCGCTCGACCGCGGCGAGCCGCTCCTCGTCGAGGCGCGAGAGCCGCTCGACCAGCGCGAGCTTCTCGTCCTCGAGCGTGCCGAGCCGGGCCAGCGCCTCGTCCCGCTCGGCCGCGATCCGCTCGGCCTCCGCGGCGGTGCGCTCGGCCGCGGTCTCCGCCTCCGCCCGCGCCCGCGCCGCCTCGGCCTCCGCCTGCTCGAGCGCCGCCGCCCGCTCCCGCGCCGTCGCGACGTCGTCCCTGAGCGACTCGATGCGGGCGAGCGCGGCGAGGCGCTGGTTGTCGAGCCGCACCGCCTCGGCCCGCGCCTCCGCAGTCTCGCTCTCGAGCGCCCCCGCCTCGGCTCGAAGCTCGGTGACCAGCGCCTCGAGCGCCTCGCGCCGGGCGGCGGCCAGGCGCGCGGCCTCGGTCGCCTCGTCCGTCTCCTCGCGCGCGGACGCCAGGGCCGCCGCCAGCGCCTCGCGCGCGGCCGTCTCCTCCTCGAGCCGCCCGCCCAGCGTCTCCGCCTCCGCCTCCGCCGCATCGCGCGCCTCTGCCATCCGGGCGAAGGCGGCGTCCAGCCGGTCCGCCTCCGCGCTCGCGCCCTCGTAGCGCGCCGTCATGGCGACGAGCGCCGCGGTCAGCCGGTCGACCTCCGTGCGCTCGTCCTCGAGCGTCGTCCGGACGACGCCGAGGGTCTCCTCCAGGTCGTCGGCCCGCGTCGTCTCGACCGCCAGCTCGTTCGACAGCTGCGCGAGCTCCTGCCCGAGGCTCTGCAGCTCCTCGTCCTGCCCCGTGATCCGCTCGCGCAGGCTGAACTGCACGATCATGAAGATCGACAGCACGAACATCAGGATCAGCAGCAGCGCAGTCAGCGCATCGACGAAGCCGGGCCAGATCGTGCTGGCGAACCGGGTGCCGCTGCGGCGCGCCAGCGCCATGTCAGCGCCCTCCCGGGCCCTGGGTGCGCTCGTCGATCATCCGGGTCAGCGCGCGGATCTCCTGGCGGAGCGCGCGGGTCGACTCCTGCCGCCCGACCGAGATGTCGTCGGCCATCAGCCGCAGGTGCTGCTCGACCGACGCGAGGTAGCCGCCGAGCTCGCCGTTGCCGCTGCCCTGGGCGGCGCGCTCCAGCGCCTGCACCATCTGGACCTGCCCGTTCGCGACCGCCGTCTGCGACTGGTCGATCCGCTTCAGCACCGTCAGCGTCGCGTGGTCGCGCCCGACCTCGTGATCGCGCGCCTCGCGGATCTCGGTCAGGAGCGAGACCATCAGCTCGCGCTCCTTGTCGATCTGCCCGACCATGTCGGCGACCACGTCCGCGGCGGCGGCGAGCCGCGTCTCGGCCTTCACGCGCGCCTCCTCGGCGCGGGTCGCGAACTCGGTGGTCTTCTCGAGCCCCTCGTCGACCCGTTCCAGGAGCGCGACCAGCGCGTTGTCCGGCCCCTCCCCCTCCGAGATCAGGCCGAGGCGGGTGAAGCTCACCAGCCACTCCTCGACCTCGTTGTAGAAGCGGTTCTGCCCGTGCCCGGCGAAGAGCTCGAGCAGGCCGACGACCAGGGAGCCCGCGAGCCCGATCAGCGACGAGGCGAAGGCGGTCCCCATGCCGCCCAGCTGGTCCTCGAGCCCCGTCATCAGGTTGTCGAAGACGAGCTCCCCCTCCTCGGGCGCCAGGCTGCGGATCGTGTCGACGACCGCCGGCACGGTCTGCGCGAGCCCCCAGAAGGTGCCGAGCAGGCCGAGGAAGATCAGCAGGTTGGTGATGTAGCGCGTGATGTCGCGCGCCTCGTCGAGCCTGACCGCGATCGAGTCGAGGATCGAGCGGGTCGACGACGCCGCCATCCGCTTCTTGACCTGCCCCTCGCGCACCATCGGCGCCATGCCGGCGAGCAGCCGCGGCGGGCGCACGAACTCGTGCCCCATGTGCCCCGCCTTCATGTTCCTCAGCCAGTTGATCGCGGCGATGATCTGCCCGACCTGCCAGAAGGTCGCGGCGACGCCGAGCGCGAAGACGGCGATGATGAAGCCGTTGAGCCAGACATTGGCGAAGAAGACGGTGCGGACCGCGGGGCCGAGGAGCAGGATGCCGATGCCGGTCAGCACCAGCACCGCGATCATGAACACGATCTGCCGGTACGGCCGCGAGAACTCGACCTCGTACTCGCTCTGGATGCTCATCCGCCCGTAGTCACGCGCGCGCGCCCCGATGCCCCCGAACGGCCGGAGAATAGACGCGATCAGCCGCGCCGTGCCATAGGCTTGTCCGGGAATCCTCACGGCGGCGCGGGGATCTGCCGCCGCTGTCTCGCGAGGGGCACGCCCGCTGGCACTATCGCCGGCGGGGGGCGGCGCTGTATGAGGGCCCGCGACGGCACGCAGGCAGGCGGCTTACAGGGAGGGGAAGATGCGGATCGGTTGCCCGAAGGAGATCAAGAACCAGGAGTACCGGGTCGGCATGACCCCCGCCGCGGCGCAGGAGGCGGTCGCCCACGGCCACGAGGTGCTGATCGAGACGGGCGCCGGCCGGGGCGCGGGCTTCGAGGACGCGGCCTACGAGGCCGTCGGCGCGAAGATCGCCCCCGACGCCGAGACGGTGTTCGCCGAGGCCGAGATGATCGTGAAGGTCAAGGAGCCGCAGCCGCAGGAGCGCAGGCGCCTGCGTGAGGGCCAGGTCCTGTTCACCTATCTCCACCTCGCGCCGGACCCCGAGCAGACCAAGGACCTTCTCGCCTCGGGCGTGACCGCGATCGCCTACGAGACCGTGACCGACGCGCGCGGCGGCCTGCCGCTGCTCGCGCCGATGTCCGAGGTCGCGGGCCGGCTGGCGCCGCAGATGGGCGCCTGGTCGCTGCAGAAGGCCAATGGCGGGCGCGGCGTGCTGATGGGCGGCGTGCCGGGCGTCGAGCCCGCGCGCGTGGTCGTCATCGGCGGCGGGGTCGTCGGCGTGAACGCCGCGCGGGTCGCGGCCGGGATGGGCGCGAACGTCGTCGTGCTCGACCTCTCGATCGACCGGCTGCGCTATCTCGACGACGTGTTCCGCGGGCAATTCACGACGCGCTATGCGAGCCGCGCCAACACCGCCGACCTCGTGGCCCGCGCCGACATGGTGATCGGCGCCGTGCTGATCCCGGGCGCCGCGGCGCCCAAGCTCGTGCGCCGCCACGAGCTCGCCGAGATGCGCCCGGGCGCCGCCATCGTCGACGTCGCGATCGACCAGGGCGGCTGCTTCGAGACCTCGAAGGCGACGACCCACGACGATCCGGTCTACGACGTGGACGGGATCGTGCACTATTGCGTCGCGAACATGCCAGGCGCCGTGCCGCGGACCTCGACCATCGCGCTCGGCAACGCCACCCTGCCCTATCTGCTCCAGCTTGCCGACAAGGGCTGGCGCGAGGCCTGCCGCAACAACGAGCACCTGCTCGCGGGCCTCAACACCCATCAGGGCGAGCTGACGAACTACCCGGTCGGCCAGGCGCTCGAGATGAACGTGCTGAGCCCGCGGCTCGCGCTGTCGCGGTAGCGCGCCGCGGCGGCGGAACCCCTCAGCTCTCCGCCAGAAGCTTCGAGAACGTCTCGAAGATCTCGCCGTTGGCGACGACCAGGCTGCCGCTCTCGAGCGGGTCGCCGGACCCGAGCGGGCCGACCAGCCCCCCCGCCTCGCGCACGAGCAGCAGGCCCGCCGCGATGTCCCACGGCTCGAGCTCGCGCTCCCAGAAGCCGTCGTAGCGGCCGGCCGCGACATAGGCGAGGTCGAGCGCCGCGGCGCCCATCCGGCGCACCCCCGCCGTCCGCGGCATCAGCTTCGCGAGGTCGCGGAGCGTCGCCGGCAGCGTCTCCTTGTCGCCGAACGGGATGCCGGTCGCGAACAGCATCGTGGTCAGCTCGCGCCGGCCGGAAACCCGCATCCGCCGGTCGTTCAT
>DATKCY010000220.1:0-12544 GCA_035512995.1 Thermohalobaculum sp.
CACGAGGCCGTGGCGTCCTCGCCGCTGGTGCCGCGGAACGACCCGACGCTGATGTTCACGAACGCCGGCATGGTGCAGTTCAAGAACGTCTTCACGGGGCTCGAGAGCCGGCCCTATCAGCGCGCCGCGACCAGCCAGAAATGCGTGCGCGCGGGCGGCAAGCACAACGACCTCGACAATGTCGGCTACACCGCCCGGCACCACACCTTCTTCGAGATGCTCGGCAACTTCTCGTTCGGCGACTACTTCAAGGAGCTGGCGATCCCGCTCGCCTGGGACCTGCTCACGAAGGACTTCGGGCTGCCGGCGGAAAAGCTGCTCGTCACCATCTTCCACGACGACGACGCGGCGGCGGAGATCTGGAAGAAGCACGCGGGGCTTCCGGACGAGCGGATCATCCGCATCGCGAGCTCCGACAACTTCTGGTCGATGGGTTCGACCGGGCCCTGCGGCCCGTGCTCCGAGATCTTCTACGACCACGGGGAGCACGTGCCGGGCGGCCCGCCGGGCAGCCCGGACGAGGACGGCGACCGCTTCAGCGAGATCTGGAACCTCGTCTTCATGCAGTTCGAGCAGTTCGAGGACGGCCGGCGGGAGGAGCTGCCGAAGCCCTCGATCGACACCGGCATGGGGCTCGAGCGCATCGGCGCGGTGCTCCAGGGCAAGCACGACAACTACGACACCGACCTGATGCGCGCGCTGATCGAGGCGTCGGCGCACGCCTCCGGCAGCGAACCCGACGGGCCGGGGCGGCTGCACCACCGGGTGATCGCCGACCACCTGCGCTCGACCTCGTTCCTGATCGCCGACGGCGTGCTGCCCTCGAACGAGGGGCGGGGCTACGTGCTGCGCCGGATCATGCGCCGGGCGATGCGCCACGCGCATCTCCTCGGCGTCGACCGGCCGCTGATGCACCGGCTGGTCCCTTCGCTGGTCGGCCAGATGGGACAGGCGTTCCCCGAGCTCGTCCGCGCGCAGGCGCTGATCGAGGGCACGCTCGAGGGCGAGGAGACGCGCTTTCACACGACGCTCGACCGCGGCCTCGACCTGCTCGAGCGCGAGGTCGACGCGCTGCCGTCCGACGCGGCCCTGCCGGGCGAGTTGGCGTTCAAGCTCTACGACACCTACGGCTTTCCCGTGGACCTCACGCAGGACGCGCTCCGCGAGGTCGGGCGCACGGTCGACATGGCAGGCTTCGACCGGGCGATGGCCGAGCAGAAGACCCGCGCCCGCGCGGCCTGGGCGGGCTCGGGCGAGACGACGGACGAGAGCGTCTGGTTCGACCTGCGCGAGGAGGCCGGCGCCAGCGAGTTCCTGGGCTACGACACCGAGACCGCCGAGGGCGTGATCGTCGCCCTCGTGGTCGACGGCCAGCGCGCGAAGTCGGCGGCGAAGGGCCAGCCGGTGCAGATCGTCGCGAACCAGACGCCGTTCTACGCCGAGTCGGGCGGGCAGGTGGGCGACCACGGCCTGATCCGCACGGGCGGCGGCGTCGCGCGGGTCACCGACGTCCGCAGGCGGGCGGGCGACCTGATCGTGCACGAGGCGCAGGTCGAGGAGGGTGAGATCGCTCAAGGCGCAGCCGCCGAATTCCACGTGTTCGAGGGGCGGCGGGCGGCGATCCGCGCCAACCACTCCGCGACCCACCTGCTGCACGAGTCGCTCCGCCGGGTGCTGGGCGAGCACGTGGCGCAGCGCGGCTCGCTGGTCGCGCCCGACCGGCTGCGCTTCGACTTCACGCACACCGGCCCGATGACCCGGCGCGACGTCGAGGAGGTCGAGCACGCCGTGAACCACTACATCCGCCAGAACGCGGCGGTCGAGACGCGGATCATGGGCCGCGAGGAGGCCGAGCGCCTGGGCGCCCGCGCCCTCTTCGGCGAGAAGTACGGCGACGAGGTGCGCGTCATCTCGATGGGCCGCGACCGCGAGCGCGCGGGCGTCTTCTCGATCGAGCTCTGCGGCGGCACCCATGTCCGGCGAACCGGCGAGATCGGGCTCCTGAAGATCACGCAGGAGGGCGCGTCCTCGGCCGGCGTCCGACGGATCGAGGCGCTGACGGGACCTGCCGCGATCGCGTATTTCGAGGCGCGCGAGCAGGTGCTCGACGCGACCGCCAGCCTGCTGAAGTGCCGCGGCGAGGAGGTGCCGGATCGCGTCCGCGCGCTGGCCGACGAGCGTAAGGCGCTGCAGGCGGAGCTCGCGGAGCTCAAGCGCCGCCAGGCGCTCGGCGGCGACGTGTCCGAGGCCGGGCCGGAGGCGCGCGAGGTCGGCGGCGTCCGCTTCCTCGCCCAGGCGCTGAGCGGCATCGGCGCCAAGGACCTGCGCGGCCTGATCGACGCGCACAAGTCCCGCCTCGGCTCCGGCGCCGTGCTGCTGGTGGCCGAGAACGACGGCAAGGCCGCGGTCGCGGCCGGCGTCACCGAGGATCTGACCGGCCGGATCTCCGCGGTCGATCTCGTGCGCGCGGCGGTCGAGCAGCTCGGCGGCAAGGGCGGGGGCGGGCGCCCCGACATGGCCCAGGGCGGCGGCCCCGACCCCAGCCGGGCGGAGGACGCCATCCGCGCCGCCGAGGCGGTGCTGGCGGGATAGACCGGATTCGAATCGGTTCGCGTTAAATGATCGCCGCGATGGAACGGGGAGGGGGCTTCGACTCCTGAGTCGGCAACGAGATCGACAGGAGGATTCGAGCCATGAAGCGCACGATCTATGCCGCCCTTGCCGCCACGGTGGCGCTGCCGATGCTGGCGGTGCCGGCCGCGGCCCAGCAGGACCGCGGCTACGGCTACGGGCAGTCCGGCGAGACTGGCTACACGGACGACCGGGGCTACGGCCCGCGCTACTCCGACCATGACGGGCGGGACCGTGGCTGGCAGGACGGGCGCGGCTTCGACCCCTACGCCCACCAGGGCTGGGGGCCGCCCCAAGACGACCGGATGCGCGCGCGGATGCACGACGAGATGAGCGCGCGAATGCACGACGAGATGCGCGCCCGCCATCACGGCTATCGCGACCGCGACTTCCGCCGCGACCTCGCGGAGGACGGACGCCGCGGCTACCATCAGGACTCGCGCTACGAGGAGATGCCCCGCGGGAAACGGCGCATGGGTCCCCGGGGCGGCGCCGAGCGGGCCGACATGCGCGAGCTGCGCCGGGCGATGCGGATGATCGACCGCTTCGACGTCGACGAGGACGGGCGCGTCACGCAGGAGGAGGTCGACCAGTACCGCTCGGACCGGCTGAGCCAGTTCGACACCGACGGCGACCAGCAGCTGACGGTGGACGAGTACGCCGAGCTCTGGGCCGATGCCATGCGCGAGCGCATGGTCCGCCGCTTCCAGCGACACGACCGTGACGGCGACGGCAGGATCACGGTCGCCGAATTCTCGAGGCAGTCGGGCGACATCGTGCGGATGCATGACCGCAACCGCGACGACGCCCTGAGCGAGGAGGACTTCATGCGCCCGCGGGTCGAGGCGCCCATGGGAGGCTCGCCGAACCAGCCGGCCGAGAGCAGAGCGGTCGGCGACGACAACCGGTCCGACTACGACACCCGGCCCGAGGTGGAGGCGCCGATCGAGGGAACGCCGAACGAGCCTGCCGGCGCGGCGGCCGAGGATGACGAGGACGAGGACACCACGAACGACTGATCCTCGCCCGCGACCCCGAATGAAGGCGGCGCCGGCCATCGAAGCCGGCGCCGCATTTTCCGTCGGTGCGCCCGGCCGGGCCGTCCGCCCGCTACATCAGCATCGTCATCGGGTCCTCGAGGAGGCGCTTGACCGCGTCGAGGAGCTGCGCGCCGAGCGCGCCGTCGATGACCCTGTGATCGACGCTCAGCGTCGTCGACATCACGGTCGCGACCCGTATCTTGCCGTCGGTCACCACGGGCTTCTTCACGCCGGCGCCGACCGCGAGGATCGACCCGTGCGGCGGGTTGATCACGGCGTCGAAGTTGTCGATGCCGTACATGCCGAGGTTCGAGACCGCGGTGCTGCCGCCCTGGTACTCCTCCGGCTTCAGCTTGCGCTCGCGGGCGCGGGAGGCCAGGTCCTTCATCTCGGCCGAGATTTTCGAGAGCGACTTCACCTCGGCGTCGCGAATCACCGGCGTGAACAGTCCGCCCTCGATCGCGACGGCGACCGCGACGTCGGATGGCGTGAGCTGCAGGATGCGGTCGCCCGCCCAGACGGCGTTGGCGTCCGGCACCTCCTGCAGCGCCAGCGCCAGCGCCTTGATGATGTAGTCGTTGACGCTGAGCTTGATGCCCCGCGCCTCGCCCTTGGCGTTCATCTTCGCCCGCAGCTCGAGCAGCGCGTCGAGCTCGATGTCGCGGCGCAGGTAGAAGTGCGGGATCGTCGACTTCGCTTCGCTGAGCCGCTTGGCGACCGTCCGGCGCATGCCGTCCAGTGCCTTCTCCTCGAAGGCGCGGTCGGCGTACATCTTCTTGATCTGGTCGGCGCCCGCGGATTCCGGCGTCGTGATCGGCGCTGCCTCCGCCGCCTTCTCGGGCGCCGCCCCGGCCTTCTTGCCGGGCTCCGCCTTCTCGACGTCGGCGCGCACGATGCGCCCGTGCGGGCCCGAGCCCTTGAGCGCGGTCAGGTCGATGCCCCGATCCTTCGCGATCCGGCGCGCGAGCGGGGAGGCGAAGATGCGCTCGCCGTCCTTCTTCGGCGCCGGCGGCGCCTTCGTCTCCGACGGCTCGGGCGCCTTCTTCGCCTCGGCCCCGCCCTTTGCCGCCTCCTTGTTCGGGTCGGGCCCGCGGCCATAGCCGCCCTCGGGCTCGGTTTCGGGCGGCGCCTCGGCCGGGGCTGCGTCGGGCGATTTTTCCCCGCCGCCGCCGCCGCCGCCGAGCGCGTCCATGTCGATGTCGTCGACGCTCTCGCCCTCCTCGAGCAGGACGGCGATCAGCTCGTTCACCTTGACCCCGTCGGTGCCTTCGCCGACCACGATCTTGCCGAGCGTGCCCTCGTCGGCCGCCTCGACCTCCATTGTCGCCGTGTCGGTCTCGATCTCGGCGATCACGTCGCCGGCGGCGACCTCGTCGCCCTCGGACTTCAGCCACTTGGCGAGCTTGCCCTCCTCCATCGTGGGCGAGAGGGCGGGCATCAGGATCTCTATCGGCATCGGCGCCTCCCTCAGGTCTCGATGGAACCCTCGATCTCGTCGGTGGGATCATTGAGCTCGGCCTCGAGCACCGCGATCATCTGGTTCATCGCCGCCTGCTCGCCTTCGGCCTTGCCCGTTTGCGCCATCGACCGTGCGATGTGGTGCATCCAGTCGGCGATCATGATGCCCGCATGCGCCGGGCTCTCGATCTGGCCCGGGTCGATGTTCACCGTCATTGGGCCGTCGGTCTCCGCGTCTCGCCAGGCGGCGAAGAAGGGCTCGGGCTTCTTCGCGCCGAACAGCATCAGCCGGGGCTCCGGTCGACGGCGAGCGAGCCGAACTTCTCGGGCCGCGTGCCGTCCTCGCCGATCACCGCCTTCACCGCCGTCTCGAGGTCGTCCTTGTTCTCGCGCAGCGCATCGACCAAGTGCGCCTCGCTCGGGTTCTCGGCCTCTACGACCCCCAGCACGTCGTCATGGCTGAGCGTGAAGTTCACGTGCTGGCCCAGATACACGGTCTCGAGCCGCCAGGTTCCCGGCTCCTTGCGGATGACGCGGTCGATCTGCATGGGCAGGCTCCTCAGCGGTAGGTGACGGCGCGGACGGCGTCGACGATCTCGTCGACGGTCAGGAGCGCCAGCTTCTCGAGGTTGGCGGCATAGGGCATCGGCACGTCCTTGCCCGTGCAATTGATGACCGGCGCGTCGAGATAGTCGAACGCCTCCTCCATCAGGAACGCGCTGATGTGGTTCGAGATCGAGCAGACCGGGAACGCCTCCTCGACGGTGACGCAGCGGTTGGTCTTCTGCACCGAGCGAATCACGGCGCCGCGGTCCATCGGCCTGAGCGTGCGGAGATCGATCACCTCGGGGTCGATGCCGTCGTCCACCAGCTTCTCGACCGCCTCCATCGTGTGGCTCATGCCGATGCCCCAGCTCACGATGGTCACGTCCGAGCCTTGCCGTGCGACGCGGGCCTTGCCGATCTCGACCGTGTAGTCGTCGAGGTCCGGCACCTGGCCCTTGCGGCCGTAGAGGATCTCGTTCTCGAAGAAGATAACCGGGTTGGGATCGCGGATCGCGGCCTTGAGCAGGCCCTTGTAGTCGGCCGCCGTGTAGGGCTGGACGACGCTGAGGCCGGGCACGTGGCTGTACCAGGCGGCGTAGTCCTGGCTGTGCTGGGCGGCCACGCGGGCCGCCGCGCCGTTCGGGCCGCGGAAGACGATCGGACAGCCCATCTGCCCGCCCGACATGTAGTTCGTCTTGGCCGCCGAGTTCACGATCTGGTCGATCGCCTGCATGGCGAAATTCCACGTCATGAACTCGAGGATCGGGCGCAGCCCGGCGAAGGCCGCGCCGACGGCGAGGCCGGTGAAGCCGTGCTCGGTGATCGGGGTGTCGACGACGCGCCGCGCGCCGAACTCGTCGAGCAGCCCCTGGCTGATCTTGTAGGCGCCCTGGTACTCGGCGACTTCCTCGCCCATCAGGAACACGCCGTCGTCGCGGCGCATCTCCTCGGCCATCGCGTCGCGGAGCACCTCGCGCACCGTCTGCTCCTTCATCTCGGTGCCCTCGGGCCAGTCGGGCTCCGCGGCCCTGGTCTCGGGCGCCTTCGCGCTGGCGGCGGGCTTCTCCGGCGCCTTGGCCTCGGCCTTCTCCCCGCCGTCGCCGCTCTCGTCCTCGTCCTCGTCCTTCGCGGGGCCGCCGGCCTGGGCCGCCTCCTCGGCGGCGGACTCGTCCTCGCCCTCATCGAGCAGCACGGCGATGACCGCGTTGACCTTGACCGCATCGGTGCCCTCGGCGACGACGATCTTGCCGACGCGGCCCTCGTCGACCGCCTCGACCTCCATCGTCGCCTTGTCGGTCTCGATCTCGGCGATCACGTCGCCGGCCGAGACCTCGTCGCCCTCCTTGACCAGCCACTTGGCGAGCTTGCCCTCCTCCATCGTGGGCGAGAGGGCGGGCATCAGAACCTGCGTCGGCATGGCCTCAGGCCTCCTCGGGCTCGCGGAGAATGTCGGTGTAGAGCTCCGAGACGTCCGGCTCCGGGCTCTCCTGGGCGAACTTGGCGGCGTTGTTGATCCGCTCCTTCACCTCCTTGTCGATCTTCTTGATCTCGTCCTCGTCGGCGAGCTTGTCCTGGAGGATCTTGGCGCGCAGGTTCTCGATCGGGTCGCGGCTCTCGCGCATCTTCGAGACCTCGTCGCGCGAGCGGTACTTGGCGGGGTCCGACATCGAGTGACCGCGGTAGCGGTAGGTCTTGAGCTCGAGGATGTAGGGGCCCTCGCCCGAGCGCGCGTGCTCGGCTGCCTTCAGCCCCGCCTCCTTCACCTTCAGCACGTCCATGCCGTCGGCCTCCTCGCCCGGGATGCCGAAGGCCTCGCCGCGGCGGTAGAGCTCCATGGTCGAGGTCGAGCGCTTCTGCGCGGTGCCCATCGCGTAGTTGTTGTTCTCGATCACGAAGACGACCGGCAGCTTCCAGAGCGCGGCCATGTTGAAGGTCTCGTAGACCTGGCCCTGGTTCGCCGCGCCCTCGCCGAAAAAGGTCAGGCAGATATGGTCGTCGCCGCGGTACTTGTTGGCGAAGGCCAGCCCCGCGCCGATCGGCACCTGGGCGCCGACGATGCCGTGGCCGCCGTAGAAGGCCTTCTCCTTCGAGAACATGTGCATCGAGCCGCCCTTGCCCTTCGAGTAGCCGCCCGAGCGGCCGGTCAGCTCTGCCATCACGCCGTCCGGGTCCATGCCGGCGGCCAGCATGTGCCCGTGGTCGCGGTAGGACGTCACGACCTGGTCGCCGTCGTGGATGTTCGACTGCAGCCCGACCACCACGGCTTCCTGGCCGATATAGAGGTGGCAGAAGCCGCCGATCAGCCCCATGCCGTAGAGCTGTCCCGCCTTCTCCTCGAAGCGGCGGATCAGGAGCATGTCGCGGTAGTAGCCGAGCAGCTCCTCGGCCGAGGGGGCGTCCTTGCCTCCCTTCGCCTTCTGGCTCGATTTCCGGGTGGCCATCGATCCCTCCCTGGGTCGGCCCGCTCCCGCGACGCGGGCGCGCTTCTGAGTTCGGAGTGTCACGCGGATGCGCGAAAGATCAAGCGTCGGGAGGAGAAGATATGCGGTTTCGGGGATGGAAATTGCCGCAGGCGGGCGGCGGGTCCGTCAGCGGACGATCAACTCGTCCTCGCGGGCATGACCCAGGACCGCCCGCGCGCGCTCGTCGAGCAGGTCGAGGTCGAGATTGGAGTCGCCGAGCCGGCCGACCCGGTTCGCGAGCGCCTGGCGCTCGGCGCTGAGGGCCGCGAGCTCGCGCTCGAGCGCCGCCTCCTGCGCCTCCGCCCGGGCGAGGGCGCCGAGCCCGTTCTCGCCCGACAGGCCGCTCTGCAGGAACACGAAGAAGATGCCGACCAGCAGCACGCAGACGGCCGGCGCCAGCACCTGGCTCAGGCTCCATCGCCGCATCGCCCGCTCCCGTTCCGCTCCGCCCGCTGCAACAGGGCCAGCATGGTCCGGTGCGCCCGGGCGATAAATACCCGACCCGGCACCGCCGTGCCCGAGCGCGAACCGGCGGGTCTTTCGCGTCACAGGCGCCGGCCTCGGCGGCGGGGCGTCTGGTCCCGGTCAGTCCCGGTCAGTCCCGGTGCTTCAGGACGCTCGCGCCGGCGTAGACGGCCGTCTCGCCCAGCTCCTCCTCGATCCGGATGAGCTGGTTGTACTTGGCCGTGCGGTCGGAGCGCGAGAGCGAGCCCGTCTTGATCTGTCCGCAGTTCGTGGCCACCGCGAGGTCGGCGATCGTCGCATCCTCGGTCTCGCCCGAGCGATGCGACATGACGGCCGTCATCCCCGCCCGGTGCGCCATGTCGACCGCGTCGAGCGTCTCGCTCAGCGTGCCGATCTGGTTGACCTTGATCAGGATGGAGTTCGCGGCGCCCCGGTCGATGCCCGCGGCCAGCCGGCGGGTGTTGGTCACGAACAGGTCGTCGCCGACGAGCTGGCACGTGTCGCCCAGCCGCGCGGTCAGCTCGATCCAGCCGTCCCAGTCGTCCTCGGCCATCCCGTCCTCGATCGAGACGATCGGATAGTCGGCGGCGAGATCGGCGAGGTAGCCGACCATGCCCGAGGGATCGAGGCTCATCTCCTCGCCCCGGAGCTCGTACCTGCCGTTCTCGAAGAACTCGGTCGCCGCGGCGTCGAGCGCGAGCTGGATGTCCTCGCCGGGGACGAGCCCGGCCTTCTCGACCGCCTTCATGATCACGTCGAGCGCGGCGCGGGTCGACGCGATGTCGGGCGCGAATCCGCCCTCGTCGCCGACATTGGTGTTGTGGCCGGCGGCCTTGAGCTCGGCCTTCAGCGCCTGGAACACCTCCACGCCCGCGCGCACCGCCTCGGCGAGCGTGCCGGCAGCGGTCGGCACGATCATGAACTCCTGGATGTCGATCGGATTGTCGGCGTGCGCGCCGCCGTTCAGAATGTTCATCATCGGCACCGGCAGCACCCGCGCCCCGGTGCCGCCGACATAGCGGTAGAGCGGCAGGTCGAGCGAGGCGGCGGCCGCCTTGGCGACCGCGAGGCTCACGCCCAGCGTCGCGTTGGCGCCGAGCCGGCCCTTGTTGTCGGTGCCGTCGAGCTCGACCAGCGTCTGGTCGATCGCGCGCTGCGCGGTCGCGTCGAGCCCCGCCAGCGCCTCGAAGATCTCGCCCTCGACGTTCTCGACCGCGCGCCGGACGCCCTTGCCGCCATAGCGCCCGTCGTCGTCGCGGAGCTCGACCGCCTCGTGCGCGCCGGTCGACGCGCCCGACGGCACCGCGGCGCGGCCGGTCGCGCCGTCGTCGAGCGTCACGTCGACCTCGACCGTCGGATTGCCGCGGCTGTCGAGGATCTCGCGGGCGGTGATGTCGATGATCGCGCTCATGACTGCTCCGGCTGTGGGACTGCGTCGGCTCCCCTTAGCGCGCGGGCTCGCACGTGCACAAGCCGCGCGGCTTGTGCGTCTGGAACCGCGGAGGCCCGCGAAACGTTTTGACGCAGACTGGTTTCATCATGGCTCAATCATAGGAGAAAGAAACATGGCCGATCACCCCCACGAGCGCGACCGCGAGCACCCCCACGGGCGCGACCGCGAGATCGTGACGGACCGCGAGCGCACGACCCACACAACCGACCGCAGCCGCGGCAGCAGCACGAGCATCGCGGCCGTCGTCGGCGGCCTCGTCGTCGCCGTCCTGCTGATGTTCTGGCTGTTCAGTTCCGACGACAACGAAGCCGAGATCAGCGAGACCAGCGTGACCGTCGAGGAGACGGAGACCGCCGCCGACACCGACCCCGCGACGGAGGAGATGGTCGGCACGGGCACGGAGGCCGAGGAGTCGGTCTTCGATGCGGAGCCGGCGCCGGCGCCCGAGACCGAGGGCGCCGAGGAGACGCAGGCCGTCGAGGAGCCGTCGGCCGAGGAGACCGGGACGGCGAACTGACGGACGAGCCGGGGCCGGCGCGGCTGGCCCCCCTCGATACGCGTTGGAGACACCATCCGGCCGGCGGCGTCATTCCGCCGGCCGTTCTTCGTGGGCGGCATGGCGCGCGCCCGCCCCGGCCGGAAGCCGCATCGGTTCCGGCTGTCGCGGACGGTCATCAGGACGACGGCTTCCGCCAAATCGCCGGCACGGCTTCGTGCGATAGCACCGGCCGACGCATGCCTGAGGGTCCGACGCCCATGCTCCTGCTCACCTGCCCGAACTGCGGCGTCGCGTGCGCCGAGACCGAGCTGACGCCGGGGGGCGAGGCGCATCTCAGGCGCTTCGGGCCGGGGTCGAGCGATCCCGACTTCACCGATTACCTGTTCACGCGGAAGAACCCGCGGGGCGTGCATCTCGAGCGCTGGCGCCACGCCTTCGGCTGCGGCAAGTGGTTCCACGCCGCCCGCTGCACCGTGACGCTCGAGGTGTTCGGCACCTATCCCGCCGAGGTGACCGAGCCGCCGGCCGATCTGGTAGAGCGCATCCGCGCCCGCCGCCCCGACGACGGCTGGCAGCCGGCAGGGAGCCTCTGAGCCATGGCGCATCGGCTGAAGACCGGCGGCCGGCTGATCGACCGCGCGAGGCCGCTCGGCTTCACCTTCGACGGCGAGACGCTCGGCGGTCTTTCCGGCGACACGCTGGCCTCGGCGCTGCTCGCGAACGACCGCATGCTGGTCGGGCGGAGCTTCAAGTACCATCGCCCGCGCGGCATCGTGGCGAGCGGGGCGGAGGAGCCGAACGCGCTCCTGACCGTCGGCACCGGCGACCGGCTCGAGCCGAACCAGCGCGCGACGACGACCGAGCTCACCGACGGCATGGTGACCGCGAGCCAGAACCGCTGGCCGTCGCTCCGCTTCGACGTCGGCGCGCTGACCGCCGGGATTTCCGAGACGCTGCCCGCCTTTCCGGCCGGTTTCTACTACAAGACCTTCCTCTGGCCGCGCGCCGCCTGGAAGCATGTCTACGAGCCCGTGATCCGCCGCGCGGCGGGCCTTGGCCCCGCGCCGCACGCGGACGCGCGCGATCCCGACAGCTACGAGCACTTCCACTATCACACCGACGTGCTGGTGATCGGCGGCGGCGTCGCCGGCATCGCGGCGGCCGGGGCGGCCACGGCCGGCGGCGCGCGCGTGATGCTGGTCGAGCAGACCGGCCACTGGGGCGGCCGGGCGCTGACCGAGGAGGACGTCACGATCGACGGCCGGCCCGCGCCGGACTGGGCCGAGGCGCGGATCGGCAAGCTCGGGCAGGCGGAGAACGTGACCCTTCGCCTCCGCACGATGGCGGCGGGGCTCTACGACCACGGCTATGCGCTCCTCTACGAGCGGGTGGCGGACCACGCGGCCGATCCCGCCGGCGCGCCGCGCCACCGGCTCTGGCGCGTGCGCGCGGGGCAGGTGATCGTCGCGACCGGCGCGATCGAGCGCCCGCTGACCTTCGCGACGAACGACGTGCCGGGCGTGATGCTGGCCTCGGCCGTCCGCGACTATATCCGCCTCTGGGGGGTCTGCCCGGGCAGGCGCGCGGTCGTCTTCGCCAACAACGACGACGCCTACCGGACGGCGCTGGCGCTCGACGACGCGGGCGCCGAGGTCGCGGCCGTGCTCGACGTGCGGCCGCAGGCGGACGGCGCCCTGCCGCAGGCGGTGCGCGGCCGCGGCATCCCGGTCCGCACGCGCGCTGGCATCGCCAAGGTCAAGGGCGGCCAGCGGGTGGAGGGGGTGGAGACCGCGCTCCTGACCGGCACCGGACAGGCGGGCGGCGCGCCCGAGACCATCGCCTGCGACCTGGTCGCGATGTCGGGCGGCTGGTCGCCGGTCGTCCACCTCTGGTCGCACTGCGGCGGCAAGCTCCGCTGGGACGAGGATGCGGCGATGTTCCGCCCGGCGCCCGAGCGCGGCCAGCCCCTCGGCCACGACGGCGAGCCGTC
>DATKCY010000221.1:0-8816 GCA_035512995.1 Thermohalobaculum sp.
GCGACCGAGATCTCGACGAAGGGCACCGCGCTCTCGATCACGACGGCGCGGTCCTCGACGACCGTGATCGGCACCGACGGCAGTCCCTTCGCCGTGCGCAGCACCGAGGGGCCCTCGGGCGCAGCCGATGCCGTCGCCACCGTCGCCGCCAGCGCCAGCCCGACCGCCGCGGCCGTCCTCATGATCGTCATCCCGAGCCCTCCTGGAGTCCCGGCCATTCTGGACCGGGCGGTGCCGGAAAGCCAAACGAAACCATCGCGGGCAGGGGGTTGCGCCGCCGTCGCCTCCCTTCGCGGGGGAGCCGCGCCGCCGCCGAGCGAGGCTCAGGCGATCCGGCGGCCGCTCCGCCAGTGCTCGACCACCCGCGAGGCGATACCGTCGAGGCGCACGCGCACGAGGTCGGCCCGGAGCCCCGGCGCCAGCCGCCCGCGGTCGGCGAGCCCGCCCGCCTCTGCGGGCCGGGCCGTGACCGCGGCGAAGCCGGCGGCCATGTCTCCGGCCAGCTCGCCGAGCCGGACCGCGCCGCCGAGCAGGCTCGAGGGCGCATAGTCCGACGACAGGACGTCGAGCAGCCCCTCCTCGACCAGCGCCTCGGCGCGGACATTGCCGGAATGGGAGCGGCCGCGGAGCAGGTTCGGCGCGCCCATCGCGACCGCGATCCCGCGCGCGCGGCAGGCGCGGGCCGCCTCGAGCGTCGTCGGAAACTCGGCGAGCGTGACGCCGAGCGCCGCCGAGCGCGCGACATGCGCCTCGGAGGCGTCGTCATGGCTCGCGAGCGCGGCGCCGAGGCGGGCGGCATGGGCCACGATCTCCGCCTCGTGCGCCCCGGCCCGGCGCGCCCGAAGCTCGGCCAGGCGGCGGAAGCGCGCATCGACCTCGGCGTCGTTCATGCCGTAGCGCGCGCGCAGGTGCGCTCGGACACCGTCGAGGTCCCGGAACTGCCGCTCGCCCGGCGTGTGGTCCATCAGGCTGACGAGCCGCACGCGGTCGGCGGGCGCGAACTCGGCCATCTCGTCGGCCAGCGTCTCCGAGCAGATCTCGGCCCTCAGGTGCACGAAGTGGCCGACGCGAAGCGCGCCGTCCCGGGCAAGCCCCGCCACAACGTCCGTGACGGGCCGGGCATGGCGGCCGTAGTCCGACGTCCCCGGCCCCCGCGGCTCGCCGTCGCCCGCGCCCAGCAGCGAGCCGACGCGGAGCGCCGCGAACGCCGTGCCGATGCCGACCGCGGCAAGCTCGGCGTCGTGCGCGACGACCGCCGGGCGGAGCGGCCAGCGCACGCCCGGCCGCGGCTCGATGTGCCGCTCGAGGTTGTCGGTGTGCAGCTCGACCAGCGCCGGCGCCAGCAGGTCGCCCTCGCAGTCGACCGCGCCCGCGGGCCTCGATCCGCCGGTGTCGATCGCCGCGATCCGCCCGTCCTCGACGACCAGCGAGCCCATCACCACCTCGCCCGGCAGCACGAGCCGGGCGCGGGCGAAGACCGTCCGCCCGCAGGCCGCCGGATCGGTGGCATCGGCACTCGGCGTCAGTTTCTGGAACGCGCGCATGTCGGTGACGAGGTTTCCTGCAGCTCGACGGATCTCCCTCATGATGTATAGCACCGATCTGCCGCGCGTCCCGGCCGGCCCGGCCGGCGGGCGGGGGAGTTCGCCCCGAGGAAAGAAAGGCCCGCCGTCTCCGGGTAGAGGGCGGGCGATCTGCTCTGGAGGTTCTTGCGCCCGGCTTCTCCGGCCGGTGCGATCCCACTCTCGCACAAAGCGGCGGGACGGGACACCGCGAAAGCGCGAAAGTCCCGAATTGCTTCCGACGCCTCGCCGCGCTGCCCGGCATCACGGGCCCTGGGCGCGTCAACCGTCGACGCCCCGGGCAGGGAGGGGGCTCCGCGCTCTCAGTCGAAGCGGTAGAAGGCCTCGTAGATCGGGCCGAGCGTGTCCTCGTGGAAGAGCGAGGAGACCGAGGTGTCGTTGCCGACGTTCAGCACCGCCTGGGCGAACAGAGGGGCGACGGAGACGACGCGGACCTTCTCGGCCGCGCGCACCTCCTCGGTCGGCTCGATCGAGTCGGTGATGACGAGCTTGGTCATGGCCGAATCCGTCACGCGCTGGATCGCGGGTCCGCTGAGGACGCCGTGGCTGATATAGGCCTGCACCTCGGGCGCGCCCTGCTCGACCAGCAGCTCGGCCGCCTTGCAGAGCGTGCCGGCGGTGTCGCAGATGTCGTCGACGATGATGCAGGGCCGGTCCTTGACGTCGCCGATGACCGTCATGCTCTCGACCTCGCCGGCGCGGGCGCGGCGCTTGTCGACGATGGCCAGGTCGGCGCCGATCCGCTTGGCGAGGTCGCGCGCACGGATCACGCCGCCGACATCGGGCGAGACCACGGTCATCCTGCTCGTGTCCTCGTGGTGGTGCTTGATGTCGAGCGCGAACACCGGGGAGGCGTAGAGGTTGTCGGTCGGTATGTCGAAGAAGCCCTGGATCTGGCCCGCGTGCAGGTCCATCGTCAGCACCCGGTCGATCCCCGACATGCTGATCAGGTTCGCGATCAGCTTGGCCGAGATCGGCGTGCGCGCCGCGCTCTTCCGGTCCTGCCGGGCATACCCGAAATAGGGCATCACCGCCGTGATCCGGCGGGCCGAGGCGCGGCGCAGCGCATCGGCCATGATCAGCAGCTCCATCAGGTTGTCGTTCGCCGGCTTCGAGGTCGGCTGGATGATGAACACGTCCTCGCCGCGGACATTGTCGAAGATCTCGACGAAGATCTCGTTGTCGTTGAAGCGCTCGACCCGCGCCTGGGCGAGCTGCACCTTGGCGCCGCGATAGACCGACATGCGCCGCGCGATCGCCTGCGCGAGCGTCCGGTTGGCGTTGCCCGAGACAAGCTTCATGTTCTCGCCGTCGCCCTTCATGCCGCCCGTCTCCGCCAAGCCCCCCGCCCCTAGCGCGGCAGGTTCTAACAGCAGCGGTGCGGGTTGCAAAGGCGTGGCGGGGAACCATTTTCGTCAGCGGGGCGAGGGTCAGGGAGGGGCGCCGAATGGCCCGGATCGACTATTTCTTCTCGCCGCTGAGCCCGTTCACCTATCTCGCGGGGCTCGAGCTCGAGCGCCTGGCCGACCGCCAGGGCGCCGACATCGCATATCGGCCGATGGACCTCATGGAGGTGTTCGGGGCGACGGGCGGCGTGCCGCTCGGCAAGCGCCACGAGTCGCGGCTCGCCTATCGCGAGCAGGAGCTCGCCCGGCTCTCGCGGCGGAAGGGGCTGAAGCTCAACATCCGTCCGAAGCATTTCCCGACCGACGCGACGCTCGCCTCCTGCACCGTCATCGCGGCGGCGGAGAAGACCGGCGACGACGAGACCGACACCGGCGCGCTCGCGCACGCGCTGCTGCGCGCCGTCTGGGCCGAGGAGAAGGACGTCGCGGACGCCGACACGGTCCGCGGGGTGATCAGGGACCTCGGGCTCGACCCCGGCCTCGTCGCCGAGGCGCGCGACCACGAGGAGACCTTTCGCGCGAACACGGCGGAGGCGATCGAGCGCGGCGTCTTCGGCTCGCCCTTCTACATCGTCGACGACGGCGAGAAGTTCTGGGGCCAGGACCGGCTGGGCGAGCTCGAGGCGCATCTGGCCGAGCGCTAGGGACCGGGACCCGCGCAGCCCGGCTTGCCAAGCCGGGGTCCGCTTGCCACGGTGGCGCGCCCTCGAGCCCCCGCCGCCCCACAAGGAGAAAAGCAATGAGCTTCCGCGCCCTGATCACCGACAAGGCCGACGACGGCGAGGTCTCGAGCCGGATCGAGGAGATCGAGATCGACCGGCTGCCGGAGGCCGACGTGACGGTCGCGGTCGAGCACTCGACGCTGAACTACAAGGACGGGCTGTGCCTCACGGGCAATGGCGGGCTCGTGCGCAGCTATCCGCACATCTGCGGCATCGACTTCGCCGGCACCGTCGAGGAGTCGGGCTCGGACGAGTTCCAGCCCGGCGACAAGGTCGTGCTGACCGGGTGGCGCGTGGGCGAGATCTGGTGGGGCGGCTACTCCGGGAAGGCGCGGGTCAAGAGCGGCTGGCTGACCCGCCTGCCGGAAGGGCTCGACACGCGCCAGGCGATGGCGGTCGGCACCGCGGGCTTCACGGCGATGCTGGCGATCATGGCGCTCGAGGACCACGGGCTGACCCCCGACGCCGGTCCGGTGCTGGTGACGGGGGCGAGCGGCGGCGTCGGCTCGGTCGCGATCGCGATCCTCGCGCACAGCGGCTACGAGGTCGCCGCCTCTACCGGGCGGGTCGAGGAGGAGGGCTATCTCAGGGAGCTGGGCGCCGCAGAGATCGTGCCGCGGAGCGAGTTGAGCGACGGCCCGGCGAAGCCGCTCGAGAAGGAGACCTGGGCCGGATGCATCGACGCGGTCGGGGGGCCGACGCTGGCGAGCGCGCTCGCGCGCATGGAGTACGGCCGCTCGGTCGCCGCGGTCGGGCTCGCGGGCGGGGCCAAGCTGCCGGCCACCGTGCTCCCGTTCATCCTGCGTGGCGTGAACCTGCTCGGCATCGACAGCGTCATGCGCCCGCAGCGCGACCGCGTGCTCTGCTGGCAGCGGATCGCGCGCGAGCTGCCGATGGAGAAGCTGGAGGGGATGGTGCAGACCGCGACGCTCGAGGACCTGCCCGATCTCGGGCCGAAGATCCTGAAGGGCGGGGTGCGCGGCCGGGTCGTCGTCGACATCGCCGGCTGAGCCGATGCTGGACCGCCCGACGCTGGACGCCGACTTCGTCCGCGCCCGCTTCCCCGTCTTCGCCGAGCCGACGCTGGAGGGCTGGGCGTTCTTCGAGAACGCCGGCGGCTCGTACCCGTGCGAGCCGGTGGTGCGCAGGCTGGGCGAGTTCTACCGCCGCCTCAAGGTGCAGCCCTATGCGCCCTATCCGGCGTCCGAGGAGGGCGGGGCCTGGATGGACGAGAGCCGGACGCGCCTCGCGGCCTGGCTCGAGGTGGCCGGGGACGAGGTGCATTTCGGCCCTTCGACCAGCCAGAACTCCTTCGTGCTGGCGCAGGCTTTCCGCCAGTGGCTGTCCGCGGGCGACGAGATCGTCGTCACCAACCAGGACCACGAGGCGAACGGCGGCGTCTGGCGCCGGCTGGCGGACGATGGGATCGTGATCCGCGAGTGGGCGATCGATCCGGCCACGGGGCATCTGGACCCGGACGGCCTCGACCGGCTGCTGACCGAGCGCACGCGCCTCGTCGCCTTCCCCCACGCCTCGAACATCGTGGCGGAGATCAACCCGGTTGCCGAGATCGCGGCCAGGGCCCACGCCGCCGGCGCGGTCGTCGCGGTCGACGGCGTCTCGTTCGCGCCGCACGGGCTGCCCGATGTCGGGGCGCTCGGCGCCGACATCTACCTGTTCTCGAGCTACAAGACCTACGGGCCGCACCAGGGGGTGATGACCGTCCGCCGGGAGCTGGCCGAGCGGCTGCCGAACCAGGGGCACTTCTTCAACGCCGGCGCTCCGACCAAGCGGCTGACGCCGGCCGGGCCCGACCACGCGCAGATCGCGGCGCTGGCCGGCATGGTGGACTATTTCGAGGCGCTGGCCGAGCACCACGGGGCGGGCGGCGCGGCGCCGGCGGAGAAGGCGGCCACCGTCCGCGAGATGATGCGCGCGAGAGAGAGCCGGCTGGTGGCGCCGCTGATCGACTACCTCGCGGGGCGCAACGACCTGCGCCTGATCGGGCCGCGGGACCCGCTGCTGCGGATGCCGACGCTCGCGGTCCACCACGCACGGCCCGGCGAGGCGCTGGCGGCGGCGCTGGCGGAGCACCGGATCATGGCCGGCGGCGGCAGCTTCTACTCGAACCGCACGGTCGAGGCGCTGGGGATCGACCCCGGGCACGGCGTGCTGCGCCTGTCGTTCCTGCACTACACGTCGGAGGCCGAGATCGGGCAGCTGATCGAGGCGCTCGACCGGGTGCTCTGATGCGGATCGTCGGCGGCCGCTTCCGGGGCGCGCGCCTCGCGGCGCCGGGGGCGGCGGGGGGCGGGGCCGCGCATCTCCGCCCGACCTCGGACCGCACGCGCGAGGCGGTCTTCAACATGCTGGCGCACGGCGGCCACGGCGACCCGCCGCCGCCGGAGGGGCGGCGGGTGCTCGACCTCTTCGCCGGCACCGGCGCGCTCGGGCTCGAGGCGCTGTCGCGGGGCGCCCTTCGCGCGGTCTTCGTCGACGACCTGGCCAGGGCGCGCGCGCTGATCCGGCAGAACGTCGAGACGCTGGGGGTGATCGCAGAGACGAAGATCTGGCGGCGCGACGCGACCCGCCTCGGCCCCTGCCGCGGCGCGCCGTTCGACCTGGTCTTCGCCGATCCGCCCTATCACGGCGACCTCGGCGCCCGCGCGCTCGACTCGGCGCGGGCCGGCGGCTGGCTGGCGCCGGGCGCGCTGGTCGTGCTCGAGACCGCGCCGGAGGACCCGCTGCCCGACGGCGGCTGGCTCGAGGTGCTCGACCGCCGGCGCTACGGCGAGGCGCAGGTGACGATCGCGCGCGTGCGCTGAGGGCGTGCTTGGCGGCGCCGCCGCGTGCCGCTATTTCTCCGCTCTCCAGCATCCCCGGGAGGCACCATGAAGATCGGAGCGAACACCCCCGCCCTCGTCTCGGGCGGCGCGAGCGGCCTCGGCGAGGCGACGGCGCGGATGCTGGCCGGGCGCGGCGCCCCGGTCGCGATCCTCGACCTGCAGGAGGAGCGGGGCCGGGCGGTCGCGGACGAGATCGGCGGGCGCTTCATCGCGACCGACGTGACCGACGAGGCCAGCGTCGCGGCGGCGGTCGGCGAGGCGGCGGAGGCGCACGGGCTCGCGCGCATCGTCGCGAGCTGCGCCGGCATCGCGCCGGTGATGAAGACGGCCGGATCGAAGGGCCCGCACGACATGGGGCTGTTCGAGAAGGTCGTCGCCGTGAACCTGGTGGGCACCATGCGCCTGATGGTCCACGCCGCGCAGGCGATGCGGGAGGCCGAGCCGCTCGACGACGACGGCTGCCGCGGCGTCATCGTCAACACCGCGTCCGTCGCCGCCTACGAGGGGCAGATGGGCCAGGCCGCCTATGCCGCGTCGAAGGGCGGCGTCATGGCGCTGACGATCCCGGCGGCGCGCGACCTGCACCGCGACGGCATCCGCGTCTGCGCGATCGCGCCCGGCACCTTCGGCACGCCGATGCTGCGCGGGCTGAGCCAGGAGGTGCAGGACAGCCTGGCAGAGCAGGTCCCGTTCCCGCGCCGCCTCGGCCAGCCCGAGGAATACGCGGCGACGGTGCGTTTCATCGTCGAGACGGGCTACATGAACGGCGAGACCGTGCGCCTGGACGGCGCCATCCGCATGGGCGTGCGCTGAGGCGCCGCCGCGTCACCCGGGGAGAGAGCCGATGCCGATTGCCGTGGGGGAGCGTCTGCCCGACGCGACACTGTTCGAGCTGATCGACGAGGGCCCGGTCAAGCGCAGTGTGGCCGAGGTCTTCGAGGGGCGCACGATCGCGCTCTTCGGCGTGCCCGGCGCCTACACGCCCACCTGCCACAACCGGCATATGCCGAGCTTCGTCGAGGCGGCCCCCGCCTTTGCCGACCATGGCGTCGACGAGATCGTCTGCGTCGCGGTCAACGACCCCTTCGTGCTCGGCGCCTGGGCCGAGGCGAGCGGTGCCAAGCGCGTGGGCATCCGCGTGATCTCCGACCCGGCCGCCGAACTGGTCGGCGCGATGGGCCTCTCCTTCGACGCCTCCGCCCGCGGCCTGATGACGCGAAGCCGGCGGTTCTCCGCGCTCGTGCGCGACCGCGAGCTCGCGGTGCTCAATCTCGAGGATGCGCCCGGCAAGGCCGAGGCGACGACGGCGCCCGTGCTGCTCAAGCAGATCTGAACCGCGCCCTTTCTGCCGGCCCGGCGCCCGCAGTGCGGTTGGCCTACCTGAAAAGAGGGGATGGCGGGAGGTCCTTTCGGCGCCGCCTTCAGCCCGACTTCCGGAACGGCGTCATCTCCGCCAGCGCCGCGGTCTCCTGCGCCACCGCGCACCGCTCGCTCTCGAGGAACCGGCGCACGGCCGCCTCGAAGCCGGGGTCGGGGATGTAGTGCAGCGAGTAGGTGGTGACCGGCTCGTAGCCGCGGGCGAGCTTGTGCCCGCCCTGCGCGCCCGCCTCGACGGTCGCGAGCCCGTGCCGCAGCGCGAACTCGATCGCCTGATAGTAGCAGACCTCGAAATGCAGGAAGGGGTGGTCCTCGACAGAGCCCCAGTAGCGGCCGTAGAGCGAGCGCCCCCCGATCACGTTCAGCGCGCCCGCGATCCAGCGGCCGTCCCGCTCGGCCAGAATCAGCAGCACGTCGTCGGCCATGCGCTCGTGCAGGAGCTCGAAGAAGCGGCGGTTGAGGTAGGGCCGGCCCCATTTCCGACCGCCCGTGTCCATGTAGAAGGCGAAGAAGGCGTCCCAGTGCTCCTCGCGGATCTCGGGCCCCGACAGGATGCGGATCTCGACGCCTTCGCCGCAGGCCGCCTCTCGCTCCTTGCGGATCATCTTGCGCTTGCGCGAGGACAGGTCGGCCAGGAAGTCGTCGAACGAGCCGTAGCCGCGATTGAACCAGTGGAACTGCTCCCCCGTGCGCAGCAGCAGGCCGCGCGCGCCGAGCGCACGCCATTCCGCCTCGGTCGGGAAGTTGATGTGCAGCGAGGACACCTTCAGCTGCTGGGCGGCGGCCACCAGCGCCGAGATCAGCTCGTCCCGCCGGGCTTCCGCGTCGGCCCCCGGCCGGACCAGCAGGCGCGGCCCGGTGACGGGCGAGACGGGCGCCGCG
>DATKCY010000222.1:0-5372 GCA_035512995.1 Thermohalobaculum sp.
GAGGGAGAGCTGGCGCTCGCGCAGGCGGTGCTCTATCTCGCGCTCGCGCCGAAGTCGAACGCGGCCTACAAGGCGTTCGGCGCCGCCGGCCGGGCCGCCAGGAAAACCGGCTCGCTGCCCCCGCCCGACCACATCCTGAACGCGCCGACGAAGCTGATGAAGGACCAGGGCTTCGGCAAGGACTACTCCTACGACCATGACGCGCCCGACGGTTTTTCGGGCGCCGACTACTTTCCGGACGGCATGGAGCGGCCGTCCTTCTACCGGCCGGTCGAGCGGGGCTTCGAGCGCGAGCTCGGCCGCCGCCGCGCGTGGTTCGAGAAGCTGAGGCGGGAGCGCGGGGGCTCGTGACGGAAAAGCTGCTGATGGTCGGCCTCGGCGGCGGCGCCGGCGCGTGCCTGCGCTACCTGACCGGGGTGCTCGCGATCCGCCTGTTCGGCCACGGCTTCCCGTGGGGCACCGTCATCGTCAACGTCGTCGGCAGCTTCCTCATGGGGCTGCTCGCCGTCTGGCTGATGGAGCGGGGCGGCTTCGCGCGCTTCGCGCCGCTGCTGCTGACCGGCGTCCTCGGCGGCTACACGACCTTCTCCGCCTTCTCGCTCGATGCCGTCTACCTGATCGAGCGCGGGCGCACGCTCGCGGCCGGCGGCTATGTCGGCGGCTCGGTGCTGCTCTCGGTCGCGGGGCTGATGCTCGGCCTCTGGCTCGGCCGGCAGGCCTGGCTGCCGTGAGCGGGGTCGAGCAGGTTGCCGTGGGCCAGGACGAGCCCGAGCAGCGGCTCGACCGATGGTTCCGCAAGCGCTTCCCGCACGTCGGCCAGGGGCGGATCGAGAAGCTCTGCCGCAAGGGCGAGATCAGGGTCGACGGCGGGCGGGTGAAGCCCAGCAGCCGGATCGCGCCGGGCCAGGTCGTGCGCGTGCCGCCGCTGCCGGAGGGGCCGGCGCCGGCGGCCGCGGCCGAGGCCCCGGCAGGACCGACCGAGGCGGAGGCGCGGGCGATCCGCGACGCCGTGCTCTACCGCGACGACGCGCTGATCGTGCTGAACAAGCCCGCGGGCCTCGCAGTGCAGGGCGGCAGCGGCCAGGCGCGGCATCTCGGGACCCTGCTGCCCGCGCTCCGCTTCGGGCGGGACGACGACCCGCGCCTCGTCCACCGGCTCGACCGCGACACCTCGGGCGCGCTGGTGCTCGCGCGGACGCCGCGGGCCGCGACCGGGCTCACGCGCCTCTTCCGCACCCGCGACGTCGAGAAGACCTATTTCGCGGTCGTCGCGGGCAAGCCCGACCCCCCGGCCGGCACCGTCCGCTCGGGGCTGGTGAAGGCGGGCGGCCGCGCCGAGAAGATGGAGCTGCTGCCGCCCGGCGAGGTCGCCGAGCACGCGGGCGCCCGCCACGCCGTCACCGACTACCGCGTGATCGAGCAGGCGGGCCCGCGCGCGGCCTGGGTCGCGCTCCGCCCGGTCACGGGCCGCACGCACCAGCTCCGCGCCCACATGGCCGCGATCGGCTCGCCCGTGGCGGGCGACGGCAAGTATGGCGGGCGGGGGCAGGAGAACCGCGGCGACGGCTGGGGCGCGAGCCTCGGCGGCAGCCTCAGCCGCAAGCTGCACCTGCACGCGGCGCGCCTCGCCTTCCCGCACCCCGAGACGAAGCGGCGCCTCGTGGTGAACGCGCCGCTGCCCGAGCACATGGCCCGCACCTTCGCCTTCATGGGCTGGACCCCCGACCTGATCCCGGAGCCGCTGTTCGAGGACTGACCGGCCGAATCCCTTGATGCCGGCGCCGCCTGCCGCATAGTCGGGCGAACCCCGGAACGGAGACCCGCGCCCCATGCGACTTCTGATGCTCGCCCTCGCCCTCGCCCTCGCGGCCCCCGCGACCGCCGCCGACGCCCGCCCCGCCAAGGAGCTGTTCGGCGCCCGGTCGACACCCAGCGCGCTGCCGCCCGCGCCCCACGGCTCCTACGCCCGCGGCTGCCTCGCCGGCGCGGTCGAGGTGCCCGAGACGGCGATGAGCTGGCAGGCGATGCGCCTCAGCCGCAACCGCAACTGGGCGCACCCGGCGATGCTGGACTTCCTCGGGCGGCTCGGCGCGAAGGCGCAGGCGATCGGATGGCCGCGGATCTATGTCGGCGACATCAGCCAGCCGCGCGGCGGGCCGATGCTCACCGGCCACAGCTCGCACCAGATCGGGCTCGACGCCGACATCTGGCTGAAGAAGCCGGTGCCGCAACTCCTGAACGAGGGCGAGCGCGAGCGCATCTCGTCCACCGTCGTCGTCCGCCCCGACGAGCGCGGGGTCAATGAGCACTGGACGGCCGAGCACCAGGCGGTGATCCGGGCCGCGGCCGAGGACCCGGCGCTCTCGCGCATCTTCGTCAACGCCGCGATCAAGAAGGCGATGTGCGAGGCGACGCCCGCGGGCGACCGCGCCTGGCTCGGCAAGGTGCGCCCCTGGTGGAAGCACGACAGCCACTTCCACGTGCGCCTCGGCTGTCCGGCCGGGGCGGAGGGCTGTGTCGACCAGGCGCCGCCGCCGGCCGGCGACGGCTGCGGCGAGGAGCTCGCCTGGTGGTTCTCGGACGAGCGTTTCAACCCGCCGCCGAGCGCGGTCCAGCCGCCGAAGCCGCCGCTCGACCTCGCCGACCTGCCGCCGGCCTGCGCCGCGGTGCTGGAGCGGTGAGGGCCGCCGCCGCGCTGCTCGCCGCGGCCCTGCTGGCGCCGGCCCTGCCGGCGGCGGGGCACGAGGCCCGCACGGTGGCGCTCACGATCTCGCCGCTCGACCTCGTCGGCGGCGAGTATCGCGGCGCCCGCCTGACCGGCGCCTGGCGGCTCAAAAGCCCGGAACCGGCGTTCGGCGGCATCTCGGGCGTCCTGGTCGAGGGCGGCGACGTGCTGGCCGTCACCGACCGGGGCTGGTGGATCGAGGCGGCGCGCCACGGCGAAACCCTGGCGTCCGAGATCGCGATGCGCCCGATGCGGCGGGCCGACGGCGGCACCTTCGACAAGTCCGGCGGCGACGCCGAGAGCCTGGCCCGGCGCGGGGACGAGGTCTTCGTCGGCTTCGAGCGCGACCACCGCGTCGCCCGGCGGGTCGGCACGGACACGATCGGCGGCGCGATCCGCGCGCCCGCGATGGAGCGGATGCCGTCCAATGGCGGGCTCGAGGCGCTGGCGACCCTACCGGACGGCCGGCTGATCGCGATCGGCGAGGGCAGGGAGGGCGAAGACTTCCCGGTCTTCGTCATCGACGCCGCGGACGGAGTGACCGAGAGCCGCCTGCCGCGCCAGAGCCGGCACGACATGACCGGCGCCGACATGGGCCCCGACGGCTGGCTCTACGTCGTGCAGCGCCATTTCTCGATGCTGACCGGCGTCTCGATCCGGGTGCGCCGCTACCTGCTCGGCGACGACGGCCTGCCCGACCCGGGAACCGCCGAGACCCTGGCCGCCTGGGAGACAATGAGCGGCATCGACAACATGGAGGCGATCGCGGCCTTCCGCGACGGCCCGCAGGCGCCCGTGACGCTCTGGCTGCTCTCCGACGACAACTTCAACGCGATCCAGCGCACGATCCTCGTGACGCTCGAGGTGGAGTAGGGTCGCGTCCCTGCCGCGAGAGCCCACCCTGCGGGGCTCAGAGGCCGTTGCGGTCGAGGAACGCGTCGATCGCGGTCCAGGCGCGGGCGCGGAGCTCCGGGCGCTCGATCAGGAGCTCGTGGCGCGCGCCCGCGATCTCGACCAGCTCGGCGCCGAGCCGGGCCGCGCCGTGGCGGATGGCGTCGGTGTCCACCACCCGCTCGTGGCCTCCGACAAGGCAGAGCGCGGGCAGGCCGAGCAGGCCCGCCCGGGCGATGAACCGGCACTCCTCGTTCGCCGCGCCCACCCAGCCGATCGTCGGCATGGCGAGCTGGAGGTCGGGCTGGCGGCGGAGCGCGTCGGCCATCCATTCATAGACCTCCCGGTCCGACGTGAGCACGTTGTCCTCGAAGTCGGAGAAGACGTACGGCACGTTCATCGTGCCGAAGGGCGGCCAGCGCTCGAGCCGGCGGGTCAGGCGCGCGAGCTGCACGGTCAGCGCCGCGGCCCAGCGCATCTGCCGGCTCTGGCGGATGCCCATCAGCGGGGCTGACAGGATCAAAGCCCGCGCCTCGATCCGCTTGCGCAACAGCGCGCCGAGCGCGATCGCGCCGCCCATCGAGTGGCCGAGCACCAGCCGCGGGCCGCGCAAGCCCATGACCTCGGGCCGGCCGATGAGCGCGGCGAGGTCCTGGTGGTACTGCAGGAAGTCGCCGATGTGACCCTTGAGCCGCGGCTGCACCAGCCGGTCGCTGAGCCCCTGGCCGCGCCAGTCGACGCTGGCGACGGCGAAGCCGCGGCGCGCGAACTCGGCCGCCGGCAGCGCCACCTTTTCGAGGAACTCGGTGCGGCCGGTGAAGAAGATTACGTGGCCGCGGGTCCCGTCCGCGTTCCAGACCGCGGCGCGCAGGCGCTTGCCGTCGGCCGCCTCGCACCGGAAGACCCGGTCCCAGGCGAGCCCGCCCGGGGGCAGGTCCGTCGCAGGCGCCCCCGCCTCGGCCTCAGCCAAGCGCCTGGCCGAAGCGCATCGCCGCGCCGAGGTCGCCGTCGATCCGGACCCGGCCCGTCATGTAGGCGGCCATCGGCGAGAGCCGGCCCTCGAAGATCGCCCGAAACGTGTCCAGGCTGCCGCTGATCGTCGCGTCGGCGGCGCCGTCCTCGCGCGTGACGCGGCCGTCGACGACGCGGAGCACGCCCTCGTCCGCGACGTCGAAGCGGATGCTGCCCTGCAGGCGCTCGCCTTCCAGCTTCTCGCTCAGCGCCGCCTCGGCGGCGGCCAGGTTATCGCTCATCGTCTGCCTCGATCTCGGCTTGGGCCCGGTCCGCAGGCTGCGGGCTTGGAAGGACCTCGTCCGCATGACTATATTCCGGCAATGACCGGATCAATGTTCACCCGGACGCTTCCGCTCGCCGCGCTCGCCGTTCTGGCGCTCGCTTCCCCGGCCGTGGCGCAGCCGACGCTGCCGGCGCCCGAGCTGGACCCGCTCGGCGAGGAGACGCCGGAGATGCCGTCAGGCCCGCTCGACGAGGAGCGGGCCGAGCCCGAGGGCGCGGTCGCGACCGATCCGGCGGCCGAGGCGGAGGACAGGCTCGAGGCGCTCTATGCCGAGCTCGCGGACCCGGAGAACGCCGGCTGGGAGCAGACCGAGCAGGCGATCTGGCGCGCCTGGTCGCGCTCGGGCAGCGCCTCGATGGACCTGCTGCTCCGCCGCGCCGACGAGGCCGCGGGCGAGGGCGACCTGGAGACGGCGATGAAGTTCCTCGACGACCTCGTGCGCCTCGCCCCCGATTTCGC
>DATKCY010000223.1:0-19208 GCA_035512995.1 Thermohalobaculum sp.
GCGCTGGCGCTAGAGCGGCTCTGATATCACTCCATCGCCTTGACGATGTCCTCGGCCATCTTCTTGGCGTCGCCGAGCAGCATCATCGTCTGGTCCATGTAGAACAGCGGGTTGTCGATGCCGGCATAGCCGGGCGACAGCGAGCGCTTCACGAACAGCACCGTCTTCGCCTTCTCGACATCGAGCACCGGCATGCCCGCGATCGGCGACTGCGGGTCGGTCTTGGCGACCGGGTTGGTCACATCGTTGGCGCCGACCACGAAGACGACGTCGGTGCGCTGGAACTCGGAGTTGATGTCCTCGAGCTCGAACACCTCGTCATAGGGCACGTTGGCCTCGGCCAGCAGCACGTTCATGTGGCCGGGCATGCGCCCCGCGACGGGGTGGATGGCATACTTCACCTCGACCCCGTTCTCCTTCAGGATCTCGGCCAACTCGCGCACCGCGTGCTGCGCCTGCGCGACCGCCAGGCCGTAGCCCGGCACGATGATGACGCTGCCCGAGTTCTGCATCAGGAAGGCCGCGTCCTCGGCCGAGCCGCGCTTGACCGGCTTGTCCTCGCCGCCCGCGGCCGCGGCCGTGGCCTCGTCGCCGCCGAAGCCGCCGAGGATGACCGAGACGAAGCTGCGGTTCATGCCGCGGCACATGATGTAGCTGAGGATCGCGCCCGACGAGCCGACCAGGCTGCCGGTGATGATCAGCGCGGTGTTGCCGAGCGTGAAGCCGATGCCGGCCGCGGCCCAGCCCGAGTACGAGTTCAGCATCGAGATCACGACCGGCATGTCGGCGCCGCCGATCGGGATGATGATGAGCACGCCCAGCACCATGGCCGCGATCGCGATTAGCCAGAACCAGCCGGTCCACTGGGTCGCGATCAAGAGGACGATCATCAGGATGACGGCACCGGCGAGGCCGATATTGATGACGTGGCGCGAGGGCAGCAGGATCGACGCCCCCGACATGCGCCCGTCGAGCTTGGCGAAGGCGATGATCGAGCCCGTGAAGGTGATCGCGCCGATCGCGACGCCGATCGACATCTCGAGGATCGAGCCGGTCCTGACGTCGCCCGGCACGCCGATGCCGAAGGCCTCGGGCGAGTAGAGCGCGCCGGCGGCGACGAGGACCGCGGCGAGGCCGACAAGGCTGTGGAACGCGGCGACGAGCTGCGGCATCGCCGTCATCGGCACTCGCCGGGCGATGACCGCGCCGACCGAGCCGCCGGCCGCGATGCCGCCGACGACCATCAGCCAGCCCCAGAAGTCCGACGGCGGCGCCGCGACGAAGAGGGTGACGAGGATCGCCACCCCCATGCCGATCATGCCGTAGCGGTTGCCCTGGCGGCTGGTCGTCGGGTGGCTGAGCCCCCTCAGCGCCAGGATGAACAGGACGGCCGCGACGAGGTACGCGAGTGCTGCGAAGTTTGCCATGACCGCGCCCTCAGCCCTTCTTCTTGTACATCGACAGCATCCGCTCGGTGACGAGGAAGCCGCCGAAGATGTTGACGCTCGCCATGACGAGCGCGAGGAAGCCGAAGAGCCGGGTCGCGCCGCTCGCGCCCGCGTCGAGGTCGACGCCGATGGCGATCAGCGCGCCGACGACGATGACCGAGGAGATCGCGTTGGTGACCGACATCAGCGGCGTGTGCAGCGCCGGGGTCACCGACCAGACGACGTAGTAGCCGACGAAGATCGCCAGCGCGAAGATCGAGAGCTGGAAGACGAACGGGTCGAGCGCCGCGTGCCCGCCCTCTGCGGCGGTGCCGCGCGCGGCCTCGTCGGCGATCACGGCGAGCTCGGCCGCGGCCTCGCTCAGCCGCTCGGCTACGTCCCTCAGATTGTCCGTGGCAGCCATGGCGTCCTCCCCTTCATTGTCCGTTGGCGCCCGCGCCGCGGCAGGCGATCAGCGCGCCCATCAAAATTTTCTGCTCGCCGATGCTCGACGGAAAGCCCGCGGCCGGCGGCTGGCCGCTGGCGGCGAAGCCCTCGGCCCAGTCGACGTGCCTGCCCGCGGTGCCGGCGCCGCCGCGGGCCTCGAGCTCGTCGAACAGGCAGGCGAGGCGCTCGGCGTCCTGCCCGCTCGGCGGACGGGCGAACGTGCACTCCTCGGGCGACAGGCGCTGGCAGGCGTCGACATAGCGGTCGATCAGCAGGAGGTAGTCCTCGGGATCGGCCTGCCGCGCGCCGGCGCCGGTCGCCGCCGCGGCGGTCAGGGCGGCGGCGATGGCAAGCGCGCTCCACCGGCGGCTCCGCCGCTCGCAGACGGCGGCGAGGCCGGCGCTGCCCCGGACCCCGAGCCGGGGCCACCTTCCGGCTGCGGAGGGCAGGTGGCCCCGGGTCAGGCCCGGGGCAGCCCGACGGCCGGCCGCGAGGGCCATGCGCCTCACTGTCCGCTCGCGCCGGTCTCGGCCCCGGCGTCGGCTCCCGTGCCGCTCTGCTCGGGCTCGGGCTCGGGCTCCGGCTCCGGCTCGCCGCCGAAGTCGGGGTGCACGACCTTGCCGTCCCACGTCAGGCGGATGCCCTTGACCAGCTCGTCGTCCTCCTTGAGCTCGAGCTTGCCCTCCTCGATGAAGGGCGTGAGGAAGTTCAGGTGGTTGCGCGCGAACAGCGACGAGGCGTCGGTCGCGAGCCGCCCGGGCATGTTGGCGAAGCCGAGGATGCTGACGCCGTTCTCGGTCACGACCGTCTCCTCGACCTTCGACCCCTCGACATTGCCGCCCTGCTCGACCGCGAGGTCGACGATGATCGCGCCGGTCTTCATCGAGGCGACCATCCCGGCATTGACGAGGACCGGCGCCTTCTTCCCCGGGATCAGCGCGGTGGTCACCACGATGTCCTGCTTGGCGATGTGCTCGGCCACCAGCTCGGCCTGCTGGCGCTGGTAGTCGTCCGACATCTCACGCGCGTAGCCGCCCGCGGTCTGGGCCTTCTCGAACTCCTCGTTCTTGACCGCGACGAACTTGCCGCCGAGCGACTTCACCTGCTCCTCGGTGTCGGGGCGGACATCGGTCGCGGTCACGACGGCGCCGAGGCGCTTGGCGGTCGCGATCGCCTGCAGCCCGGCGACGCCGACGCCCATGACGAAGACGCGCGCGGGCGCGACCGTGCCGGCCGCCGTCATCATCTGCGGCAGCGCCCGGCCGTAGGCGTTCGCCGCCTCGATCACCGCCTTGTAGCCCGCGAGGTTCGACTGCGAGCTCAGCACGTCCATCGACTGCGCCCGGCTGATCCGCGGCATCAGCTCCATCGCGAAGGCGTCGACGCCCTTCTCCGCCAGTCGGCCGATCAGCTCGCGGTCGCTCCACGGGTTCATGATGCAGAAGAGCTTCTGGCCCTTCTCCAGCGCGCCCTCCTCGTCGCCCGTCGGGCGCTGCACCTTGAGCACCACATCGGCGCCGGAGACGGTGGCGCCGAAGTCCGGGGCGATCGTGGCGCCCGCCTCCTCGAAGGCCCGGTCGGGCAGGGACGAGCGCTCGCCCGCGCCCGCCTGCACCACGACCTCGCAGCCGAGATTCCCGAGCTTCTTCACCGTATCGGGGCTCGCCGCCACGCGCGTCTCGTGCTCGCGGACCTCTTTCGGCACGGCGATCTTCATGGCGGCGTCTCCTTGGCTTGGCGGTGGCCGGGCGAAGCGGCCGGGCGGTGCGTGCCGGCGTCCGCCGGGGCGGAGGCTCCAGCGCCGACGCTCAGGTGCGGAAGAAGGCGAGGACGATCAGGGTCAGGAGGCTGACGACGATCACGGCGGCGCAGACGCGCAGGAAGCCCTCGAAGGTCTTCTCCTGCTCGGTGATGTCCATCGTGCCCGGCTCGTGGTGTTCCGCCATGGCTCCGGCTCCCCTCTCTCCTGCATGTCGCGCGCAGTCGTATCGGGCCTGATCATAGTGAAAAGCTCCGCGCCTGCAATTGTCCCGGCGGGTCCTGATGCCGCATCCGCCGAAGCGACGGCAGCACACGACGCCCGCTCAGATCGCGTCGCCCATCATCGCGTTCGGCAGCCAGAGCGCCAGCCCGGGGAAGATCGACAGGAGCACGATCGCCAGCACCATCAGCAGGAAGAACGGGATCGTGCCCTTCAGGATCGTCGGCAGCCGCACGTCGGGCGCGATACTGTTGATCACGTAGAGGTTGAGCCCCACGGGCGGCGTGATCAGCCCGATCTCCATGTTGATCGTGAGGATGATCGCGAACCAGATCGGGTCGAATCCAAGCGAGGTGATGATCGGCAGGAGCGTCGGCGCCGTCATCAGGATCACCGCGACCGGCGGCAGGAAGAAGCCCGCGACCAGCAGGAAAAGGTTGATGTAACCCATCATCACCCAGCGGCTGACCTCCATCGCGGCGACGGACTGGGCCAGCGTCTGGGTGATGAACAGGTAGCTCATCATGTAGCTGAAGATCTCGGCGGCCGCGATGATCAGCAGGATCATCACCGCCTCGCGCATCGAATCGCGGAAGATCGGCCAGAGATCGCGAAAGCGCCAGAGGCCGTAGATGACCATCACGAGGAGCAGGCAGAGGAAGGCGCCGACCCCCGCGGCCTCGGATGGCGTCGCGATGCCGCCGTAGAGGACGTAGAGGACGGCGATCACCACGCCCAGGAACGGACCGACGCGGGGCAGCACCTCGAGCTTCTCGCGGAGCGTGTAGGCGAGGTTCGGGTCGCGCACCTCGTGCCCCCAGATGCGCGCGGCGACGATCGAGTAGGCGATGAACATCAAGACCAGCATGATCCCGGGGATGATGCCGGCCATGAACAGCCGCCCGATCGAGGTCTCGGTCGCGATGCCGTAGACGATCAGCGTGATCGACGGCGGAATCAGGATGCCGAGCGTGCCGCCGGCGGCGATCGACCCGCACGCCAGCCCGGCCGGATAGCCGCGCTTGCGCATCTCGGGGATGCCGAGCTTGCCGATCGCGGCGCAGGTCGCGGGCGAGGAGCCGGACAACGCGGCGAAGAGGGCGCAGGCGCCGAGGTTCGAGGCCATGAGCCCGCCCGGCACCTTGTAGAGCCAGCGGTCGAGCGCCTCGTAGAGGTCGGGCCCGGCGCGGCTCGACGCGATCACGCCCCCCATCAGGATGAACATCGGGATCGAGAGCAGCGCGAACGAGTCGAGCGATTCGAACAGCTGCTGCGCCATGAACTCGGCCGCGAACCAGCCGTCGAAGACGACGAGGAAGCCGATGCCGACGAGCCCGAGCGCGAAGGCGACGGGCACGCCGAGCAGCAGCAGCACGATGGTCACGGCGGCGACGAGGAGGCCGATGTCCAGCTCGCTCACGGGGCGTCTCCGGCGATCGGGTCGCGGATGCCGAAGGGCGGCTCGATCCCGCGGATCAGCGCCACGATCTGCGCCACGTATTGCAGGCAGACCAGCCCCATGCCGAGCGGCAGGGTCAGGTAGGGCACCCAGAGCGGCGGGTTCCAGACGGTGCCGGCGGTGCGCCCGTCGACCCACGCCTCGTGGAAGAAATACCAGCCCTGCCAGGTGATGTAGGCGCAGAACATGAGCCCGAGGATCGAGGCGAGGACCGCGAGCCAGCGCCGGGCGCCGGGGGGCAGGTAGTGCGGCAGGAGGTCGACGTTCACGTGCCCGTAGGTCAGGAGCACGTAGGGCGAGCCGAGGAAGGTCGCCGCGATCAGCGAATAGGTGACGAACTCGTGCTGCCAGATCACGCTCTCGACCAGCACGTAGCGCACGAGCACCATGTGGCAGACCACGAAGACGGCGAGCAGCAGCAGCACCACCGAGAGCATGCCGAAGGCGGTCGAGACGGCGGCGACCGCCCGGACGAAGGTGCCGACGGCCCCCGCCGCCCCGGCGCGCGCCGCGTGATCGGCGGCGCCGCGCACCGGTGCCTCGGTCGGGGCGCCGGCGGCCGGATGGCCGCCGGTCGGGTTTTTGCGGGTCATCGGGGAGCGTCCCTCACTCGACAGCGAGCGCCTTGTCGATCAGCTCCTGCCCGCCCTCGACGTTGTTGGCGAACTCCTCGTAGGCGCTCTTCTGGGCGACCTCGAGCCAGGCGTCGTACTGCTCCGCGGTCATCTCGACGACCTCGACGCCGGCTTCCGTGTAGGTGTCAACGAGGGTCTGGTCGAGCTTCTTGGCCTCCTCGAAGAAGAAGTCCTCGGCCTTCTGCCCGGCGTCCATCAGCGCCTGCTGCTGTTCCTCGTTCAGCTTGTCCCAGCTCGCCTTCGACATCAGGATCGGCTCGTACATGAACCAGAGCGCGTTCTCGCCGGGCTCGGTCAGGCACGCGACCTGCTCGTAGATGCGGTAGCTGACGAACGAGCCGGACGACGTGTTGGCGCCGTCGAGCACGCCGGTCTGCAGCGCCGTGTAGATCTCGGACGACGGCATCGAGCTGATCGAGGCGCCGGCCTCGGCCAGCATCTGGTTGAAGGCGGGGCCTGCAGCGCGCATCGACTTGCCCTCGGCGTCCGCGGGCTCGACGATGCACTCGTCCTTGCCGGCGAAGCCGCCGGCCAGCCAGGCGTCGGAGAGCACGATCACCCCGGCGTCGTTGATGATCGCCTTGATGTCCTCCATGAACGGCGAGTCGTTCACGCGCCGCGCCCGCTCATGATTGCGCACGAGCCCCGGCATCAGGGTTGCGGAGAACTCGGGATGCTGCCCCGAGGCGTAGTCGAGCGGGAAGGCCGCGATGTCGAGCTGGCCCTTGGTCATCGCGTCCCACTGCTGCCGCGGCTTGAACAGCGAGGCGCCGGGATAGACGCGGACGCTCAGGTCCACTCCGGCCTTTTCGACCTCGTCGGCAATGATCTGCACCATCTCGTCGCGGACGTCGCCGCCGCCTCCCGGCCACTGGTGCGACGCCTTGAGCTCCGTCTGCGCGTTCGCCACGCCTGCGGCGAGCGCCGCGGCGACGGCCGCCGTCACGAAGGTTCCGGTGGTTGTCATTTTGTCCTCCCTTGAGTCGTGTATCTCTTCTTAGCGCAACTGATGGTGTGGCAAACAGGGCCCGCGGCCAGTCCGGCCGGCGGCGCCGCGAGAAGGGGAGGCGGGGTGCGGAGCATCGACATCCTCGAGCGGCTGATCGCTTTTCCGACCGTCAGCCGCGATTCGAACCGCGCGCTGATCGACTTCGCGCGCGGGCTGCTCGCCGAGCGCGGCATCGACTGCCGGCTGGTGCCGGACGAGAGTGGAGCCAAGGCCAACCTCTACGCGACGGTCGGACCGCAGGACCGGCCGGGGGTAATGCTGTCCGGCCACACCGACGTCGTGCCGGTCGAGGGGCAGGACTGGACCGTGCCGCCGTTCGAGATGACGGCGCGCGACGGGCGGCTCTACGGCCGGGGAGCGGCCGACATGAAGGGATTCGTCGCCTGCGCCCTCGCCGCGGCGCTCCGGGCCGACGGACTCGCGACGCCGCTCCACCTCGCCCTCAGCCACGACGAGGAGATCGGCTGCATCGGCGTGCGCCGGCTGATCGACACGCTCGAGGACGCGCCGGTGCGCCCGGCGCTCGCCATCGTCGGCGAGCCGACCTCGCTTTCGGTCGCGACCGGGCACAAGGGCAAGACCGCGCTCCGGGCCGTCTGCCGCGGGCGCGAGGGCCACACGGCGATGGCGCCGCTCGCGCTCAACGCGTTGCACCTCGCCTGCGACTTCACGGCCGCCGTGCGTGGCGTCCAGGCGCGGCTGGCCGAGGACGGCGCGCGGGATGGCGACTACGACGTGCCCTACACCACCCTGCACGTCGCCCGGATCGACGGCGGCGTCGCCGCCAACATCGTGCCGAACCGGGCGGAGGTCGCGTTCGAGATTCGCACCATCGCCGCCGACGACCCGGCGGTGCTGGTGGCCGGGCTCGAGGCCGAGGCCGCGCGGATCGCCGCCGACACCGGCGACCCGGACGCCGCGATCGCGATCGAGGTCACGAACAGCTATCCGGGCCTCGAGACCGCCCCCGACGCCCGCTCGGTCGCGCTGGTGCGCGAGCTGACCGGCGCCAACGCCACGATCAAGGTCCCCTTCGGCACCGAGGGCGGCCTCTTCGCCGCGCGCCTCGGCATCGACGTCGTCGTCTGCGGCCCGGGCTCGATGGCCCAGGGCCACAAGCCCGACGAGTTCGTCGCGGTCGAGCAGATGGACCGCTGCGACGCGATGCTCGACGCGCTCCTCGCCCGCCTCCGCACCGGGCTCTGAGCCGGGGAACGGCGGACCGATCAAGCGGAATCGCGGCTGGTCGCCGCGATGAGTCCTGCGGGGTTTCCGCTTTGCCGGCCTTGTCCCGGAGCGACTGGCTCAGGGAGGTATGGCGAGAGGCGCAGGCGCAATGAGAAGCCCCGAGGGGGCTTCATCCCGAGCGTCCGCCGCAGTCCGGGCCGCGTCAAGCCCGGGCCGCTTCGCGCTCGCGCTCGCGCGAGGCTTGACCCGACCCGGACTGCGGCACGGAGGTCGAAAGCGGCGACCCGCAGGGTGCGCTTCAGCGCACCAACTCGTCAGGCGGAGAGCCCGAAGCTCGCGAAGGGCAGGTAGCGCACCGGGTCCCCCGGCCGCACCTCGAGCGCCCCGTCCGGCAGCTCGACCAGGCCGTCCGCCCAGGCGAGGCCGCCGACCAGGCCCGAGCCCTCGGAGTGGAACGCCTCGGCCCGCCCGCCGTCGCCGATCCGGGCGCGCAGGAATTCGCGCCGCCCCGGTTTCTTCCGCTTCTCGAACCCCGCCGGCACCTCGAACCCCTGCGGCTCGCGCCACCCGGCCCCGGCCATGGCCAGGAGCGCCGGCCGCGCGAAGATCAGGAAGCAGACGAAGGCCGCGACCGGGTTGCCGGGCAGGCCGAAGACCGGCGCGTCCGCCCACCGGCCGAGCGCCAGCGGCCGGCCCGGCTTGACCGCGATCCGCCAGGTGTCGACCCGGCCGCGCTCTGCGAGCAGCCGCGAGACGTGGTCCTCGTCGCCGCTCGACGCGCCGCCCGAGGTCACGACCGCGTCCGCCTCCCTGGCCCCCCTGTCGAGCGCCGCCGCGACCGCGTCCGCCCGGTCGGCCGCGCGGCCGAGGTCGACCACCTCGAAGCCCTGGGCCGCCGCCAGCGCCGCCAGCATCGGCCGGTTCGCGTCGAAGACGCCGGGGGCGGACGGATCGTCCCCCGGCTCGATGAGCTCGTCGCCGGTCGAGAGCACGCCGAGCCGGAGCGGCAGGCGCACCGCCACCCGGTCGACGCCCGCGATCGCGAGCCGCGCGAGCGCGCCCGGCCCGATCCGCGTGCCGGGCTCGAGCAGCGCCGCCCCTTCCTCCGCGTCCTCCCCCGCCCGGCGGGCGTTGGCGCCGCGCTTCCGCGGCCGGGCGAAGGCGACGTGGCCGTCGGCGACCTCGGCGTCCTCCTGCAGCACGACCGTGTCGGCGCCCTCGGGCAGCTCGGCCCCGGTCAGGATGCGGACCGCCTGGCCCCGGGGCAGCGCGCCGGGGAACGGCGCGCCGGCGGCGGCGCGACCCTCGGCGAGCCTCAGCCGCGCCCGGTCCGCGCCCTCGGCCGAGTCCCAGGCGAACGCGTAGCCGTCGACGGCGGAGTTCGTGGCCGGCGGGTTCGCGCGCCGCGCGACCGGCGCCTCGGCCAGCACCCGGCCGGACGCGGCGGCGAGCGGCACCGTCTCGACCCCGGTCACCGGCCCGACGCCTGCGCGCAGCCGCGCCAGCGCCTCGTCGACCGGCGTCCAGTCGACGCCCGGCGGCAGCGCGAAGCAGTCGTCGCGGAGCCGCGGCCGGCTCACGCCCGCTCGCTCCGGCCAAGGCCGCCGCGGCAGGCCTGCCGAGCCCCCGTCACGCGCTCCTCCGCGCCGCGAGGCCGAGGTCCGAGAGGATGAAGTCGGCGATCCCCGCCACGTCGTCGAGGCCGATCACGGGCTGCGCGACCGCGCCCGGATCGTCGTTGGCGGCGACCGCCCGGACGGTCGGGTCCTCGCGGGCGATCAGGGGCTGGCCGGTCGCCGCCCGCCAGGCCTCGACCTTCGGATGGTCGTCGCGCTTGTAGCCCTCGACGATGACCAGATCGACCGGGTCGAGATGGCCGAGCAGGTCGCGGAGCGGCTGCTCCGGCCGGCCGCGCAGCTCCGTCATCAGCGCCCAGCGCGCCGAGGACGCGAGGATCACCTGCCGGGCCCCGGCCTTGCGATGGCGGTGGCTGTCCTTGCCCGGCTTGTCGACGTCGACGCCGTGATGCGTGTGCTTGACCGTCGAGACGGAGTAGCCGCGGCCGCTGATCTCGCCGACCAGCCTTTCGACCAGCGTCGTCTTGCCGGCGTTCTTCCAGCCGATGACCCCGTAGACCCTCATGCGCTCCGCTCCCGCCCCAGCCGCTCGGCCTCGGCCACGTCCTCGGGCGTGTTGAGGTTGAAGAACGGATAGCGCCCGGCCTCGTCGAACACCGCCCGCGCCGCGCCGTGGCGGCGGGTCCAGACCACGACCTTGCGCTCGCCGCGCTCGAGCCAGGCCTGAAGGTCGCCCGCCAGCGCCACCGGCCAGAGCCCGAAGGTCGGGTGGTCGGAGAGGCCGCGCTCGGGGTCCCGGGTGGCGGCGAGCGCGATCGGCTTCTCCTCCTCGCGCGCGGCCTCGGCCAGCCGCGCCACCAGGTCGGTCGGGAAGAACGGCGTGTCGGCCGCGGCGCTGGCCACGTGCGTGCAGCCTTGGCGCCCGGCCCAGCGGAGCCCCGCCAGAATGCCGGCGAGCGGCCCCGCGAAGCCCTCCACCGTGTCGGGGATCACCGGCAGGCCGAAGGCGGCGAAGCGCGCCGGATCGCCGTTCGCGTTCAGCGCCATCGGCCCGACCTGGGGCGCCAGCCGGTCGATCACCCGCTCGAGCAGCGTCCGGCCGCCGAGCTCGATCAGCGCCTTGTCGCCGCCACCCATGCGCGTCGCGAGCCCCCCGGCCAGGATCACGCCCGCGATCTTCCCGCTCTCGCTCACGGGTCCATCGCCCGCCGGCCCGCCTTGTAGGGCATCGGCATCAGCTCCCGAAGGGTCGTGACCGCGAAGTCGAAGCCGTCCATCGGCACCGCCAGCTCGATGTCCGGCGCGAGGTCCAGGAACAGCTCGCGGCAGAGGCCGCAGGGCGGCAGCACCTCGCCGCGGCGGTTGACGGCGCAGGAGAAGACGATCGCAGCCGGCGGCTCGGGGTGCGAGAGCGCCGCCGACAGTGCCGCCGGCTCGGCGCAGCGCGCGGCCTGGCCCAGCACCGACTCGAGGTTCAGGAAGGTGAAGAGGCGCCCGTCGTCCGCGATCAGGCTGGCGGCGACGTGGTGGCGCCCCTCGGCCTGCCGCTCGGCGATCAACGCCCGCGCCGCGGCGACGGCCTCGCGCTCGGCCTCGCTCGGCGCGCGGAGCGCCAGGCCGGTGCGGCCCGGCAGCGTCTTCGGCAGCCTCTGCTGGTCCATCAGGGTTCACCCTTGCCGGCGGCACCGGCAGAGACTTCCGTTTCTCGCAGCGCCTCGATCCCCTGACGGAGCGTATTGCGGTCGAGCCCGTGCGGGAGCGCGGCATCGGGCACCCTGTACGTATGGAAACGAGTCATGGTCCCGAGCGCGTCCTTCATGCCGTCGCGCCCTTGCGCCGGTGCTTTCGGTCCTCCTCGGGCACCGCGTCGGGGTCGCTGTCGAAGACCAGCCGCTCGGGCCCCGAGAGGCAGTGGAACCGCCGCCCGCGCATCCGCCCGATCAGGGTCAGCCCCACCTGCCGCGCCAGGTCCACGCCCCAGGCCGTGAAGCCCGAGCGCGACGCGAGCACCGGGATGCCCATGAGCGCGGTCTTGATGACCATCTCGGAGGTCAGGCGCCCGGTCGTATAGAGGATCTTGTCGGCGCCCGCGACCCCCTCGCGGAACATCCAGCCCGCGATCTTGTCGACGGCGTTGTGCCGGCCGACGTCCTCCATGAAGACGAGCGGCCGGTCGGCCTTGCAGAGCACCGTCCCGTGGATCGCGCCGGCCTCGAGATAGAGGCTCGGCGCGGTGTTGATCTCCCTGGAAAGGCTGTAGAGCCACGAGGTGTGGATCTCGGCCTCGGGCAGCGTCAGCCCCTCCAGCGCCTCCATCACGTCGCCGAAGACGGTGCCGACCGCGCAGCCGCTGGTCCGCGTCTTCTTCTTCAGCTTCTCCTCGTAGTCGGTCTCGCGCTCGGTGCGCACGACCACGACCTCGAGGTCCTCGTCGTAATCCACGCCGGTGACGCGGTCATCGTGGTGCAGCATGCCCTGGTTCAGCAGGTAGCCGATCGCCAGCTCCTCTGGATAGTCGCCGATCGTCATCGCGGTCACGATCTCCTGCCCGTTCAGGTAGATCGTGAGCGAGCGCTCCTCGACGACCCGGATCTCGGCCTGCGCGCCCGTCTGATCGATGCCGGCGACGGGCCGCGTCAGCCGCGGGTCGGACGGGTCGGGCCGGATCAGGAAGCGTCCGCTCATCGCTCCGCCTCCCCCAGCCGCCCGTCCCGCAGGTAGCCGACCACCAGCCGCGCGGTCCGGGGCGAGAGCGGCAGCCAGCCGTGGATCGAGCGCACCGCCGCCCGCGCCTCCGCCCCGTCCCAGGCCGAGCGGACCGAGACGAGCCCGTCGCCCGGCGGCCGGAGCCCGAACGGCAGGCGCCCTGCGACCGCGCCGACGCCAGGCCGCGGTCGGTGCCGCCGCCCTTCGCGCGCCGCGATGTCGCCGAGCGCCGGCCCGAGGAACGCGCGCGCGGGGCCGAGGCGGCTCAGCCACCGCGCGATCGCGGCGCCGCGGCCCGGCGCGCCCAGCTGGACGACCCGGCCGAGGGGCAGCCCCTGCAGCCCCTCCGGCCGCTCCGACAGCCGCGCCGCGATCAGGCCGCCGAGCGAGTGCCCGACCAGGTGGATCAGCCGCCATCCGGCGCAGCGCCGCCGGATCTCGTCCGCGACCCGCCGCACCGCCGCCTCGAAGTCCAGCCTCCGCGACGGATAGCCGATCCTGACGGTGGCAAAGCCCGCCCGCTCGAGCCGGCGCGCGAGCAGCCACATCGAGCCGGTCGAGCGCGCGAGCCCGTGGATCAGCGCCACCCCGACCGGGTCCGCCCGGTCGGCCGCGCCGGCAGGATGCATAACGCCTGTTGTCATCGCCCATCACAAAACCCGACTGGCCCCGGGCGTCAAGGGTGGTACATCCGCCCGCATGGCGAGCGAGCGACGACAGCGCGCCGGTCCCACCGGGGCCGGCCTCCGGGCCGGGGCGGTCGCGTCCATGCCGGTCCTGCCCGCCGTCGCCCCGTTCGGCTTCATCTTCGGCACGCTGGCGATGGAGACCGGCTTCGACCCGGTGCAGACGCTCGCGATGGCGGCGCTGGTGATCGCGGGGGCGAGCCAGCTCGCGGCCCTCCAGCTCATCCACGACGGCGCGCCCTTCCTCGTGATCGTCGCGACGGCGGCGGCCGTGAACATGCGGATGGCGATGTACTCGGCCTCGCTGGCGCCCGAGTGGCGCGGCACGGGCCACGGCTGGCGCGCGGTCGGCGCCTTCTTCCTGCACGACCAGGCCTATGGCCTGTCGATCAGCCGCTATCGCTCCCGGCCGGCGGAGAGCCCGGGCGACCGGCTCGGCTTCTTCTTCGGCACGGTCGCGACGACCTGCACGGTCTGGATGATCGCGACCGCCCTCGGCATCGCCGTCGGCCAGGGCCTGCCCGAGGAATGGGGGCTGCACTTCTTCGTGCCGCTCGCCTTCCTCGCGCTCGTCGGACCGATGATCCGCGGCTGGCCCGAGCTCGCGGGCGCGCTGACCGCAGTCGCGGTCGCCGTCGGGCTGACCGGCCTGCCCTACCGCAGCGGCCTCTTCGTCGCGACGGCCGCCGGGATCGCCGCCGGCATCACCTGCCGGCGCGCGGCCTGCCGCCGCGAGCGGAGCGCGCGGTGAGCGGGGACACGCTGATCTGGAGCGTGATCGGCGCGCTCGCGCTCGCGACCTACGTGATCCGCTACTCGTTCATCGGGCTGATCGGCGACCGCAAGCTGCCGCCGGCGCTGGCCGAGGGCTTGAGCTTCGTGCCGGTCACGGTGCTGCCGGCGCTGGTGGCGCCCGCCGTCTTCTCCGACGCCGACGGCGCCTTCGCGCTCGACGCGGCGCAGCTCCTCGCCGCGGGCACGACCGTCGGGGTCGGCATCTGGCTCCGCAGCATCCTGCCCGCGCTCATCGCGGGCTCAGGCGTCTACCTGTCGCTCGCCTTCGCGCTCTGAGCGGCCAGCAGGTCGCGGATCTCCCGCAGGAGCGCCACGTCGGCCGGCACCAGCGCGTCCGCGGGCGGCTCCTCCGCCTCGACCCGGACCTCGACCTCACGTTTCAGCCGGTTGATCGCCTTGACCACGAAGAACAGCGCCCAGGCGACGATCAGGAAGCTGATCAGCGCGTTGATGAAGAGCCCGTAGTTCAGCGTCGCGGCACTCGCCTCCTGCGCCGCGGTCAGCGTCGCGAAGTCCTCGCCCGAGAGGTTGACGAACAGGTACGAGAAGTCGATGCCGCCGGTGAAGACGCCGAGGATCGGGGTCACGATGTCGTCGACGAAGCTCCGCACGATCGAGGTGAAGGCGGCGCCGATCACGATGCCGACGCCCATGTCGATCACGTTGCCCTTGACCGCGAACTCGCGGAACTCGCCCAGCATCGTGCGGAACATCGGACCCCCCGTTCACTCAGGCGCCCGTCCTCCGCGGGCGCACCCACGCGGGCTCGACCGGCGGCCTCTCCCGGCGCCCTGGGCTCGACCCCGCGGCTCAGACGTAGCGGACGCCGAGCACCTCGTAGCTCTTGCCGCCGCCGGGGGTCATGACCTCGACCTGGTCGCCCTCCTCCTTGCCGATCAGGGCGCGGGCCAGCGGCGAGCGCATGTTGAGCTTGCCGTTGTCGATGTCGGCCTCGGGCTCGCCGACGATCTGGTAGGTCCTCTCCTCCTCGGTGTCCTCGTCGACGAGGTCGATCGTGGCGCCGAAGCGGATCGTCTTGCCGCTCATCTTCGAGGGGTCGATGACATCGGCGCGGCTGACCTGCGCCTCGATCTCGCGGATCCGTCCCTCGATGAAGCTCTGCTTCTCGCGCGCGGCGTGGTACTCGGCGTTCTCGCTCAGGTCGCCGTGGTCGCGCGCCTCCGCGATCGCGACGATGATCGCCGGGCGCTCCTTGTCCTTGAGCTGCTTCAGCTCGGCGTTCAGGGCGTCGTAGCCCTGCCGGGTCATCGGAACCTTTTCCATGGCTCCCCTCTCGTATCGGTGGCGCGTCTCCGGGATGCGCGACAAAAAAGCACGCGGCCGCACCGTTCATGGCGCGGCCGATCCAGTTGCCGTGGAACCTATCTCCGCCCCGCGGTCCCCGCAAGGCCCGTCGCTGCAATCCTCAGCCGGCGGCCCTGATCTTCTCCGGCCGCGCATAGCTCTGCAGCGGCGCGACCGTCAGCACGCCCTCGCGCATCGCCTCGATCGCCTCGGCCGCGGCGACGGCGCCGGCCGCGGTCGTGTAGTAGGGGATCTTCTGGGTCAGCGCGCTCGCGCGGATGTCGAAGCTGTCGCGGACCGACTGCGCGCCCTCGGTGGTGTTGAGGACCAGCGCCACCTCGCCGTTCTTCATCACGTCGACGATGTGCGGCCGGCCCTCGTAGACCTTGTTGACCCGCTCGGCGCGAACCCCGCGGGCGCTCAGGAACGCCTGCGTGCCCCCGGTCGCGAGGATGCGGAAGCCGAGCCGGTCCAGCACCTCTGCCGCCGGCAGGATCGCCTCCTTGTCCTCGTCGCGGACCGAGACGAAGGCCGTTCCCCCCTCGGGCAGCGGCGTGCCGGCGCCGAGCTGCGACTTCAGGAACGCGCGCGCGAAGGTCCGGTCGATGCCCATGACCTCGCCGGTCGAGCGCATCTCGGGGCCCAGCAGCGTGTCGACGCCGGGGAAGCGGGCGAACGGCAGCACCGCCTCCTTGACCGCGATGTGCGGCGTGATGGGCGAGGCCAGCTCGAACGCCGCCAGCGCCTCGCCCGCCATCACCCGCGCCGCGATCGCGGCGATCGGCGAGCCGGTCGCCTTGGCGACGAAGGGAACGGTGCGCGAGGCGCGTGGATTGACCTCGAGGACGAAGATCTCGCCCTTGCGGATCGCGAACTGCACGTTCATGAGCCCGCGCACCTCGAGCCCCAGCGCCAGCGCCTCGGTCTGCCGCTCCAGCTCCTCGATCTGCCCGGGCGTCAGCGTGCGGGGCGGCAGCGAGCAGGCGCTGTCGCCGGAATGGACGCCCGCCTCCTCGATGTGCTCCATGATCCCGGCCACGTGCACGGTCTCGCCGTCGGCGATGGCGTCGACGTCGATCTCGACGGCGCCGGACAGGTACCGGTCGAACAGGAGCGGGTTCATCCCCAGCACCGTGTTGATCTGCCCGGTCTTGTCGTTCGGATAGCGGGACTTCACGTCCTCGGGCACCAGCGAGGGGATGGTGCCGAGCACGTAGTCGTCGAACGCACGCTGGTCGCGGATGATCGCCATCGCCCGGCCGCCGAGCACGTAGGACGGGCGCACGACCAGCGGGAAGCCGAGGTCGGCGGCCACCAGCCGCGACTGCTCGACCGAGAACGCGATGCCGTTCTTCGGCTGCCTCAGGCGCAGCCGGTCGAGCAGCCGCTTGAAGCGGTCGCGGTCCTCGGCGTGGTCGATCGCATCGGGGCTGGTGCCGAGGATCGGGATGCCCGCCGCCTCGAGCCCGCGCGCGAGCTTCAGCGGCGTCTGCCCGCCGAACTGCACGATCACGCCGTGGAGCGTGCCGCGCTCCTGCTCGACCGCCAGGATCTCGAGCACGTGCTCGAGCGTCAGCGGCTCGAAGTAGAGCCGGTCCGAGGTGTCGTAGTCGGTCGAGACCGTCTCGGGGTTGCAGTTGATCATGACCGTCTCGTAGCCCGCGGCGGTCAGCGCATAGCAGGCGTGGCAGCAGCAGTAGTCGAACTCGATCCCCTGGCCGATCCGGTTCGGCCCGCCGCCGAGGATCACCACCTTCTTCGCGTCCGTCGGCCGGGCCTCGCACTCGGTCGTGCCCATCGCGTCCGACTCGTAGGTCGTGTACATGTAGGGCGTCTGCGCCTCGAACTCGGCCGCGCAGGTGTCGATCCGCTTGAACACGGCGGTCACGCCCTTTTCGCGGCGGAGCGAGCGCACCTCCTGCTCGGCCCGGTTGCCGAGGGTCGCGAGACGCGCGTCCGTGAAGCCGAGCTGCTTCAGCCGGCGGAGGCCGTCCGCGTCCTCGGGCAGGCCGTCCGCCAGGATGCGCGCCTCCTCGCTGACGATCTCGTCGATCCGGGCCAGGAACCACGGGTCGTATTTCGTCGCGGCATGGATCTCGTCGAGCGTCAGCTCCTCGCGAAACGCCTGCGCGACCAGCCGCAGCCGGTCGGGCGTCTGCCGCGCCAGCGCCGCGATGACCGCGCGCTTGCGCTCGTCCCCGGTCTGGTCCGGCGTCACCTCCTCGATCGCGATATCGTCGAAGCCGGTCAGCCCGGTCTCGAGCGAGGCCAGCGCCTTCTGCAGCGACTCGTGGATGTTGCGCCCGATCGCCATCGCCTCGCCGACCGAGCGCATCGCGGTCGTGAGCTCCGGCACCGCGCCCGGGAACTTCTCGAACGCGAAGCGCGGGATCTTGGTCACGACATAGTCGATCGACGGCTCGAAGCTCGCGGGCGTGACCTCGGTGATGTCGTTCTGAAGCTCGTCGAGCGTGTAGCCGACCGCAAGCTTGGCCGCGATCTTGGCGATCGGGAAGCCCGTCGCCTTCGACGCCAGCGCCGACGAGCGGCTGACCCGCGGGTTCATCTCGATCACGACCATCCGCCCGGTCTCGGGGTGGATCGCCCACTGCACGTTCGAGCCGCCGGTCTCGACCCCGATCTCGCGCAAGACAGCGATCGAGCCGTTGCGCATCCGCTGGTATTCCTTGTCGGTCAGCGTCAGCGCCGGCGCGACCGTCACCGAGTCGCCGGTGTGCACGCCCATCGGGTCGACGTTCTCGATCGAGCAGACGATGATGGCGTTGTCCGCCCGGTCGCGGACCACCTCCATCTCGAACTCCTTCCAGCCGAGCAGGCTCTCGTCGACCAGGATCTGGCCCACGGGGCTCGCCTCGAGGCCCGAGCGGCAGACGCGCTCGTACTCCTCGCGGTTGTAGGCGACGCCGCCGCCGGTGCCGCCGAGCGTGTAGGCCGGGCGGATGATCGCCGGCAGCCCGACATGGCCGATCGCCTCGATCGCGCGGCGCACGCCCTCGTCGATGTCGCGGCGGCCGTCGTCCCGCTTCGGCGCGGTGACGATGGTCGCGGCCGGATTCTCGAGGCCGATCCGCGCCATCGCCTCGCGGAACAGCTGGCGGTCCTCGGCCATGTCGATCGCCTGGCGGTTGGCGCCGATCAGCTCGACGCCGAAGCGGTCGAGCACGCCCATGTCGGCCAGCGCCATCGCCGTGTTGAGGCCGGTCTGCCCCCCCATGGTCGGCAGGAGCGCGTCCGGGCGCTCCTGCTCGATGATCCGGGCCACGACCTCGGGCGTGATCGGCTCGACATAGGTCGCGTCGGCCATCTCCGGGTCGGTCATGATCGTCGCCGGGTTCGAGTTGACGAGGATGACCCGGAAGCCCTCCTCCTTCAGCGCCTTGCAGGCCTGGGCGCCGGAATAGTCGAACTCGCAGGCCTGTCCGATGACGATGGGCCCGGCGCCGATGATCATGATCGAGCCGATGTCGGTGCGCTTGGGCATTGTCTCTCCGGGCGGGGCGGGCAGGCGAAATCGCGAGGGTTATACAGACGCGCGGTGCCGGGACAAGGCGCGCGACCGGCGGGCGGGCAACCAATGCCTGCCGACGTGGGTTGTAACGCGAAGCGACGCGACCGGCATGGTCCCGGCGCGGAACCGATGGAGAGCCCCATGCTACGCCTACTGAGTCGCTTCCTGCGCAGCCGTCGCCGCGGCGCCCGCCGCCCGAGCGCACACCACTCCGGGCGCCGGCGGAGCCCGCTCGGCTCGCTCGTCCGCCGAATCCTCCGCTGACCTGCGTTGCTGGTTCGCGGCGGGGCGCCGCCGGCGCCTCACCGCCCGGGCTGCAGGCACGGCACTCCCGATCCGCGTTGAGCGTCACGCCGGAGCGACGGCAACGGTTGCAATTCTTGTCGGCCCGCGGCGTCTTTCCGCGCTCCGCAAGTCTTTTTCGTGCTCTCCGTCGCAGGTATCTTCGACCACTGCGGACGGGA
>DATKCY010000224.1:0-2006 GCA_035512995.1 Thermohalobaculum sp.
CGGCCGCATCCGGCGTGGCTGCCCCTGCCGCCGGAGTCGACGGCGGCGCCCAGCCCAGGGCGGAGCTCCTCGACGCCGAGCGCGGACGCGCCGGCGCGGCGGTCACCGCCGAGATCGACGACGCGCCTGCTCCCGGGGGCCAAGCGCGATGGCTGGGGGTGGCCGCCGCGATCCTCGTGATCGTCGGGGGTGTGGGTTGGTGGACGTTCCAAAGGGCAGGGGCTCCAACCACGAGCAGGCGGGTGGGCGAGCCTGCCGTGCTCGGCACGCTGGCTGAAGCGGCCGATGCGTCGATGCACGACCAGGCCGCCGCCGGCGAGTTGGACCAACCAGAAGCTCCGGTCGAAGGAGAGGCGGTGGGTGGGGGGACCATCGCCGCCGGGGCGGCGCCCGCCGAGCGATCGCCCGAGACATCCGCACCTGCGGCCGACCTCGCCGCGCCGGCCCCCGCCGGGGCCGCTGCCGATTCGGCCGCGCCGGAAGCCGGCCCCGCGTCGTCGGAACCGCCGGCGCCCGAGACCGCGGAGGAGATCGCCGACGGGGCGACCGCGAACGCAGAAGATCTTGCCGCGCCGGTACCGCCGCCCGCCGATGCCGTCGCCTCGACGGCGCCCGCGGATGGGAGCGAGTCTCCGGAACCGCTGTCGGAGAGCGTCGCATCGGTCGAGGAGCCGGTGCTCGAGAGCGGCACGGAGGTGCCGGGCGAGGCCCTGCCCGCCGACCCTGCGCCGTCCTCGCAGCTCGCGGGCGCTCCGCCCCTGGACCGCGCGCCGTCCGCCGAAACCGCTGCCGCGAGCCCGGCGGGCCCGGCGGAGGTGGAGGCTGGCGCCGCGCAGAGTCGATCCCAGCCCGAGGAGCGCGACGCCGCCGCCCCGGCCGTCGCCGGCACCGACTCCGCGACGCCCGCGCCCTCCCGGCCGGAGCCCGCGGGCTCCGACCTCCTCGGCTGCGGAGACCCCGGCGTCGTCTGCGCTCGCCTGCTGAACGTCCCACCGCCGGTGTACCCGCCCGCCGCGCGGCAGCGGCGGCTGTCGGCGACCGTGGTGGTGAGCGCGCTGGTGGACGAGACCGGGAAGGTCGTCGAGACCCGCGTCGAGAGCAGCTCGCTACGGTTCTTCGACGACCCCGCCGTCGCCGCGGCCTCGCGTGCCGTGTACCAGCCTGCCACCAGGGCTGGCGTCCCGGGCCGGAGCTGGGCTCGCCTCTCGTTTCAGTTCGCCCCCTGACGGGCACGCCCGATCTCTCACGCCCTCTCGATCTCGATCAGCTCGGCGAGAGGCTCGAAGTCCTGCCAGTTCCGCGTGTAGAGCGGAACACCGTGTGCGCGCGCGGTGGCGGCGATGAGGAGGTCCATCGCGCGCGTTCTGACCTTTCGGCCGGCATCGCCAGTTCGCGCGGCCAGCTCGCCGTACGCTCTTGCCACCGGCTCGTCGATCGGCAACGCGGTGAACCTCGACTCGATTTCCGCCAAGCGCCACGGGAGGGCTCCGTCTCTTCTCGACACTCGTCACCTGACGATCCCGATCCGGAGCGGAGCCGGATTGGTCGCCTAGACCACGGCAGCCGCCGCGCTCTGGCCCTCCGCGCGGGCGGCCGCGCTCGAGATCGCCCTCCCCAGGACCTCGACCAGACGATCGATCTCCGCCTCGGTGACGATGAAGGGCGGGCCCAGAGTGATGACGTCGCGCGCGGGATCGCTGCCGCCAGGGTAGAAGAAGACGTCCTCGCCGAGCCCGGCGGCCACCACTTTGCTCGTCAATCGCGCGGCTTTGGGAAACGGCTCGAGCGTCGTCCGATCCCGGACCAGCTCCACCGCCTGGAGCAGGCCACGGCCACGGACGTCGGCGACGTTGGGATGCGACCCCAGAACCTGCTCCAGGCGATCGCGGAGCAGGCGACCCATCGCCGCGGCGCGCTCGACCAGCCGCTCGCGCTCGAGGATCTCGAGCACCTTGTCGGCGACAGCGCAGCCTGCCGGGTGGGCGCTGTAGGTGTAGAACATGAGC
>DATKCY010000225.1:0-8866 GCA_035512995.1 Thermohalobaculum sp.
CTCCCACGCTGTTCCCCACGCCTATCGTGGGGAAGCATGACACCCTTGGAACGAGGCGCAACAAGCGGATTGGGCGAAAGCTCAGAAATCGCAGTGGTTATGGGGCAGGATGAGACACAGCGAAACAAAGTTATTGGGGACCCTGGCTCCACCACGGATCTGACGAAAGCCCCCGCCGCGCAGGGGCTTTTGCTTTGTCGGGGAGCGCGGCTTTCAGTCAGCGGCGCAGTCGGGCGCGCGAAGCGTCGCCAGCCAGTCCCGGTAATCCGGCGGCAGTCCCCCGGCCGCCGTGGCCCGCTCTGCCGTGAAGGTGGGCACGCCGAACGGCGCCACGTCCTCGGCCGTCACGAGCGACACCGAATGGTCGGCGCAGAGGTCTTCGAGCAGCGCCTTCGGGATCGCGTCGAGCGTCAGCACGACGGGCCTGTTCCGCAGGAAGGGGTCGTTGCGCCTGAGGTCGCGGCCATAGAAGATCCGGTAGGGATCGATCACCACGACCGTGCTTTCCTGCCGCTCGACGAAGGCGGTGGCATCGGCATAGGCGCCCACCACCGCCTCGATCCGGACCGCCCTCAGCGGGATCATGACGGCCGGCGCCACGAGGAGCAGCAGCAGCACGAAGCCGCGGTAACGGTGTCGCCCGGGGCTCGGCGCCGCCCGCAGCGCGATCCACCCGGCGGTCGCGAGCAGCGCGACGTTGCCGATGACGCCGTGCAGATAGCGGTAGCCCCAGCCGTGCTGGGGGTCGGGCACCATGAACGGGTAGGGCGCGAAGCTGAGCGCGGCCGACGCCGCCAGCAGCGCGAGGATGGGCGGCCGCGGCGCCCGTCGGGCCAGCAGCAGGAGGAGCAGCGGCACGAGCGCCGGACTCTGCCACGCGACGAAGCGGACGAGGTTCACGAACACGCTGCCGAGCGCGTCGAGCCCCGGCAGCCGGACGACCCGGAGGACGAACTCCAGAAACGGGCCGGCCGAGCCCAGGTCCGCCGGCGGCCCGCCGCTCCGCACCGCCCCGGCATCGGGCATGAATGCGCCCCAGTTCAGGATCAGCAGGTGACCCGCGGCATAGACCGCCCCGTACCAGACGACGAGGCCCGGCCTGAACGGCCTCAGCAGCATCAGCAGGAAGGGAAGGGCGAAGAGCGCGTGGATGTGCACCTGGTGGAGCGCCGCCGTGAACACGCCGACGAAGGGCGCGAGCAGGTGGCCCGCGCGCGTGTTTCCCAGAAACAGCCAGAGCCAGAGCAGGTTGAAGAACAGGTGCGCCGGCATCGCGTAGGAGGTCAGCGCGAGGGCGAGGACCTGCTGCGAGGTGCCGACCAGGAGCGCCGCGACCGCGGCGGCCTCCGCATCCCCCGGCCAGATCCTGCGCGCGATCGCCGCCGTCATGAGCACGCTGCCCGCGGCGAGGAACGCCCCCGAATAGGGACCGAGCGCCGCGAGGTCGAACAGTGCGTAGATCAGCGCCATGCCGGGGCGGTACGAACTCGCCACCGTTCCGGTCGCCTGGTCGAGATAGACATAGACCGGCATCAGCGCGTGGCCGAAGGGGCGCCACTCGGGCGGGAAGCGGCCGGTGAGGCGCCCCTCGACGAACACCTCCCCCTGAAAGCGCGTCATGAACTCGTCCATCGTGAAGGCAAAGCCGTGATGGACGAGGGGCGTGCCGATCAGCGTCAGGACCAGCACCGCCCCCGCCACCGCCCAGGGCCGGAACCGGTCGAGGCGCACGAGGCGCGCGACGGCAGAGAGGGTCCGCGGCGACAGGCAGGCGACCGCGGTCGCGAGGACGACGAGCAGGGCGAGCACCAGGAACCCGGCCTGATCGACCTCGATATAGAGGTAGCGCGATCCCCGGCCGGTCGCGCCGAGCAGCACGGCCAGATGCGCCAGGAGCATCAGGCCGCAAAGGCCGAGCGCGACTGCCAGGATCGTCAGCCTCGCGTTCATCGTCGCTCTGCCTCGCGGGTGGCCGGGCCGGCGGGTCGCGGCCGGGCGGCAGGGTGGACCGCTTCGGGTTAGCTCCGTGCAAACGCCGCCCCCGCCCATTGCCTCGTCCGGTTCCCCGCGACTAGAAGGAGACGGCGCCCCGCCGCGGCGGACGACTTTCGGACTGCGAGGAGTGTCTCCGGTGGCCTTTCCTCAGCATCGCCGCTGCCGCTCGCCCCGCCGGAGCCGGAGGGGCCCGGCGTGACGGACCGGCTGACGATCCGCCGGCCGGACGACTGGCACCTGCACCTCCGCGACGGCGCGATGCTCGAGGGCGTGGTGGGCTCGTCGGCGGCGACGGTCGGGCGCGCGATCGTGATGCCGAACCTCGTCCCGCCGGTCGTGACGGCGGCGGACGCCGCGGCCTACCGCCAGCGCATCCTCGCGGCGCTGCCCGCCGGCGCGGCGTTCGAGCCGCTGATGACGCTCTACCTGACCGAGACGACGGATCCGGACGACGTCGAGGCGGGGGCGCGGGACGGGCTGATCGCGGCGGTCAAGCTCTACCCCGCCGGGGCGACGACGAATTCGGAGAGCGGGGTGCGCGACCTCGCCCGGGTCATGCCCGTGCTCGAGCGCATGGCCGCGACCGGCCTGCCGCTCTGCGTCCACGGGGAGGTCACGGACCCGGCCGTCGACATCTTCGACCGCGAGGCGGTCTTCATCGAGCGCGTGCTCGACCCGCTCCGCCGCCGCCTGCCGGAGCTTCGTGTCGTGCTCGAGCACGTGACGACGGCCGACGGCGTCGACTACGTGCGGAGCGCGGAACGGGGCCTCGGCGCCACGATCACCACCCACCACCTGGTCATCAACCGCAACCACATCCTCGCGGGCGGCATCCGGCCGCACTACTACTGCCTGCCGGTCGCGAAGCGCGAGCGCCATCGCCTGGCGCTCCGCGCCGCCGCCACGTCGGGCGATCCGCGATTCTTCTCCGGCACCGACAGCGCGCCCCACGCCGACGGCGCGAAGGAGAGCGCCTGCGGCTGCGCCGGCTGCTTCACCGCGCCGGTCAGCCTGCCCGTGCTCGCGCATGTGTTCGAGGAGGAGGGCGCGCTCGGCCGCCTCGAGGGCTTCGCGTCGCTTCACGGCGCCGCCTTCTACGGCGTGGCCCCGAACGGGACGCGGGTGACGCTGGTGCGCGGCGAGGCGCCGGCGGAGCTGCCCGACGGGATCGAGACCGGCGCCGGCCGGGTCACGGTGTTCGACCCGGGCTTCCCGGTGCGCTGGCGGCTGGAGGATGCGGCATGACGACGGAGAGCGCGGGCGAGGCGGTGGCGCGGATGCTGCTCGACATCGAGGCGGTGCATCTGAGGCCGTCCGAGCCGTTCAAGCTGACCTCGGGCCTCGCGAGCCCGGTCTATGTCGACTGCCGCAAGATCATCTCGTATCCGCGGGCGCGGTCGGCGGCGATGGGCCTCGCCTGCGCCGAGCTGGCGCGGAGCGTCGGGCACGAGGCGTTCGACGCGATCGCGGGCGGAGAGACCGCGGGCATCCCGTTCGCCGCCTGGATCGCCGAGCGCCTGGCCCTGCCGATGCTCTACGTGCGGAAGAAGCCCAAGGGCTTCGGCCGCGACGCCCGGATCGAAGGGCAGCTCACGGAGGGCCAGCGGGTGCTGCTGGTCGAGGACCTCACGACCGACGGCGGCTCGAAGGTCTCCTTCGTCGAGGCGCTGCGCGAGGCCGGCGCCGTCTGCCACCACACCGTCGTGCTGTTCTACTACGACGTCTTCCCGCAAGTGCCGGGCCGCCTGGCCGAGCAGGGGATCCGTCTCCACCACCTCGCGACCTGGCGCGACGTGCTGGCGGTCGCGCGGGCCGAGGCGCGGGTCGACCCCGGCACCCTCGACGAGGTGCAGGCCTTCCTCGACGCCCCGCTCGAATGGTCGGCCGCCCATGGCGGCCGGAGCGACATCTCGATCTGAGGGGCGCCCCGGCGAGGGCCGCAAAAACGCCGCGCCTCGGTCGTGCCCCGACGCGACCGGGACATCGCCGGCCGTCGCGGCACGCCCGACGGCGCGCCGCCCGATGCCTCCGGCGTCGGGCAGTTACGTCCGCCGCTCCTCCTCCTCCAGCGCGAAGGCGGCGCTGATGAGCGCGAGATGCGTGAACGCCTGCGGGAAGTTGCCGAGCTGGCTGCCGTCGAGGTCGAGCTGCTCGGAGTAGAGGCCGAGGTGGTTGGCGTAGCTCAGGAGCTTCTCGAACGACAGCCGCGCCTGCTCGAGCCGGCGGGCGCGGGCCAGGCACTCGACGTACCAGAACGAGCAAATCGTGAACGCGCCCTCGCGGCTCTCGGGGAACCCGTCCTCGGCGCCCTTGGCGTAGCGGTGGACCAGCACGTCGTCGGCCAGCCGCTCGCCGATCAAGTCGAGGGTCGAGAGCCAGCGCGGATCGACCGGCGAGATGAACTTGACGAGCGGCATCAGCAGCAGCGACGCATCTACCTTGTCGGCGCCCTTGTACTGCACGAAGCTTCGCAGCTCCTCGCTCCAGAAGTGCTCCATGATGTCGGCGTGGATCTCGTCGCGCACGGCCCGCCAGTCCTCGAGCGGCGCGGGCAGCGACTCGTGGCGGGCGATGCGGATCGCGCGGTCCAACGCGACCCAGCACATCAGCCGCGAGTGCAGGAACTCGCGCCGCTGGCTGCGGATCTCCCAGATCCCCTCGTCCGGCAGATGCCAGTGCTCGACCACGTAGCCGACGATCTGCGTGATCGAGGTCCAGGCGTCGAGCGGCACCTTGTGGGTGTGCTTGTCGGTCAGGTAGAGCGCGTCCATGAGCTCGCCGTAGATGTCGAGCTGGAGCTGGTCGTGCGCGCCGTTGCCGATCCGGACCGGCCGGCTGCCGCGGTATCCCTCGAGGTGGTCGAGCTCCTCCTCGTGCAGCTCGCCGGCACCGTCGAGCCGGTACATGAGCTGGAGCGTCCCCGACTCGGGCGACTCGCGGGCGCGGTCGATGACCCAGTTCATGTAGTCGGTCGCCTCCGCCGTCATTCCGAGGCGGATCAGCGCGTAGATCGTGAAGGCGCTGTCGCGGATCCAGCAGTAGCGGTAGTCCCAGTTCCGTGGCCCGCCGATCTCTTCGGGCAGGCCGAAGGTGGGCGCCGCGACCATCGAGCCGTGGCGCTGCGAGAAGAGGAGCTTGAGGCAGAGCGCCGAGCGGTCGACCATCTCGCGCTGGCGGCCGCGGAAGTTCGACCTGGCGATCCATGTGCGCCAGAAGCGCACGGTCTCCTCCTGGAGCGCGAGGGCGGTGCCGGCGTCCAGCTCGTCCGGCTCGTCGCTGCCGCAGGTCAGCAGCAGCACCGCGACCTCGCCGTCCTCGAGGCTGAAGCAGCCGGTCGCCGCGCCCTCCTCGACCTCGAGCGGGACGGTGGCGGAGAGCGAGGAGGCCGGGCACTGCTCGCCGCTGAAGCGCACGATCCGCCCGCCCCCGGCCAGCTCGGCCCGCGTGTCCTTCCGCGCGTAGTCGAAGGCGGGGCGGCAATGGAGGGCGATCTCCGCCTGGCCGCGCACGGCCTTCACGATGCGGACGATCCGCGCCGGATGCCCATCGCGGCTGATCGGCATGAAGTCGGTGATCTCGACGATCTCGCGCTGCGACAGGAAGCGCGTGACGAGCACGTTCGAGCTCGGCAGGTAGATCTGCTGGCGCCGCGCCACCTCGTGCGTCGGGCAGAGGCGGAAGTCGCCGCCCCGGTCGGCATCGAGGATCGCCGCGAAGATCGACGGGCTGTCGAAGTCCGGGAAGCAGAAGAAGTCGATCGTGCCGTCGATCGCGACCAGCGCCGCGGTGTTCAGGTCGCCGATGATCCCGTGCTCGCCGATCGGCGGATAGCGCATCGCGCCCCGGCCGCCCTCGAAGTTCTCCGCCATCCGCTCAGCCGCCCATGCCGACACCGGGATAGAGGGTCATGCCGCCGTCGACGAAGATCGTCGTGCCGGTGATGTAGTCGGCCTCGTCCGAGACGAGCCAGGCCACCGGCCGGGCGATGTCCGCCGGGTCGCCGATGCGGCCGTAGGGAATGTTCGCGCGCATCGCCTCCGCGCCCTCCTCGTCCTCCCACTCCCCGCGGTTGATATCGGTGCGGATCGCGCCCGGCGCGATGCCGATCACGCGGATGCGCTCGGCCGCGAGCTCGAGCGCCAGCGTCTCCATCATCAGCTTCACGCCCCCCTTCGAGGCCGCGTAGTTCACGCGCCCGGGCCAGGGGATGACCTCGTGCACCGAGCTCATGCAGACGATCTTGCCCGCGGCGCGGCTGACGCCGTCCCGCACGCCCTGCCGGCGGAAGACGGCCACCGCCGCCTGCGCCGCCAGGAACTGGCCGGTCAGGTTCACGTCGATGACCTTGCGCCAGTCCTCGGCGCTCAGCGCCTCGAGCGGCGCGTCGATCTGGATCCCGGCATTGGCGACGAGGATGTCGAGCGTGCCGAACGCCTCCAGCGTCTTCGCGATCACGCGGTCGACATCCTCCTTGCGGGTGACATCGCCCTGCACGGCGATCGCGCCGTTGCCGGCCTCGGCCGCCACCTGCCCGGCCTTGTCCGCCTGGTCCAGGTAGTTGACCGCGACCCGCGCGCCGCGCCGCGCGAGCTCCACCGCGATCGCGGCGCCGATGCCGGTGCTGGCGCCCGTGACCAGCGCCGACTGCCCCTCGAGCGGGGCGCTCATCGCCCGGCTCCCGTGTCTGTCAGCGGGATCATCGCAGCCTCACGAATGCTCGGCGCCGCGTGCGCGCCAGTGCACCACTTCGGGCGCATTCCCGGATCGTCCAGTGGCGCGCGCGGCCGCCGCCGGTCACGGTTGCGTCGACGATCACGGGCCGCCGCCTTTCGCGTGCCCGCCGGGGCTGCTAGCATCCCGGCTCCGGAGCGCTTGGGGAGAGACAGCGATGGTCGCGCGGATCGTGCCGGTCGAGCCGTTCGACCTGGTCGTCTTCGGCGTGACCGGAGACCTGGCCCGGAAGAAGCTGATCCCGGCGCTCTACCACCGCCAGCGGGCGGGACAGATGCCGGAGAGCGCGCGGGTCATCGGCTGCGCCCGCTCCGAGCTCGGGCGCGAGGACTTCCGCAAGATGGTGCGCCTCTCGCTCGACGAGGCGATACCGGAGGCCTATCGCGACCGCGACGCCCTCTACGCCTTTCTCGACACGCTCGACTATCTTCAGGTCGATGCCCGCTCCGACGCCGGCTGGCCCGAGCTGTCGGCGAAGCTGAGGGAGAATGCGCACCCGGTCTGCGCCTTCTACCTGGCGGTCGGCCCGACGCTCTTCGGCGAGATCGCCGAGCGGATCGGGCGCCACGGCTGCCGCGCCGAGGACTGCCGCGTCATCGTGGAGAAGCCGATCGGCCACGACCTCGCCTCGGCGCGGACGCTGAACCGGCAGCTCGCGGCGCATTTCGACGAGCACCAGATCTACCGGATCGACCACTATCTCGGCAAGGAGACGGTGCAGAACCTGATGGTGCTGCGCTTCGCCAACGCCCTCTTCGAGCCCCTGTGGCGCTCGGAGCACGTTGACCACGTCCAGATCACGGTGGCGGAGCGCCTCGGAGTCGAGGGTCGAGGCGACTACTACGACCGCACCGGGGCCCTCCGGGATATGGTCCAGAACCACCTCCTGCAGCTCCTCTGCCTCGTGGCCATGGAGCCGCCGGCCCGGCTCGAGCAGGAGGCGATTCGCGAGGAGAAGATCAAGGTCGTACGCTCGCTGCGCCCGATCGAGGGCGCGGACCTGGCCGCGAAGACGGTGCGCGCCCAGTACCGCGCCGGTGTCGTCGCGGAACAAGCCGTCCGGGGATACCTCGACGAGGAGGGGATCGATCCGGAATCCGAGACCGAGACCTTCGTCGCCATCAAGGCGGAGATCGACAACTGGCGCTGGGCTGGGGTTCCCTTCTATCTCCGGACCGGCAAACGGATGGGATACCGGGTTTCGGAGATCGTCATCCAGTTCAAGCGAATACCCCATCTGATCTTCGGCGACCGGATCGGGGCGGTGCAGGACAACCGGCTCGTGATCCGGCTCCAGCCCGACGAGAGCGTGAAGCTCGCCATGATGGTGAAGACCCCGGGCCCGAAGATCCGCCTCAAGCCGGTCCATCTCAATCTGAACCTGGCGGACACCTTCGAAGATCGCAGCCCGTTGGCGTACGAGCGTCTCCTCCTGGACGTGATCAAGGGCACCGCGACCCTGTTCATGCATCGTTCCGAGGTCGAGGCGGCCTGGCGGTGGGTGGACACGATCCGGGAGGGCTGGAGTTTTCTGGGTCGGCGGCCTCGCACCTACACCGCCGGGAGCTGGGGCCCGGAGGAGTCCATCGCCCTCATGGTCCGGGACGACCGGACCTGGTACGAGCACCTTGCATGATCCGCGAGCACCATTTCGATTCGTCACGGGAGGCCGCCGAGGCCCTGGCCGGAGTGGTCGCCGATCGCCTGCGATCCCGTCTCGCTCGGCGTGAGCGGGCGGTTCTCGTGGTGTCGGGTGGGACGACTCCGATTCCGCTGTTTCGCAGCCTGCGGCAGGAGGAGCTGCCTTGGGGCCGGATCGTGGTCACCCTCGCCGACGAGCGTTGGGTGCCCCTGGACCACGAGGACCGGAACGAGCGCCTGGTCCGGACGGAGCTCCTCGTTGACAGGGCCGCCGAGGCCCGGTTCGTCGGCTTCGTCACCACGGCTGCGACTCCAGAGGAGGGAGCGGAGCTCTCGGAACGGAACCTCGCGCCCCTGCAGCCGTTCGACGTCGTGGTCCTCGGCATGGGGACCGACGGCCACACCGCGTCCCTGTTTCCGCACGCCCCGGGACTCGAGGGCGCCCTCGATCCGGCCTCTCGGCGAACCTGCACGGTCGTCGATCCCCCGGCGGCGCCCC
>DATKCY010000226.1:0-3547 GCA_035512995.1 Thermohalobaculum sp.
GCGGGCGTGCGCGGCCCGGTCGCGATCAGCAGCGAGCCGCCGCGGGCGCAAGCGAGCCGGTCGGCGCGGCCGCCGAGCTCGGCCGCCGCGGCCTCGGTCAGCCGGAGCGGCGGGGCGCTCCCACCGACCAGGACCGCGATCCAGGGACGCGGCAGGTGCTCGAGCCGCGGGCGCCAGCGCTCCGCCGCCGCCTCCAGCGCCGCGGGCGACAGCCGGCTGAGCGGCGCTGCCAGCCGCACGACGTTCGGCGCCTCGGGCAACTGGTACTGCGGCGTCGTCAGCACCAGGTCGAAGGCGGCGAGCGGCGCGCGCGGCCGGCCCAGATGGACGAGGCGCGCACCGCTTTCGCGCCCGATCCAGCGCGCGACCGGCACGCTCCGCCAGCCGATCGAGAGCACGAGGTCCGGCCAGGGCGGCCGGATCGCGGCCCGCGCCTCGCCGGTCAGGGGCCTGAGCGACGGTCGCCGCCGGCCGTAGAACGGCGTCCAGGACAAAGTCCAGCCGCGCCAGGCGAGCGTCCGCCGCTCCCACGGCCAGCCGAGCGCGTGCGCCAGCGCCTCGAGCTGCAGGTTGTCGCCGGTGCGGTGCCCGGCAAGCACCCAGACGCAGGGGACGTCGGTAGCGTCTTTGGCCGCGGCCTCCATCGCGGCTATGCTGGCGCGGGCGCGGCGGCACGCCCGCCGCGGCTCAGGGAGGGCACGATGGCCACTGCGCCGCTTCCCCCGGTCACGATCGTGGTCGAGTGGGAGAACGCGATCGACGTCGAGGACCGCTGGACGGGCAGGGCGATGCGCGCGCTCCGAGACGAGCTTGCGCGCTGCTCCCATCGGTTCTCCGGGGTCCCCAGCATCATGTACCTTTATGACGACGGCGCCGTGTCCGAGTCGACCATTCGTGACGTGATCGAGGCGATGCGCCCGAGCTGCCCCGGCTCGCGCGCGGCTGAACCGTCGCCCGCCCACGTCCCTCGACCGGAGGAACCCTGAACATGATCCGACCGACGCTCTTCGCGCTGCTCCTCGCCGCGCCGGCGGCGCTGGCGGAGGCGCCGGAACGCCACGTCGTCAGCGGCGTTCCCGACGGCGATGTGCTGAACGTCCGCGCCGCGGCGTCGGCCGCCGCGGCGGACCTGGGCGACCTGGCAGAGGGCGCGGAGGTCGAGGTGCTGGGCGTGGACCGGGACCGCGAATGGGGCCGGATCGTCCACGGCGAGGGCAACGGCTGGGTCGCGCTCCGCTTCCTGAGACCCGTCGAGCCCGAGCGGGTGGGCGGGAGCCCGATCCCGACCGGCCTGATCTGCACCGGCACCGAGCCCTTCTGGTCCATCGCCACCGACGCCCCCGACACCGTCACCTTCGCCGAGCCGGGCCCGGACGGCATAGCCGAGGATCGGGCGCGGGTCGAATGGGCAGGCGCGGCCAGCGGCCGCAGCGGATTTCCCGCCGCCCTCCGCGCCCGCGGCGCCGTGGCGGATTATGCTCTGGTCCTGCGCCCGGCCGCCTGCAATGACGGCATGAGCGGCCGGGACTACGGCTGGACGGCCGATCTGATGACGGGCGCGCGCCTGCTGACCGGGTGCTGCCGGCTCGACGGTCGCGAGAAGTGAGGGAGGACGCGATGGCGCTCGACATCGGCGGAAAGGCGCCGGACTTCCGGCTGCCCGGAACGGACGGACGCGATCACGCGCTCGGCGACATCGCCGGCGCGCGCGGGACGGTGATCGCTTTCATCTGCAACCATTGCCCGTACGTGCTCGCGGTCATCGACCGGATCGAGCGGGAGGCGGAGGCGCTGAGGGAGGAGGGCATCGGCTTCGCCGCGATCTGCGCGAACGATGCCGAGCGCTATCCCGACGACAGCTTCGAGAACATGCAGGCCTTCGCCGAGCGCCACGGCCTCTCCTTCCCCTATCTGCGCGATGAGAGCCAGGAGGTCGCGCGCGCCTACGATGCCGCCTGCACGCCCGAGTTCCATGGCTTCGACCCGGACCTCGTGCTCCGCTATCGCGGCCGGCTCGACGCCTCGGGCCGCCAGCCCGCGGCGCCCGACACCCGGCGCGAGCTCCACGAGGCGATGCTGGCGATCGCCGGGGGCCGGTCGCCGGGGGAGCAGCACGCGGCCATGGGCTGCTCGATCAAGTGGAAGACTGCATGATCCTGCCGCGCGAGGAGCGGCCGTGAGCGCCGGCGGCGGCCGTCGCTCGGTCGTGCGCCGCGGGGCGCGACCCGGCTCGGCGACCGCGCCGGTGGTGACGCCGCTCTCGCCCTCGGTCGTCTACGCGGCGTCCGATGCGGATGCGCTCGACGCGACCTACGAGGGCCGAGACCCCGGCTTCACCTACGGCCGCGAGGGGCATCCGAACTGGGCGGTGCTGGCGGAGAAGATCGACTGGCTCGAGGGGGCGGCGGGCGGCGTCGCGACCGGCTCCGGCATGGCGGCGGTCGGCGCGGTGTTCCTCGCCGCGCTGAGGGCAGGCGACCACGTGGTGGCGGGCGACCAGCTCTATGGCCGTTCGCTCAGGCTGCTGCGGGACGAGCTGCCGCGCATGGGCGCCGAGGTCACCTTCGCCGACTCGACGGACGGAGCCGCGTTCGCCGCCGCGTTCCGGCCCGAGACGCGGCTCGTGCTGGTCGAGACGGTCTCGAACCCCACGATCCGCGTCGCCGATCTCGAGACGATCGCATCGGCCTGCCGCCGGGCGGGCGTGCTGCTCGCGGTCGACAACACCTTCACGACGCCCGCGCTCTACCGCCCGCTCGCGGCCGGGGCGGACATCGTGATCCATTCCGTGACCAAGATGCTCGCCGGTCACTCCGACGCGACGCTCGGCTATGTGGCGGCGCGGGATCCGGAGCTCGCCCGGCGGCTCCTCGACATCGTCGTGAGCTGGGGCATGACGCCGAGCCCGTTCGACTGCTGGCTCGCCGAGCGCGGCCTCCACACCTTCGACGTGCGCCTCGAGCGGGCCGAGCGGAACGCCATGGCGCTCGCCGATTTCCTGGCCGGGCAGCCCGCGGTCGAGGCGGTGCTCTACCCGGCGCGGCCCGACCACCCGGACCACAACCGCTCGACGGCGCTCTTCGGCGGGCGCGGCGGCCATATGCTGAGCTTCCGGCTGCGAGGCGGGCGAGCCGAGGCCAACCGTTTCCTGCGGGCGGCGAAGCCGATCCAGTTCGCGCCGAGCCTCGGCGATGTGGCGACGCTCATCTCGCACCCGGCCTCGAGCTCGCATCGCGGGCTGGACCCGCAGGCGCGCGAGGCCATCGGCATCACCGAAGGCTTCATCCGCGTCAGCGTCGGGATCGAGGATATCGGTCTTCTGACCGGGGAGTTCGGCTCTGCGCTCGCGGCCGCCGCGGGCGACGCGGCGGCCGCGGAATGACGAAGAATCCGGGCTGGCCGGAGGCGCGCGCGAAGATCCGCGCCCTGACCGAGGGCGAGGACGACGCGATCGCGCTGATGGCCACCGTCGCGGCCGAACTGTTCCACCACTTCGAGCGGTTCGACTGGGTCGGCTTCTACCGCGTGACCGCGCCGGGGCTCATGA
>DATKCY010000227.1:0-6978 GCA_035512995.1 Thermohalobaculum sp.
GCGTGGATCTACTGGATCAAGCAGGTCGCCTATGTCGTGCTGCCGGACGGGTTCGTGACCTGGGTTTTCCGCCTGCCGGCGCTCGCATGGTTCGCGTTCAGGCTGGTTGTCAGCACGCTGCTCGGGGCGTGGGCGCTGAGCGCCGCGCGGCGGATGCCCGACTCCGCCTCAGGCCGTGAGGAGACCAGCGATCGCGGCGCGGAGATGCGGGATTCCCTCGCCCTTGACCGAGGAGGTGGCGACGATCTCGGGGAAGGCGGCCGGGTGCCGGGTCAACGCCTGCTTCAGGTCGACGATGGTGCGGGCGAGGGCCGGGCCTTTCGGCTTGTCGACCTTGGTCAGCACCGCCTGGAAGGAGACGGCGGCAGTGTCGAGCGAGGCCATAACCTCGTGGTCGAGCGGCTTTGCTCCGTGGCGCGCGTCGATCAGCACGAAGGCGCGGGCGAGCGTGGCGCGCCCCGCCAGGTAGGCGCGGAGCAGCTCCTGCCAGGCCGCGACCTTGGCCTGCGGCGCCTCGGCATAGCCGTAGCCCGGCAGGTCGACGAGATAGCCCGCGCCGCCGAGGTCGAAGAAGTTGAGCTCCTGCGTGCGTCCGGGCGTGTTCGAGGTGCGCGCCAGCGCCTTCCGCCCGGTCAGCGCATTGAGCAGGGACGACTTGCCGACATTCGAGCGGCCCGCGAAGCAGACCTCGGGCCGGTCGCCGGCGGGCAGGCCGTCAAGGGCGACGACGCCCTTGAGGAAGGTGACCTCGCCCGCGAAGAGGCGCCGTCCGGCCTCGGCCGCCTCCGGCTCCGGGTCCTCGGCGAGGGTGAAGGGCACGGTCATGCGAGCGCCGCCCGGTCGCCGACGGCAAGGCGGCCTCCCTCGGCCACCTCGGCATAGATGCCGAAGTCCATGTGGCCCATGTGGCGGCGGATCAGCGGCGGCAGCACGATGTCGCGGCCTCCCGTCGCGGGGCTCGCCGAGGTCGCGTTGCAGCGCACGCAGCGCTCGGTGAACGCCAGGCGCGCGGCGCCGATGCCGAGCTCGCGGCCGCCGAGCTCGAGCTCCTCCCACGGCTCGAGCCCGTCGAGCCAGATATTGGCCCGGAAGCGGATGTGCTCGAGCGGCTGGCCCGCCAGCGCCTCGAGCGCGGCGAGGGTCGCGGTCGAGCAGACGAGGACGTGGGTGTCCGGAAAATCGGTCAGCGCGGCGTCGGGCAGCCGGGCGAGGCGATAGGGGCCGGGCCACCGGGTCGACGCGATCGGCGCGATCCAGTCGCCGAGCGCGGCGGCGCCCTCGGCGGTGTCGGGCGCGACCTCGAGCACCGGCCGGTCGGGATGGCGGAGCGTGAGCACGCCCCGCGCCTCGTCGAAGGCGACGCCGATCTGCGCCAGCGCCGGCACCCGCGTCTGGGTCACGAAGTTGCGCGCCTGCTGCCACTCCGGCCGCTCCGGGTCCCACCCGCCCTCGCCGTGGGCGACGGCCCAGGTGCGGTCCCAGGGCACGTGCCGGCCGGTCTCGAGCGTGACCGCGTCCAGCGCCTCCTCGCCGAGGCTCTTGACCGGGTGGCGGTAGAGATGCGCGACCGTCAGGGCCATGGCGGGGTGCTCCTCGGCGCGCGCGGGGCCGTCAGCGGCTGCCGCCGCGCCGGCGCTTCTTTCCCTTCGCCCCGACGCGGCGGTCGTCGGAGGCGGGGCGGCCGGAGCGCGGCTTCGCCTGCGGTGCGGGCGGGGCTGCCTGGTCCTCCGCCGGCGCCTCGTCCTCGCCCGCGGCGGCCGGCGGCTCGCCCTCCGCCCCGGGCTCGTCCGACGGCGCCTTCGCGGGCGTCTCCGGCTTCGCCTTGGCCGACGGCTTCTCCCCCTTCACGGGCGGCTTGCGCTTCAGGCTGCGCTTGACGTTGCCGAGGAAGTCGACCTCGACCCCCTGGCTCCGCATGATCGCGTATTGCTGCACGAAGGTGATGATGTTGTTCGCGCACCAGTAGATCACGAGGCCGCTCGCGAAGCTGCCGAGCATGAACATGAAGAGCCACGGCATCCAGGCGAAGATCATCGCCTGGGTCGGGTCGGTCGGCTCCGGGTTCAGCTTCTGCTGCATCCACATCGTGACGCCCATCAGGATCGGGAAGACGCCGATCGAGATGAACACCGGCGCCCACGAGACGTCGTAGGGCAGGAGGCCGAAAAGGTTGATCCACGAGGTCGGGTCGGGCGCCGAGAGGTCGTCGATCCAGGCGATGAAGGGCGCGTGCCGCATCTCGATCGTGACGAACAGCACCTTGTAGAGCGAGAAGAAGATCGGGATCTGAAGCAGGATCGGCAGGCAGCCCGCGGCCGGGTTCACCTTTTCGTTCTTGTAAAGCGCCATCATCTCCTGCTGGAGCTTCTGCCGGTCGTCGCCCGCCCGTTCCTTGAGCTTCTCCATCTCGGGCTGGAGCTTCTTCATCTTCGACATCGAGACGTAGGACTTGTAGGCGAGCGGGAACAGCGCCGCCTTGATGATCAGCGTGAGCACGATGATCGACCAGCCCATGTTGCCGATCAGGCCGTTCACGAACATCAGCAGGTTGAAGATCGGCTTGGTCAGGAAGTAGAACCAGCCCCAGTCGACGGCGTCGTCGAAGCCCTCGATGCCGTGGTCCTCGATGTAGTCGCGGAGCGTCGCCACCTCCTTCGCGCCGGCGAAGAGATAGGTGGAGGACTCGGCCCGCCCGCCCGGCGCGACCGTCTGCAGCGGCAGGCGCATCTCGGTCCGGAACTCGGGCGTGTCGCCGATCAGGAGCGACTTGTGCACCGCCTCGAACGGCTGCTCCGGGCCGCCGGCGAGCGCGGTCATGAAGTACTTGCCGGTGAAGCCGAGAAAGCCGTTCCCGGCGACCCGGGTCGCCTCGGCGCGCCCGCCCTCGGCGCGGTTCAGCGGCAGGTCGAGCATGTCGTCGTAGTCGACCTCGGAAAGCTTGCCGTCGAACTCGCCGACCGCGCCCTCGTGCAGGATGAAGAAGCCGATCGTGTCGGGCTCGCCGCGGCGCGCGACATAGCCGTAGGGAGCCAGGTTCACGGGCTCGCCCGTGGTGTTCTCGACCGACTGGGTGACCGTCAGCATGTAGCGGTCGTCGATCTCCATCTTCCGGCGGAAGATCAGGCCCTCGCCGTTGTCCCAGGCGAGCGTCACGGGCGTCGCGGGGGTCAGCGTGTCCCCGTCCTCGATCCGCCATTCGGTGTTGGCGTCGGGCAGGGGGCCGGGATCGCTGTCGGCCGAGCGGACCCAGCCGTAGACGACGTAGTAGGGGCTCGGGCCGCCCAGCGGGCTGAGCAGCGTGACCGTGTCGCTGCCGGGCAGCAGCGTCTCGCGGTAGAGCGAGAGCTTCAGGTCGTCGAGCCGCCCGCCCCTGAGGCTGAGCGAGCCGGAGACGGCGCCGCTCTCGACGGGAATGCGCGCGGTCTGGCCCAGCACGTCGGCCCGGGTCTCGCGGTCCGGAACGCCCCCCTGCGGCACCGCCTCGAGCGGCGCGACCTCGCCCTCGGGCCCGTAGCGGTTCTCGACCTCCTCGGTCAGCTCCGGCGGCGGCGGGGGCGGCGCGAAGAAGGCCTGCCAGCCGATGATGACGAGCATCGCCAGCACGGCCGCGAGAATCAGGTTGCGGTTGTCGATGTCGCCGCCCATGGGCGCAGGCTCCGGATACGGGGGGAGTTGCCCCGGCGTTCAATCGTGGCGCGGGCGGGAGGTCAAGGGTTTTCCGGCGGGACCGGCGCTCACCGGTAGACGATGGCGGCGCCGTGGCGGAGACTCGCCGCCGCCGCCTCGGTGTGGAGCAGCCAGGCCCGCTCCTCGAGGTGGAAGGGCGCGGCGTCGCGATCGCGCATGACCCGGTCGATCACGTGCTGCGGCACGGCCGTGCCGTCCTCGATGGGCGGCAGGTCGAGCAGCGGCGCGATCTCGCGCAGCTCCTCGGCCAGGCGGTGGCTCGAGCCGACCCAGCCGCCGGGGATCGTGGTGCCGGTCGGGTCGTGGACCACCTGGCTGAACGACACCGGCAGGTAGAAGCCCTCGGCGTCGCCGTGGTGGATCAGGTGGTTGTCGCGGCGGACGGCTGCGATCTCCATGACCGGATCGGCGCGCGGGTCGGCCCCGGAGGGCAGCGGCTCCACGGCCATGCCGGGGCGGGCGAGGTGGTGGGCCATGAGCCGGCGGAGCCTGAGCAGCGCCTCGACGGGCAGCGGGCCCGGCAGCGTCGGCTGCCACGGCGGCGCCTCGGCGGGCTCGGCATGGGTCGGCATGCCGCGCGCGCGGAGCTGGACGTTGACGCGCGCGAGCATCGAGCGGGGACCGTTCGGGCTCGCCGGCTCCGCCAGCGCCAGGCTCGGCGGCCTCGCGCCGACACCGCGGAGGCTGGCGAGAAGCTGCTCGGCCGCCTCGCGCTCCATCATCGGATCGAACGCCAGGTCCCCGTCGCGCGGCAGGCCCTCGGGCCCGAGGTTCGAGAGTCCGACGACGACTTCGAGATTCATCCGCGGGGACCCCCCTGCGCCCGTTCCTGCGCCCGTCGCAGGGCCGAGACTGGGGTGACCGCCGCGCCGGTCAAGCGTTCCCGTCCGTGGGCGCCGGCGAGAGGGCCGCGAAGTCGAACAGCGCGGGGTCGGCCAGGTGGCTCGGCCGGACATTGGTCAGCGCCCGGAACATCACCTGCCGGCGGCCGGGAGAGCGGCGCTCCCACTCGTCGAGCATGCGCTTGACCTGGGCGCGCTGCAGGTTCTCCTGGCTTCCGCAGAGGTCGCAGGGAATGATCGGGAACCGCATCGCGCGGGCGAAGGCGGCGCAGTCGGCCTCGGCGACGTGCGCGAGCGGGCGCAGCACCATCAGGTCGCCGTCCTCGTTCCTGAGCTTCGGCGGCATCGCCGCCAGCCGCCCGCCATGGAACAGGTTCATCATGAAGGTCTCGACGATGTCGTCGCGGTGGTGGCCGAGCACGACGGCCTCGCACCCCTCCTCGCGCGCGATCCGGTAGAGGTGGCCGCGGCGGAGCCGCGAGCAGAGCGCGCAGTAGGTTTTTTCGGCCGGAACCTTGTCGATCACGACGGAATAGGTGTCGCGCCGCTCGATCCGGTGCGGGAGGCCGAGGCGCGACAGCCAGCCGGGCAGAACGTGCTCGGGGAACCCCGGCTGTCCCTGGTCGAGATTGCAGGCGAGGAGGTCGACCGGCAGCAGGCCGCGCCAGCGGAGCTCCAGCAGCACGGCGAGCAGCGTGTAGCTGTCCTTGCCGCCCGAGAGGCAGACGAGCCAGCGCGCGCCGGGGCGGACCATCGAGTAGGCGTCGAGCGCCTCGCGCGCCTGGCGCACGAGCCGCTTGCGGAGCTTTGCGAATTCGAGTCCCCGGGGCGCGTCGGCGTAGAGCCGGGCGAGGGGGCCGTCGTCGGGAGCGTCGAGCATGGGATCTGCTAACCTGTCAGGCCGCCCGGAGGCAAGCGACTCACTCGGCCGGCGGCACGGGATCGTGGCCCGAGCGGCCGAGCGGGTGGCAGCGCGCGATGCGGCGGAGCGTGAGCCAGCCGCCGCGGAGCGCTCCGTGGCGCTCGAGCGCCTCGAGCGCGTAGGCCGAGCAGGTGGGCTGGTAACGGCAGTGGAGCCCGACCCATGGGCTGAGCAGCAGCCGGTAGGCGCGGACGGGCAGGGCGAGGAGCCGCGCGGCCGGGCTCATCCGGCCGGCCCCTCTCCCCGCGCGGCCGGGGTCTTCCGCGGGGCGCGGGGCGGTTCGTGCACCTTCCCGAGCGCGGCCGCGAGGTCGTCGAGCAGCGAGTGGAACGGCCGCGCGGCCGTCGCACCCGAGCGGCCGATCAGCACGTAATCCCAGCAGGGCCGGCCGAGGCGCGGGATCAGCATGCGCGCCGCCTCGCGCAGCCGCCGCTTGGCGCGATTGCGCTCGACTGCCTTGCCGACCTTCTTCGAGCAGGTGTAGCCGACGCGGGGCGCGGTGCCGGCCTCGCACCCGGGACGGATGCGGGCCTGCAGGATCAGGCCCGGCGCCACTGCACGGCGCCCGCGGGCGGCGGCGAGGAAGTCGCGGCGCTTCTTGAGGGTCTCGGGCGCGGGACCGGTCGGCCGGCGATCCCTGGCCGGCGGGACGGCCCGCTCCCCCGGCTCGGCGCCGGCGGCGATGTCAGGCGGACAGCTTGGCGCGGCCCTTGGCGCGGCGGCGCGCGAGGACCCTGCGGCCGTTCTTGGTGGCCATGCGGGCGCGGAAGCCGTGCCGCCGCTTGCGGACCCGGTTGCTCGGCTGAAAGGTGCGCTTCATCTCGGGCTCTCCGTCGGATCCCCGCGCGTCTCGGGCGTGGCGGCGCGACACGCGCCCCGCCCCCGCCGCGGGACGGGTGCGTTTCAGAGGGGCGCCTATACCCGCGGCCGGCGCCCGAGTCAACGCGGGCAGGCGCGGCACGCGCGCTTTCACTCCGTCGCGCGGCACGCGCGCTTTCACTCCGTCGTGCGGCACGCACGCTTTTACTCAGTAGTGCGGCACGCGCGCTTTCACTCCGCCGTGAAGGGGACTGGCGCGCGGGCACGCGCCGACCCAAACTCCCGGACGCGCGGAAGCCGGCGCTGCCGGCGATCGGGAGGACACGTGTGCGACGTCTCTGAGCGAGCCGGACCGGCGGCGGCGGAGGAGGAGGGCCCGGACACGGCCCCCCGCGGCTGGCTCCGCTACGCGCCGATCGCGGTCATCGCGGTCGGCGCCCTGCTCGCGCTGACCTTCGGGCGCGACTACCTGAGCTGGGAGAGGCTGGCCGAGAACCGCGACGCGCTGATCGAATGGCGCGAGGAGAACGTCCTTCGCGCGGCGCTGGTCTACGTCGTCGGCTATGCCGTCGTCGTTGCCTTCTCGATCCCCGGCGCCGTCTGGATGACGATCGCCGGCGGCTTCGTCTTCGGCCTCGTGCCCGCGACGCTCTTGACCACCGTCGCGGCGACGCTGGGCGCGGCGGCGGTGTTCCTCGCCGCCCGCAC
>DATKCY010000228.1:0-3085 GCA_035512995.1 Thermohalobaculum sp.
CGCGTCGATCGTCTCGTAGGCCTTGTACTCGCCGAAGAACTTCGTGATCGCCGCCGTCAGCGTCGTCTTGCCGTGGTCGACATGACCGATCGTGCCCACGTTCACGTGCGGCTTCGTGCGCTCGAACTTCGCCTTGCCCATTGGAGCTGTGCCCTTGATGTCTGCCGTGAAGGGAGGATTCCGGGCCGCGGAGATACGGGCTCGGGGGCCGGCTTTCAAGCGCTAATCGGCGGGCTGGCGGCTCAGGCGATCAGCGCGCGGGTCTCCTGCGCGATCACCGCCTCCTCGTTCGCCCGGATCACCAGGATCGGCAGCGCGCCCCCGGGCGACACGCGGCGGGCGTTCCGGGCGTTCGCCTCTGCGTCGAGCCGGGCGCCGAACCAGCCCAGCCGCTCGACGATGGCGGCGCGGACCGGGGCGGCGTTCTCGCCGATGCCGCCGGTGAAGACGAGCGCGTCGAGCCCGCCGAGCTCGGCCGCCACGGCGCCGATCTCGCGCACCGCGCGGTGGACGTAGACGGCGATCGCGAGCTTCGCGCCCGGCTCGTCGGAGGCGAGCAGCGTGCGCATGTCGTTCGAGAAGCCGGAGAGGCCGAGGAGACCGCTTTCCTTGAACAGCGTCTCGCGCAGCTCGTGCGTGCTCATGCCCAACTCGTCGAGCATGAAGAGGATCGCGCCCGGGTCGGTCAGCCCCGGCCGCTCGCCCATGACGAGCCCGTCGAGCGGGGTGAAGCCCATCGTCGTCGCCGTGCTCCGGCGGCCGACCATGCCGCAGAGGCTGGCGCCGTTGCCGAGATGGAGCACGATGACGTGCCGCTCCGCCGTCTCGCCGAGCAGGTCCGGCAGCCGGTCGGCGATCCACCGGTAGGAGAGGCCGTGGAAGCCGTAGCGGCGGAGGCCGGCGTCGCGCAGCCACTTCGGCAGCGCCAGCGTCCGCGCGACCTCCGGGATCGTCGCGTGGAAGGCGGTGTCGAAGCAGGCGGCCTGCGGCAGATCGGGCCAGATCGCGGTGACCGCGCGGATGGCGGCCAGGTTGTGCGGCTGGTGCGTGCGCGCGAGCGGGACCAGCCGCTCGAGCGCCGCCATCACGTCGTCGTCGACGCGCACGGGCGCGGTGAAGTCGGCGCCGCCGTGGACGAGGCGGTGCCCGGCGGCGGCGACGGGGCCGGGCGCGCGCGCCTCGACCTCCGGCAGCAGGCGCGCGAGGACGGTCTCGTGCGTGCGTCCCTCGTCGCCCGGGAAGGCGATGCGGGCGCTTTCGCCCTCGCGCGGGGCGATCTTCGCCGAGGCCTCGGCGCTGCCGATCCGCTCGGCCCGGATATCGAGCGACGGCTGCGCGGTGTCGCCGGGCGCGAAGAGTGCGAGCTTGATGCTGGAGGAGCCGGCGTTGACGGCGAGGACGGCGGCTTCGGTCATCCTGTTCGGCCCGTGAGGGATGCATCGCCGCCCGTCGCTCTCTCCCCCGGCCCCTCTCCCGCCGGGAGAGGGGAGCGCCCGGCCGCGCGGCCAGACCTTCCCCCCTCCGCATCGGAGGGGGGACAGGGGGGAGGTGCCTTTATCGGCAAGGCGAGAACGGCACAGGCGGGGAGGCCACTCAGGCGACCTGCTCCGTGGCCATGTCGGCACGGTCGATGCCGGCGACCTTGACAGGCTTCTTCATCGCGTCGCGGCGGAACGGCTCGCCGAGCTCCTGGTTCAGCACGACCTCGACGAGGGTGGTCACGCCCTCCTCCATCTGCTGGCGAACGGCCTCGCGCAGCGCCTCGGTCGTCTCCTCCATGGTCGAGACCTTGACGCCGTTCAGGCCGCAGCCCCTGGCCACCTCGGCGTACTCGACGCCTTCGTTGAGCTCCGTCCCGACGAAGTTGTCGTCGAACCAGAGCGTCGAGTTCCGCTTCTCCGCGCCCCACTGGTAGTTGCGGAAGACGACCATGGTCACATGGGGCCAGTCGCCCCGCCCGCAGGCGGTCAGCTCGTTCATGGAGATGCCGAAGGCGCCGTCGCCGGCGAAGCCCACGACCGGCACGTCCGGGCAGCCGATCTTGGCGCCGAGGATCGCCGGAAAACCGTAGCCGCAGGGGCCGAAGAGGCCCGGGCTCAGGTACTTCCGCCCCTCCTCGAAGGTCGGGTAGGCGTTGCCGATGGCGCAGTTGTTGCCGATGTCGGTCGAGATGATCACGTTTTCCGGCAGCGCCGCCTGGATCGCGCGCCAGGCCATGCGCGGGCTCATCCGGTCGGGCTCGCGGTCGCGCGCGCGCTGGTTCCAGGTCGTGCCCTCATCGTCGTCCTCGTGGTCGAGCGAAGAAAGCGTCTGCAGCCAGCGCGACTTCGTCTCCGCGATCAGGTCGCGGCGTGCCTGGCGCCCCTCGTCGCCGGCGCTCGGGCCCAGCGCCTCGAGGATCTGCTCGGCGACCAGCCTGGCGTCGCCCTGGATGCCGACGGTGAGCGTCTTGGTCAGCCCGATCCGGTCGGGGTTGGTCTCGACCTGGATCAGCTTCGCCTCGCTCGGCCAGTAGTCGATGCCGTAGCCCGGCAGGGTCGAGAACGGGTTCAGCCGCGTCCCCAGCGCCAGCACCACGTCGGCCTTCGAGATCAGCTCCATCGCCGCCTTCGAGCCGTTGTAGCCGAGCGGGCCGACGCCGAGCGGGTGGCTCCCGGGGAAGGCGTCGTTGTGCTGGTAGTTGCAGGCGACCGGCGCGTCGAGCCGTTCGGCGAGACGCCGCGAGGCTTCGATCGCGCCCGACAGGATCACGCCGGCGCCGTTCAGGATCACGGGGAAGCGCGCCTCGGTCAGCAGACCCGCCGCCTCCTCGACGGCCTTCGCGCCGCCCGCCTGGCGCTCGAGGAGCACGATCTGCGGCAGCTCGATGTCGACGACCTGGGTCCAGTAGTCGCGCGGCACGTTGATCTGCGCGGGCGCCGAGCGGCGGCGGGCGTTCAGGATAACGCGGTTCAGGACCTCGGCGATGCGGGTCGGGTCGCGCACCTCCTCCTGATAGGCGACGATGTCCTCGAAGAGGGCCATCTGCTCCATCTCCTGGAACCCGCCCTGGCCGATCGTCTTGTTCGCGGCCTGGGGGGTGACC
>DATKCY010000229.1:0-4758 GCA_035512995.1 Thermohalobaculum sp.
GCAAGCCTCGCGCGGCCCGCCACGCCGTCCGACGACCGCCGCGCGCCGCGGGCCCGTCCGCCGGCCGGGTTTCCCGACGACGACGCGGCGCTTCGAGGAGCCGCGCCAGCGGACCGCCGCCCGCCGGTCATGCCTCGGGCCGGTCTGCGCGCACGTCGCGATCGTCGGGCTCCGCCCGGATCTCGACCTCGCGCTCGCGCGGCCACCATTCCGGGTGGTTCTCGCGCAGCCAGGCGAGCACGTCCTCGCGGAGCCGCGCGTGCATGTTCCAGGCGGCGCTCGGGTCGGGGGCGGTCGCGTAGAACAGGAGCGTCTGCCCGGCCTTCTCGTGGCGGATGACCAGCATCTTGGTCATCTCGTCGGGCATCGCGTCCTCGTCCTCCTCGACGAGCTTCAGGAAGGCCTCGCGCACCGGCTGGGGGTCGGCCTCGTGGTCGAGCACGATCTCGAAGGTGCGGGTCATCTTGGCGTCGCGCATCGACAGGTTCTCGAACGGCTCGGAGGTGAAATAGGTGACGGGCACGACGAAGCGGCGGTTGTCCCAGGTGCGCAGCAGCACGAAGGTGAAGAAGATCGATTCGACGTACGCCCAGCGGTCGTCGAAAATCACGCTGTCGCCGATGCGGATGGGCTTGGCGATCGCGATCTGCAGGCTCGCGAAGATGTTGCCGAGCACGGCCTGCCCCGCGATGCCGAGCAGCACCGTCAGCACGCCGGCCGAGGCCAGGAGCGAGATCCCGACGCTCTGGAACAGGTTGAGCTGCGCCATGAGCAGCCCGACGCCGGCGATGAAGGCGATCAGCAGCACCAGCCGCCGCACGGCGTAGATCGTCGTGTAGAAGTGCCGTTCGTCGCGCGACTGCGAGTCGTCGATATCGCCGACATAGCGCCGGGTGACGATGTCGAGAACGGCGTCGATCGCGCGCACGATCGCCATCGCGACGCCGATGATGACGAGCGCAAGCAGGATCGGCACCGCGATCTCGCTCACCGGCGCCGAGAAGGTGACGACGCGCCCCATGCCGAAGAGCGCAAGCCCCGCCGCGACGGCGAGCGCGCCCGAGACCCGCGCGTGCGCCGCGGCGTTGCGGATCATGCCGAGCGGGGCCCTGTGCGCGAGCCAGCCGAAAACCTTGCGGAGCGCGAGGAACAGCAGGACCGCGGCTCCGTAATAGACCGGCAGCGCCACGAGCTCCCAGCGCCGGAGCGCGAGGGCGCCGGCACGCTCGTTCCACCATTCCGGGATCGCCCGCTCGAGCCGGCCGGGGCCGTGCTCGCGGTGGAGCGCAGGGATCCGGTCGACCGTCTGCTCGGCGAAGACCCAGACCGGGTCGCCGCCCGTCGGCTTCACCCGGTTCAGGCGCAGCACCGCCGGCCGCCCGTCGACCTCGAGCAGGCCGAGCCGCTGGCTTCGGCGCGGCGCGCCCGCCCGCGGGCTGTCGCCGCCGCCCTCCATCAGCGCGTCCGGCCGGTCCGAGACGTCGGCCCAGTCGAGCCAGATGCGCCGCTCGATCACTTGCGCGAGCTGCCGCGCCAGCAGCGGCGCCCGCCGGGCCTGCTCCGCCGGGTCGATGCCGGTGAGGTCGAGGACATGCGCCGCCCGCGCCCAGTCCTCCTCGCGCGCGGCGTCGGTGAAGGAGGCGAGCGCCTCCTGCGGGGTCTTGCGCTCGATGCCCTCGGGGGCGGGGCCGAGCCCTTCGTTCAGGCGCTCGACCTCGAACCAGTAGCTGGACGGACCGCCGTCCTGCGCGCCGGCGGCGAGCGGGACAAGGAGCAGGAGGAACGCAAGCGCGCGTGCCGCAACGCCGATCATCCGCCGGTCGGTTGCCATGCGCCCTCCGTCCCCGTGCCCGTGCTCCCGCTCGGCGTCGATCTAGGTCGCGAGGCCGGGGGGCCAACGGGGCCGCGAATCAGCCGCGTCGGCGATGCGCGGGGCGAGCCGGATGCGGCGTCGGGCGCGTCGTGGCTGTCGGCCCCGCCTCCGGGCGCCCACGCCAGCAGCGGCGGGCGGCACGGTCGCGCGGGGCTCAGCCGACCTCGCCGGCGACCCAGGCCTCGAGGATGGTGCGGGCGATGGCGTCGACGCGCGCGGGGCGCATCTCGGCGTGCGCGCCCGCCAGCACGCGCGCCATCTCGTCCCGGCCGACCCAACGCGCGTCCTCGAGCTCGGCCGGGTCGCGGGTGATCTCGCGGCCGAGCGCGCGGCCGAGGCAGCCGATCATCAGCGTCGTCGGGAACGGCCAGGGCTGGCAGCCGAGATAGCGGACCTCGCCGACCTCGATCGCCGCCTCCTCGCGCGTCTCGCGCCGCACGGCCTCCTCGATGGTCTCGCCGGGCTCCATGAAGCCGGCGAGGAGCGAGTAGAGCCCCTCGGGCCAGGCCGACTGCCGGCCGAGCAGCACGTCCTCGCCGTCGAGGATCAGCATGATCACGACCGGGTCGGTGCGCGGGAAGTGGAACGCGCCGCAGGCCGGGCAGCGGCGGCGCCAGCCCGCGTCCACGACCCCCGTCGCGGCCCCGCAGCGGGCGCAGCAGGGATGCGTCGCGTGCCAGCCGAGCACCGCCCTGGCGGCCGCGGCGGCCGCGGCCTCGGGCGGCGCGAGCTCTCCCGCGATCGAGCGGAGGTCGATGAACTTCGCAGGCGCGAACGCCTGCCGCGCCACCGTTCCGTCGAGGCCGAGGTCGGCGCAGAACCGGGCCCGGCCATCGAGAAGCCCGAGGAACGGCGGCGGCCCGGCGGCGGCCTCGAGCCCAGCGTCGCGGGCGCCGCGCCAGCCGAGGCGCGGACCCGCGGCCTCGAGGTCGATCAGCACCCGGCCCTCGCAGAGGGGCAGCACCAGCCCGCCGTCGTCGAGCAGCCTTCCGGCGTCCGCGCGCAGGTGGCTGGCGCGGTCGAGCGCGTCGCCGCCGGCCGAGAACACCACGCGGTCGGTCAGGCTGGGGGAGAGCGGCATGCGGGGGCTCCGCGGATCGGGGGAAGGCCCTGATGCCAGAAGGCCGGACGGGCCGCAACGGGCGGCGCTTCCCTTGCGCCGCGGGCGGCCTCCCGCTATATCGCCGGGCGAGAGGTTGGCGCGGGCAAGCGTCTCGCCAACCCGGTCAGGTCCGGAAGGAAGCAGCCGCAACGAGGCCCGCTTGGGTCGCGTTCCAGCCTCTCACCCAGCGCAGAAACGCCCGGGCGCGCCGTGCCCGGGCGTTTCTCGTTGGCGCTGGCGTCCCGGGGGGCGGGGCGACGGCGGGCTTCAGCGGCTCACGCGGGGACATGGAACGCTTCGGAGGGGCCGGCGGCCTCAGAGAACGAAGCCCACGATCACGACGACAACGACCACGAGGCCGATCAGATAAATGATGTTGTTCATGCTCAACTTCCTCGGAGCTTCGTTTGAAGGTAAACGCGGTCGGGCCGCAAGTGGTTCCTGAAGGCGCAGCAGACGCGCCGTCGGCGCGGAGGCCCGGGTGGACGCGGCGCCGGGCGCTGCGCTAGACCAAGCGTGGAACGGAAACGAGAGCCCCGATGGATCAGGCCGCCCCGCCCGAGCCCGCGACGCGTGCGCCCTACGAGGTGCTGGCCCGCAAGTACCGCCCCGGCCATTTCCGCGACCTGATCGGCCAGGAGCCGATGGTCCGCACCCTGACCAACGCCTTCGCCCACGACCGGATCGCGCACGCCTTCATCCTGACCGGCGTGCGCGGCGTCGGCAAGACGACGACGGCCCGGATCATCGCCAAGGGGCTCAACTGCACGGCGCACGACGGCCCAACGACCGACCCCTGCGGGGCGTGCGAGGCCTGCGTCTCGATCGCGGCCGGGCGCAATGTCGACGTGCTCGAGATGGACGCGGCGTCGAACACCGGCGTCGGCGACGTGCGCGAGATCATCGACTCGGTCCGCTACCGGGCCGCGAGCGCGCGCTACAAGGTCTACATCGTCGACGAGGTCCACATGCTGTCGACCTCCGCGTTCAACGCGCTCCTGAAGACGCTCGAGGAGCCGCCCGAGCACGTGAAGTTCGTGTTCGCGACGACCGAGATCCGCAAGGTCCCGGTGACGGTGCTGTCGCGCTGCCAGCGCTTCGACCTGGCGCGGATCGAGCCCGAGCGGATGATCGGGCATCTGAGCGCGATCGCGGCGCGCGAGGGGGCGGAGATCGAGCCCGAGGCGCTGGGGCTGATCACGCGCGCGGCGGGCGGATCGGTGCGCGATGCGCTGTCGCTGCTCGACCAGGCGATGGCGATCGGGACGGGGGGCGAGCCGATCGCGGCGCCGGCGGTGCGCGCGATGCTGGGGCTGGCCGACCGGGGCCGGGTGATCGACCTGTTCGAGGCGATCATGGCCGGCGACGCGAAGGAGGCGCTGGCCGAGCTGTCGCGGCAGTACGCCGACGGCGCCGACCCGGCGGCGGTCTTGCGCGACCTCGCCGAGCTCACGCACTGGGTCTCGGTCGTGAAGATCGACACCGGCGCCGCCGACGACCCGACCGTCGCGGCGGACGAGCGCCGGCGCGGGCAGGACCTGGCCGGGCGCCTGTCGATGCGGGTGCTGACGCGCGCCTGGCAGATGCTCTTGAAGGCGATCGAGGAGGTCGCGATCGCGCCCTCGGCCATGATGGCGGCCGAGATGACGGTGATCCGGCTGACCCATGTCGCCGACCTGCCCCCGCCCGAGGAGCTGGTGCGCCGGCTGAGCGCCGGGCCGGCCGGCGCGCCGGGGCAGGGCGGGCGCACGCCGGGCGGCGGAGGCGGCAGTGGCGGGGGCGG
>DATKCY010000230.1:0-10721 GCA_035512995.1 Thermohalobaculum sp.
GATCGTGCCCCAGCCGGTGACCACGCCGTCGCCGGGATAGCGCGTCTCCTCCATGCCGAAGTCGGTGCAGCGGTGGGTGACGAAGGTGTCGAACTCCTCGAACGAGCCCTCGTCGAGCAGGAGCTCGAGGCGCTCGCGCGCCGTCAGCTTGCCCTTGGCGTGCTGCGCCGCGATCCGCTTCTCGCCGCCGCCGAGGTGCGCCTTCACGCGGCGGGCCTCCAGTTCCTCGAGAATGTCCTTCACGTCTGCCTCCCCCGGCTGCCCGTTCGCTTCTGCCAAGCCTCGACGCCGATTGCCATGCCTGTCGCGCGGCGCTCGAGCCTGGCGGAATCGCGGCTGGTCGCCGCGATCGGTCTATGCTTGGGGGCGCGGCGGCGGGCCGGGCGCTGGCGCTATCCCAGCTCGCGGTCGAGAGCTTCCGCGAGCGCCGCGATCTCGCCCGCCGCCTTCGAGCGGGGCGCCATCTCGGTCACGCCTGCGCCCGCCATGAACGCCTCGACGAAGGCCGTGCGCTGGCCGAGACGGGCCTCGAGCACCGGCGCGCCGATCTCGGCGAGGCGCGCGATCACGGTGTCGGCCGCGCGGCCCCGTGGCGGCATCCGGTTCAGCACCAGCGCGTGCGGCAGCCCGGCCTTCGCCGCCATCGCCAGCGTCGGCTCGCTGGCCCACACGTCGGCCATCGACGGCTGGCAGGGGATCAGCGCGAAGTCGGCCGCGCGCATCGCGCCCCGCCCCAGCACGTCGGCCGAGCCCGGGGCGTCGACCAGAACGCGGTCGGCCTTGCCCGCCCACTCCTTCATGTCGGACGCCGCCCGCCACTCCTTGCTCTCGCCGAGCACGATGCCGCCGCCGTGTCCGAGGCGGCCCTCGCGCGCGGCGAACCAGCCGGCGGCCGAGCGCTGCGGGTCGAGGTCGAGGATCACCACCCGCTCCCCCTGCCCCGCGTAATGCGCGGCGAGCTGGGTCAGGAGCGTCGTCTTCCCGGCGCCCCCCTTCTGCTGCGCCAGCAGGATCACCCGCCCCATCGGCCCGGCCTCGCATCTGCCCCGCGTCCGCCACAGCCTATGCTGCGCCTGCGCAGCCGGCCAAGCGCTTTTCGCAGTCGGGAACGGGTGGCCGGCGGCGCCGGCGGCGGCCGCGTCGCGGGCAGATCAGTGCGCGACCGCCGCGGCCACGCTCTCGTCGATCATGCGGCCCTCGGCGAAGCGGTCGAGGCTGAACGGGCCGGCAAGCCGGCTCTCGCCCTTCGCGACCAGCTCGGCCATCGCCCAGCCCGAGCCCGGGATCGCCTTGAACCCGCCCGTGCCCCAGCCGCAGTTCAGGAAGATGCCCTCGACCGGCGCCTTCGACAGGATCGGCGAGCGGTCGCCCGTCATGTCGACGATGCCGCCCCACTGGCGCAGCATCTTGAGCCGCGAGATCATCGGGAAGGTCTCGGTCAGCGCCCTGACCGTCTCCTCGATGTGCTGGAACGAGCCGCGCTGGGTGTAGTTGTTGTAGCCGTCCGCCCCGCCGCCGATCACCATCTCGCCCTTGTCGGACTGGCTCATGTAGCCGTGCACGGTGTTGGCCATCACCACGATGTCCATGCAGGGTTTTATGGGCTCGGAGACCAGCGCCTGCAGCGCGACCGACTCGATCGGCAGCCGGAAGCCCGCCATCTCGGCGAGCACGCCCGAATGGCCGGCGACGACAATGCAGAGCTTGGGCGCCCGGATCGGCCCCCGCGTCGTCTGCACGCCCGTCACCCGGCCGCCGTCGCGGTCGATGCCCGTCACCTCGCACTTCTGGATGATGTCGACGCCCAGATCGGAGGCCGCGCGCGCATAGCCCCAGGCGACCGCGTCGTGGCGCGCGGTGCCGCCGCGGGCCTGCCAGAGGCCGCCCAGCACCGGATAGCGCGGCCCCTCGATCCGGATGATCGGGCAGAGCTCCTTCACGCGCTCGGGCCCGACCAGCTCGGACGCGATCCCCGCCAGCCGGTTCGCGTGCGCGGTCCGCTTCCAGGCGCGCAGCTCGTGCTCGGTCTGCGCCAGCATCAGCACGCCGCGCGGGCTGAACATGATGTTGAAGTTCAGCTCCTGGCTCAGGTCCTCGTAGAGCCCGCGCGCCAGTTCGTAGATCGCGGCGGAGGGCGGCTGCAGGTAGTTCGAGCGGATGATCGTCGTGTTCCGCCCGGTGTTCCCGCCGCCGAGCCAGCCCTTCTCGAGCACCGCGACGTTGCGAAGACCGTGGTTGCGCGCGAGGTAGTAGGCGGTGGCGAGCCCGTGTCCGCCGGCGCCGACGACGATGACGTCGTAGCGCTCCTTCGGCTCGGCCTGCCGCCAGGCCCGGCCCCAGCCCTGGTGGTCCTGCAGCGCCTCGCGCACGAGGCTGAAGGCGGAGTAGCGGCGCATCTCTTCCCCCGGGCTCCGGAACGTGCGAACCCGCCGACGACTACCGCCCCGGAGGCGGCGGCGCGAGGCGGAATCCGCCGCTCGGTCGCGCAGCCGCGACCTGGCGCCCCGATGCACGCGGATTGAACGGCCTCCGCCCGGTCGATATGTGGAAGGCGGAAGCGGTGGACGGCTGATGGCCTATTTTCTGACAGCGGCGGGGCTTCTCGTTCTCGCGACGCTCGTGGGGCTCGCGCGGCCGCTCCTCCGTCGCGGGCGCCCGGTCGAGACGCGGGCGGACAAGGACGCGCGGCTCTACCGCCAGCAGCTCGGCGAGCTCGACCGCGACCTCGAGCGCGGCGTGATCGGCGAGGCGGAGGCCGAGGGCGCGCGGGCGGAGATCGCGCGCCGGCTGATCGCGGCGACCCGGCGGTCGGAGGCCGCAGCAGCGCCCGCGCCGCAGGCAGCGACCCGCCTGCTCGGGGTGGCGACGCTGATCGGCCTGCCGGTGCTGGCGGCGATGATCTATCTCGGCATCGGCAACCCCGGACAGCCGGACCTGCCCTTCGCGACGCGCGGGCTCGAGCCCTCGATCTCGACCGCCGGCGGCCCGCCCGAGCGGCCGAGCCAGGCCCAGGCCGAGGCGCTGGTGCGCGAGAGCGGGGGGCTCCTGACCGCGGCCGAGCCCGACCCCGACTACGCGGCCCTGGTCGAGCGGGTCGAGGCGGTGGTGGCCGAGCGCGGCCCCGACGAGCGCGGCCTGACGCTGCTCGCCGACGGCTATCTGCGGCTCGGCAGGCCGGGGGATGCCTGGCGCGCCTATGACGAGCTGATCGCGCTCCGCGGCGCTGAGGCGCCGGCCGGGCTGCACGCGCGCAAGGCCGAGGCGATGGTCATGGCGGCCCGCGGTTATGTCTCGCCCGAGGCCGAGCGCGCCGTCGCGGCGGCGCTCGCGAAGGACCCCGCCGAGCCGGTCGCGCGCCACTACAAGGCGGTCGCCGCGGCACAGGCCGGACGCTTCGACGAGGCGCTCGGGCTCTGGCGCGCGCTCCGCGACGAGGCCGAAGCCAGCTCGCCCTGGGCCGAGACGCTCGACGCCATGATCGCCGAGATCGAGGCGGTCCGGGCAGCGCCCGCGGCCCCCGGCCCCTCCGCCTCCGAAATCGAGGCCGCGGCCGGGATGACCCCGGAGGAGCGCCAGGCGATGATCGAGCGCATGGTCGGCTCGCTCGAGGCGCGGCTCATGAGCGAGGGCGGCACGATGGAGGAGTGGCTGAGGCTCATGACCTCCTACGACAGGCTCGGCCGGGCCGAGGACGCGCGCCGCGCCTTCCGCGCGGGCGCCGAGGCGCTGGCGGGCGGCGACGGCGCCTCGGTGCTCCGCCAGCAGGCGCTCGTGCTCGGCATCATCGACGAATGACGGCGCCCGTGCACGAGGAGGTCGTGGCGCTGGCCGGCACGGTGGGCGCGCTGATGGGGCTCGACCTCGGCACCAGGACGATCGGCGTCGCGGTCTCGGACCCGCTCCGGATGACGTCGAGCGCGCTCGAGACCGTGCGGCGCAGGAAGTTCGCCGTGGACGCCGCGCGGCTCGAGCACCTGATCGCCGAGCGCGCGATCGCAGGCGTCGTGCTGGGACTGCCGCGCAACATGGACGGGTCGGAGGGGCCGCGCGCGCAGTCGACCCGCGCCTTCGCCCGGAACCTCGCGGCGCGGATCGGGATCCCCATCGCCTTCTGGGACGAGCGGCTGTCGACGGTCGCGGTCGAGCGCGCGCTGATCGCCGCCGACACCTCGCGCAAGCGCCGCGCCGAGGTCGTCGACAAGCTCGCCGCCGCCTACATCCTGGAGGGCGCGCTCGACCGGCTGGCGGCCCACGCGCGGCAGGAGGCCCCGCGATGAGCGAGAAGGACCGCGTCTGGCGGCGCGCGGAGATCGAGAGCCCCTGCGTGCAGATCTGCACGATCCATCCCGACACCGGCCTCTGCATCGGCTGCCATCGGACGGCGGGCGAGATCGGCGTCTGGTCGCGCCTGACGTCCGAGGAGCGGCGCCGGATCATGGCCGAGCTGCCGGACCGGCAGGCGGCACCCGGCCGCCGGGGCGGCCGGTCCGGGCGCCGCGGGCGCGGCTGACGGCGGGCGATGTCGGCGAATCAGCTGGAGGGAGCGGCAGGCCGGCGGCGGGTGCAGGGGCTTCGGGAAGGCTTGCGCGGGCATGCCGCGCGGTTGAGTCGGGGCCCGCGGCGCGGATCCGCGCGCCAAAGGACCGGCCCCGCCCGCAGCGCACCCATGCAGCCGCGGCGGGACGCCGAAGCGCCGACGTGCGCACAACCTGCGGGCGAGCCATGCCGAGCGCAGGAGCGCATTGATGCTACCCGACCGGAAAGACCCGTGCTACGGTTCTGATGGATAGGCAATAACGCCGGCGGGCGGGGGGTGAACGTGCTTTCTCGGAAACGCGTTCGGATCGGGTCCTCCACCCGGTCAGGGATCAGAGTGCCCATGTTCTTCTGGATGATGCTGACAGCGGCGATCGCCTTCGGTGCCCTGCACCTGACAGGGCTCGCGGGCGGGGCCGAGGCGGACGAGGCCGGGCACCAGCTCACCTATCTGACCGTCTTCGGCATCGGCATGGTCATCGCCGGCGCGCTGAAGCTCCTGCTCCAGCTCGGCGCGAACGGGCTCAAGCAGGCGTTCTCGTGGGTCTCTGTCATCGGCATCGTCTTCCTCGGCGTCGTCTACCGCGCCGAGCTCGGCGATCTCTTCGTCCGCGCGACCAGCGATCGGGTGGCGAGCGTGGCCCTCAGCCAGGTCGGCGAGGAGGCCGAGCTCCGCCGCGCCTGGGACGGGCACTACCGCGCCGATGCCATCGTCAACGGGCACCGGATCAACCTTCTGATCGACACCGGCGCCAGCATGGTCCTGCTGCCCTACGAGGCGGTGGCGGACATGGGGATCGACCCGGCGACGCTCGACTACAGCCAGGCCGTGACCACCGCGAACGGCCGCTCGACGGTTGCCCCGATCAGGCTCGCCTCGATCGCGATCGGCGACATCGAGGTCCGGGACGTGACCGCCGCGGTCGCGCATCCGGGGCGGCTGCAGACCGGCCTGCTGGGCATGAGCTTCCTCGACAAGATCGACGAGACCGTGTTCCAGGGCGACCGGCTGATCCTGCGCCAGAACGGCCCCGGCACCCGCGACAGCCGCTTCAAGCGCGTCCCCGGGACCGCCAACGGCATGTTCACGCCCGAGGCGATGAAGGACCAGCCGGCGCCCTACTGAGCCCGGCCCTCGATCGCCACTCCTTCGCCGACGCGCACGCAGGCGTTCAACCGTCCGCGTAGTCGAGATGGAGCCCGCTCACCGCCGCTCGAGCCACCAGCCCGGGGCCTCGCCGGGAAAGGCGTCGGGGCGGAAATAGGCGATCATGCGCCTGGCCTCGGGCGCCGAGCCGCCGTCCGGCTCGCGCCAGGGGGCGATCCCGTGAAGCGCCAGGCGGTGCACCATGTAGGCCTCGCCCGGGCGGACATGGATCTCGACCCGGCGGCAGGCGTCGAACGCCTCGCGGCGCGCCGCCGTGTACGCCTCGGTCAGGTCCTCGTCGGGCCAGCGGGCGGGTTCGATCCCGTCGAGGCGGCGGGCGAAGGCCCGGCGCATGACCTCGTGGCTGCCCTCGTAGACGACGAACGGCGCCTCGCAGGGGGCGACGCGCGCCAGCGGCACGCCCAGGATGAAGGCGTGCGTCTCGCCGAGGTAGCGCCTGCCGCCGTCGTCGCGCAGCAGGCCGTCGACGTGGGCGGCGTCGCGCTTGACGCGAAAGCGGTATGCGGCCTCGCTCTCCTGCGGATCGGACTGCGGATAGCCCGGCATGCAGACCGAGATCTGCGCGTTGTCCCAGGCGAAGTGACCGAGCTCCAGCGCCTCGTGCACGAAGGCGACGGCCCGGCCCGAGATCGGCGGCACGCCCCGCTCCGCCACCGCCCCGCTCGCGTCGTTGCCGAGCGCGTGGACGCCGACGAACCAGGTGCCGCCCGAGCGCAGCCAGCGCGCGCGGAGCGCGGGGTCCTCCAGCGCCGCCTCGGCCAGCGGGCGGACCGCGCCCGCCCACTCGGCGATGCCGGGATCGGGCTCGAAAGCCACCCAGCCGCGCTCGAAGAAGCGCTCGGCCAGCGTCGCCATCGGCTTCATTCGGCGGCCTGGGCGTAGGAGGTGCCGGCAGCAGGCGACACCTCGCCCAGCGCCTGCTCGATCAGCCGGACGCCGGCGCCGGGGCGATGCGCGCCCTCGCTCAGGCACCGGCGCCAGGCGCGCGCGCCGGGCCGGCCGTTGAAGGCGCCCAGCATGTGGCGCGTGATCCGGTTGAGCGGCACGCCCTCGGCCAGCCGGTCCTCGATATAGGGATAGAGGCCGCGCACCGCCTGCTCCGGCTCGACCGCAGGCCGGTCGCCGCGCCCCGTGACGATCGCGTCGGCAGGCCCGAGCAGCGCCGCCGGGTCGTGATAGGCGGCGCGCCCGACCATCACGCCTGCGAACCCGTCGGCGAGATGCCGGCGAACGCTCGCCACGTCGCCGATGCCGCCGTTGAGCGCGATCGCGAGCTCCGGGCGCGCATCGCGGAGCCGCGCGACCAGCGGATAGTCGAGCGGCGGGACCGTGCGGTTCTCCTTCGGGCTCAGGCCCTCGAGCCAGGCCTTCCGGGCATGGACGACGACGTGGCGGACACCCGCCGCGGCGACCGCGTCGACGAAGGCGGGCAGCGCCTCCTCCGGGTCCTGTCCGTCGACGCCGATGCGGCACTTGACGGTCACCATGGGACCGCCCTCCCCCGCCGCCTCGATCATCGCGCGGGCGCAGTCGGCGACAAGCTCCGGCCGGCGCATCAGACAGGCGCCGAACGTGCCGGACTGCACGCGGTCGGAGGGGCAGCCGACATTGAGGTTGACCTCGGCGAAGCCGAGGGGCCGCGCGATCCGCACCGCCCCGGCCAGCATGGCGGGCTCGGACCCGCCGAGCTGCAACGCCAGCGGGCGCTCGCGCGCGTCGTGCACCAGAAGGTGGTCCGCCCCGCCCCGCACCAGCGCCGCCGCCGTCATCATCTCGGTGTAGAGCAGCGCGTGGGCGCTGAACTGCCGGTGGAACATCCGGCAATGCCGATCGGTCCAGTCCATCATCGGGGCGACGGACAGACGGCGATTGCGCGCGAGCGGATCGCGCCAGCGGATCGGAGCCATGGCGGACATGCGCGCTGATATAGCGGCGGAACGCCCCCGCCGAAAGGGGATCAGAGGTCGCGAACCTCGAGCCCGAGGGCCGCGTGCAGCCGCTCCGCCACGATGCGGCGGTGGCAGCCGGCGGCATCGGCCTCGAAGCAGAGGAGCGCCGCGGGCCGCTCCTGCACCAGCGCCTCGGCCCGGGCCATGTCGGCCTCGGCCTCCGGCGTCGCGAGATGCGCCTCGAAGATCGCGCGCATCTCGTCGATGCGGCCCTTGCGGGCGGCATCGCGGCCGGGCTTGGGCGTGCCGAGGCCGCGCAGATGCTCGTAGTCGATCCCGGCCTCGGCGAGGCTCGCCGCGAGGATGCGCTTCGAGAAGCCGGCGCGGCGCGAGGAGGCGACAGCGCGCACGTCGATGACCAGCGCCACGCCGGCCGCCGTCAGCCGCGCGATCACGTCGCCCTGCGTCGCCCGCTCGTAGCCGATGGTCGCGAGGGTCGGGCTCATCCCCCGCCCCCGCCGAGGATCCGGTTCAGCTCCGCCCGCTCCTCGGCCGTCAGCGCGCCGTCGCCGGCCGCCGCGGTCCGCCGCCGCCGCAGGTAGATCAGCGCCACCGCGCCCCCGAGCACGAACAGCACGGGGCCCGCGAGCCAGAGCGCCGCGTTCTCCGCCGAGAAGGTCGGCTTCAGCAGCACGAACTCGCCGTAGCGCTCGACCAGGTAGTCCTCGACCTCGGCGTCGGTGTCGCCCGCGGCCAGCCGCTCGCGCACGAGCAGGCGCAGGTCGCGGGCGAGCGGCGCGTTCGAGTCGTCGATCGCCTCGTTGCGGCAGACAAGGCAGCGGAGCTCCTGGCTGATCGCCCGCGCCCGGGCCTCGAGCGCCGGGTCGTCGAGCATCTCGTCCGGCGTGACCGCCAGCGCGGGCGCGGCCGCCAGCACGACCGCCAACGCGAGGAGCAGCCGCCGCATCATTCCGCCGGCACCGCCGCCGCCCGCCGCTTCGCCGCGGCGCCGACCCGGTAGCGCCGGTCGGTCAGCGACACGACCCCGCCGAGCGCCATCACCAGCGCGCCGAGCCAGATCCAGTTGGCGAGCGGCTTGACGTAGCTGCGGACGGCCCAGGCCGCGCCCTCCCGCTGCTTGTCGCCGAGCACGACATAGACGTCGCGGAGGAGCGAGGGGTCGATCGCGGCCTCGGTGGTCGGCTGGCGCTGCACCGGGTACTCGCGCTTCTCCGGGCAGAGGACGGCGACCGTCTCGCCTTCGTCGAGCAGGCGGAAGCGTCCGACCTGGCTCGTGAAGTTGCGCGGCTCGCCGCCCTTCAGCGCCGCCTCGTGGCCGCGGCCGCAGCCCGGCACGGCGAAGGGCGCGCCGAGCGGCAGCTCGAGCACGTCGTCGAAGGCGAGCTCGTAGCGGCCGATCGGGATGGTGTCGCCGGGCTCGGCCAGGCGGATGTCCTCGATTTCCCAGGCGGTGACGGCGGCGATGCCGGCCGCGGTGATCCCGAGGCCCGCATGGGCGATGGTCCTGCCCCAGTCGGCGCGCGGCAGCCGCGCGAGGCGCCGGAGCGACTGGGCCGGCGGCACCCGGCCGACCCCTCCCCGCTCGGCCAGGTCTACCGCCACGCCGAGGATCAGCCAGGCGGCGAGCGCGAGGCCCACCGGCGCGAGCAGCGCGGTGCCCGACTGCATCCCCCAGGCGATGCCGCCAATCGCCAGCGCCGCCGCCGCGGCCCACCAGAGCCGGCTCATCACGCGGCCGAGCTCGCCCCGCTTCCAGGGCAGCATCGCGCCCGCCGGCAGCGCGATCAGCAGCAGCACCATGAAGGGTGTGAAGGCGAGCTCGAAGAACGGCGCGCCGACCGAGATCTTGGCGCCGTCGGCGAACTCGCGCACGAGCGGCGCAAGCGTGCCGACGAAGACGACGGCGCAGGCGGTGGCAAGCAGCAGGTTGTTGAGCACCAGCGCCCCCTCGCGGCTGACCGGCTGGAACACGCCTTCCGAGCGCATCGCCGGCGCCCGCAGCGCGAAGAGCGTCAGCGAGCCCACGACCGCGACCCCGAGAATCGCGAGGATGAAGACGCCGCGCTCCGGGTCGTTCGCGAAGGCGTGGACCGAGGTCAGCACGCCCGAGCGCACGATGAAGGTGCCGATGAGCGAGAGCGAGAAGGCCGTGATCGCGAGCAGGATGGTCCACGCCTTCAGGGCCGAGCGCTTCTCCACCACGATCGCCGAGTGCAGGAGCGCGGTCGCCACCAGCCACGGCATGAAGGACGCGTTCTCGACCGGGTCCCAGAACCACCAGCCGCCCCAGCCGAGCTCGTAGTAGGCCCAGTAGCTGCCGAGCGCGATGCCGACGGTCAGGCAGATCCAGGCGAGCAGCGTCCACGGCCGCACCCAGCGCGCCCAGGCGCCGTCGACCCGCCCCTCGATCAGCGCCGCGACCGCGAAGGAGAACGCGATCGAGAGCCCGACATAGCCGAGATAGAGGAACGGCGGGTGGAACGCGAGACCCGGGTCCTGCAAGAGCGGGTTCAGGTCGTTGCCGTCGAGCGGCGGCCGCGCCAGCCGCTCGAACGGGTTCGAGGTCCAGAGGATGAAGGCGAAGAAGGCAGCCCCGATCATCGCCTGCACGGCGAGCGCCCGGGCGCGCAAGGCCAGCGGCAGCGCGCGCCCGAAGGCGGCCACCATCGCGCCGAATAGGCTGAGGATCAGCACCCAGAGCAGCATCGAGCCCTCGTGGTTCCCCCAGGTGCCGGTCAGCTTGTAGAGCATCGGCTTCAGCGAGTGGCTGTGCGCCGCCACCAGCCGGACCGAGAAGTCCGAGGTCACGAAGGCGTGCGTGAGCGCCGCGAAGCTGATCCCGACCAGCAGGAACTGCGCCAGCGCCGCGGGCACGGCGGTGCGCTGCCAGTCCGACCATCCGTTCTGCGCGCCGACGAGCGGCACGACCGCCTGGAACAGCGCCACCACGAAGGCGAGCGCCAGCGCGAAATGTCCGATCTCGGCGATCATGGGGTCCGCTCCGAAGCCCGCGCGCAGTCTAGCGGCAGGTCGGGGCGGCGCAACGCCCGTTCAAGGCCGCGGGAGCAAGCGCCGCGGGACACACGAGACGGGGCAAAGGCAGTCGC
>DATKCY010000231.1:0-5356 GCA_035512995.1 Thermohalobaculum sp.
ACGCAGGACCCGAAGCTGCGCGCCCGGCTGAACCCGGACGAGGCGGCCGAGCGGGTCTACAACTTCCTGCACACGCTGACGATCGAGGCGCAGCTGTTCGCCCGCGCCTGCGGCAAGACCAACGTGCACAGCCTCGAGCCCGAGGACCTGGCGGCGCTGACGATGGAAGCCTCGGCCATGGCGGGCGTGCCGCTCGCGGGCACCAATTACACGGTGGGGGTCGAGGACTACCACCACCTCTGAGGACGGTTCTCCGGGGCGTCGAGCCCCGGAGCCCCGGCGATCGCCCCGAGGGCCGATCGCGGGCGCGGACGGAAAGGACGGGACATGGCCGGGACGAGCTACAAGGGAAGCGAGATCAGGGACGTCGACCAGTTCCTCACGGGCGAGGGGCTCGACAGCGAGCGCGAGAAGGAGATCGGCCAGCACATCGGCTATCGCTACGACGTCAACCTCGTGCCCGACTACGACCGCCTGACGCCCTTCCTGAAGAAGTACATGGAGGTCATGGGCTGGGACGACCTCAACTGGCTCGAGGACGTCCACATGGGCTACGAGGAGGGCAACCCGGCCGTCTTCGACCGCAACATCAACGGCTGGGTGCGGGTGCCCGACGCGATCGCGGGTGAAATGCCGGACAACCAGCAGGACCGGGACATGATCGCGCGCGAGCTGCTGATCAAGTTCCAGATGTCCGAGCGCCACCCGCTGGTCGAGCTGCGGAAGGCCTACACGAAGTTCTGAGCGACCCGCCGGCGGCGGCGGGCGGAGGATCGGCATGGCTGCGAGCGGGCGGAGGGCGGATCGGCCGGGAACGGCGGAGGGCGCGGGCATCGCGGCGGCGCCCGGCCCGCGTCCGCCCGACGCCGACGCCGCGGCGCTCCGCCGGGCCTTCCTCGGCTGGCAGTGCCGGGTGCGCCAGATCATCATGCGCGAGGAGCTGGGCCGGCCCGGCCCCGGCATCATGCCCGCCGTCCGCCTGCAGGACGAGGCAGAGCCGCTCGGCCACCTGATAACCGTGCTCTCGAAGCTGCCGCAGCACTCGAAGGTCCCGGAGATGCGCCACATCGCGCGGCGGACGATGGACCCGGCGCGGCGGCGCGAGGACGCGCTGAAGCTGATGTCCGAGATGCACTACCAGCGCCCCGACGAGTTCTCGGACCTGCTGACCGCGACCTTCCCGCCCCGCTCGCCGGGCGCGGCGAAGCTGAGGGCGGCGGAGCGGGTGCGGCTGGTCTTCGAGGCGTATCGCCAGCGCTACGACCTCGCCGCCCGGGTCTGGCGGCTGGCCGAGCACCATCCGAGCTATCAGTCGACCTGGTGGCACAACGTCCTGTTCAACCCGGCGCTGCCGCGTGGCACGGTCATCCTGGGCTTCGAGCCGGACTGGTCGGCGTCCTCGGCCGACCCCGACCCGCGGCCCCGTCACGAGCCGGCGCCGGACGGGCCGGCCTGGAGCTGAGACGATGCCCGCGGCATACGTGATCGCCCAGATCGACGTGAAGGACGCGGACGCCTATCGCGACTACGTCGCCGCGGTGACGCCGATCATCGAGAAGCACGGCGGCAGCTACCTCGTCCGCGGGGGCCGTGCCGAGACCGTGGAGGGCACGGCGCCGGGCGCGCGCACGGTCATCATACGGTTCCCGAGCTTCGAGGCCGCGAAGGCGTGGTACGAGAGCCCGGAATATTCCGAGACCAAGGGGCTGAGGCAGGCGGCCTCCACCAGCGTGCAGACGCTGGCGGAGGGCGTCTGAAGGTCGGACAAGGGAGGAGAGACATGGCCAAGCGCGTTGCGATCATCGGGGCGGGGCCGTCGGGCACGGCCGCGCTCCGGGCGTTCCAGTCGGCGAAGCAGAAGGGCGCGGACATCCCCGAGGTCGTCTGCTTCGAGAAGCAGGACGACTGGGGCGGCCTCTGGAACTACACTTGGCGGACAGGGCTCGACGAGTACGGCGAGCCGGTGCACTGCTCGATGTACCGCTACCTGTGGTCGAACGGCCCGAAGGAGTGCCTGGAGTTCGCCGACTACACCTTCGACGAGCATTTCGGCAAGCCGATCGCCAGCTACCCCCCGCGCGAGGCGCTGGCCGACTACATCAGGGGCCGGGTCGAGAAGGCGGGCGTGCGCGACTGGTGCCGCTTCCGCACGCCGGTGCGCTGGGTGCAGTACGACGAGGACGCTGGCGACTTCACGATCGAGGCGCACGACCTGAAGAACGACCATCTCTACGAGGAGCGCTTCGACAACGTGATCGTCGCGACCGGCCACTTCTCGATCCCGAACGTCCCCTATTACGAGGGCTTCGAGAAGTTCAAGGGCCGCGTGCTGCACGCGCACGACTTCCGCGACGCGCTCGAGTTCAAGGGCAAGGACGTGATGGTCGTCGGCACCAGCTACTCGGCCGAGGACATCGGCTCGCAGTGCTGGAAGTACGGGGCGAAGTCGATCACCGTCTCCTACCGCACGGCGCCGATGGGCTTTCACTGGCCGGACAACTGGGAGGAGCGGCCGCTGCTGACGAAGGTCGACGGCAACACCGTCCACTTCAAGGACGGCTCGACCAAGGAGATCGACGCGATCATCCTCTGCACCGGCTACCTGCACCACTTCCCGTTCCTGCCCGACGACCTGCGTCTGGTCACGCCGAACCGGATGTGGACACCGAACCTCTACAAGGGCGTCGCCTGGATCGAGAACCCGAAGCTCTTCTACCTCGGCATGCAGGACCAGTTCTACACGTTCAACATGTTCGACGCGCAGGCCTGGTGGGCGCGCGACGCGATTCTGGGCCGCATCGAGCTTCCCTCGAAGGAGGACATGCGCGCCGACGACAGGAAATGGGAGGACCGCGAGCAGACGCTCGACGACGACGAGAAGAAGATCTGGTTCCAGGGCGACTACGTGAAGGACCTGATTTCGCAGACTGACTATCCGGACTTCGACGTCGAGGGCGTGAACAGGACCTTCATGGAGTGGGAGCACCACAAGCACGAGGACATCATGGGCTTCCGCAACAACTCCTACCGCTCGCTGATGACGGGGGAGCAGGCGCCGCCGCACCACACGCCGTGGGTCGAGGCGATGGACGACAGCATGGCCGACTACCTGCGGGTCGAGCCGGTGACGGCGGACGCCAAGAAGTCCGCGGTGCCGGGCGAATAGCCGAGACGAGCGCCCGCTGCGCCCCGCGCGGGCCGCAGGGGCGCGAACACCAGACCGGGAGCAGCCGATGACCCTGCCGTTCGAGAGGCCGATGCGCCGGGGCGAGGCGGTCGTGCCGGGCCTGCCCGTCCTGCCGCACGGGGTCGAGCGCCACCGCGTTCCCGGCGGCGGCTCGCGCGCCGTCGCGATCGACCGCGGCGACGAGGTCTGGATCGTGGACCGCGAGGGACTGCAGCCAGCGGAGCTCGTGTTCTTCGCCCCCGACGGGCGCTCGGATGCCGGGATGCTGGGGCTGACCGGGGGGCGCGGTGCCGCCGGCCTGCGGGCGGCGCTGGCGTCGGGCGACGAGTCCGGCCGGCGGGTGCTCGGGGCGCTCGAGACGTCGGGCTTCGACATCGGGCGTGCCGATGCGGCGCGGCTCTTCGACGGTGGCTCGCGGCCCGGCGAGACGGCGACGCTCGCCGCCTCGTCCGACGGGCTGCTGATCGTCTGCGCGCCGGGGGCGCCGATGGACCCGGGCGGGCAGGACACGGCGACCGACCTCCTCCTCTATGTGCGCCGCGCCGATCCGGGCGAGGGCAAGGGCGGGCTCGCGCCGCCCGCGCCGCTCGCCGACCCGATGCAGGACATCAACATCCAGCCGGGGCAGGCCAGGGGCTACGAGGTCCGCAAGGGCCAGTTCATCCAGATCCTCGACGTGCAGGGGCGCGAGTGCTCGGACTTCCAGGCGTTCTCGCTCCGCGCGCTCGACCGCGGCGTCGAGCGCGAGATCGACCCGACCGCGACGCGGAGCGCGATGGGCCAGCTCTACCCGACCCCCGGCCTGCACGCGAAGTACTGGACGACAGACCTCGAGCCGCTGGTCGAGATCGTGCAGGACACCTGCGGCCGGCACGACACCTTCGGCCTCGCCTGCTTCCCGCGCTACTACGAGGAGCTCGGCTATCCGGGCCACGTCAACTGTACCGACAACATCAACGCCGACCTCGCGCGCTATGGCATCAGGCCCCGCGGCGGCTGGCCGGCGATCAACTTCTTCTTCAACACGGTGCTCGACGACACGCATGGCATCCAGGTGCAGGAGCCGTGGTCGCGGCCCGGCGACTACGTGCTGCTGCGCGCGCTCAGTGACCTCGTCTGCGTCTCGACCGCCTGCCCGGACGACGTCGACGCCGCCAATGCCTGGAATCCGACCGACATCCAGGTCCGCGTCTATGGGCAGGACAACGACTTCGAGCGATCCGTGGGGTACCGCATGACCGCATCGAGCCCGGTCGAGGCGACGAAGAAGACCGCCTTCCACGACCGCCTGTCGCGGCTGACCGGCGACTACGCCGAGTACAACGGCTACTGGCTGCCGCAGACCTTCAAGAACCACGGCGCGATCGACGAGTACTGGGCCTGCCGCGAGCGCGCGGCGGTCATGGACCTGTCGCCCTTGCGCAAATACGAGGTCACGGGCCCGGACGCCGAGGCGTTGCTGCAGCTCTGCGTCACGCGCAATATCAAGAAGCTGAGCGGGGGCCAGGTCGTCTACACCGCCATGTGCTACGAGCACGGCGGCATGATCGACGACGGCACCGTCTTCCGGCTCGGCGACAACAACTTCCGCTGGATTGGCGGCAGCGACGACTCGGGCCTCTGGCTGCGCGAGCAGGCGGAGGCGCGGGGGCTCGAGGCCTATGTGCGGCGCTCGACCGACCAGCTGCACAACATCGCCGTGCAGGGCCCGCGCTCGCGCGACATCCTGAAGGAGGTCATCTGGACGCCGCCGGCGCAGCCGGCGCTCGCCGAGCTCGACTGGTTCCGCTTCCTGATCGGCCGGATCGGCGACTACGACGGCCCGTCGGTCGTCGTCAGCCGCACCGGCTTCACCGGCGAGCTCGGCTACGAGGTGTTCTGCCACCCGAAGGACGCGGGCGCCGTGTTCGACGCGGTCTGGCAGGCGGGCCGCCCGCACGGCCTGACGCCCATGGGCCTCGCCGCGCTCGACATGGTGCGGATCGAGGCGGGGCTCGTCTTCGCCGGTCACGAGTTCTGCGACCAGACCGACCCGTTCGAGGCCGGCATCGGCTTCACCGTGCCGCTCAAGTCGAAGACCGACGACTTCATCGGCCGCGCGGCGCTGGAGCGCCGCAAGGCGAGCCCGACGCGAAAGCTCGTGGGCCTCGAGATCGAGGGCGGCGAGGT
>DATKCY010000232.1:0-4243 GCA_035512995.1 Thermohalobaculum sp.
CGGCCCATCAGGGCGGAGACGGCCGGCGCCGAGACCATCGTGCCGAGCACGGTGACCGAGATCGGCAGGGTCGCGAGCGCCGGGTTGTCCGCAATGCGCTGTCCGGCAAGGCCGCCGAGGATGAAGTGCACGGGGAGGATCGCGCCCAGCACCGCCTGCGCCCAGACGAGGATCGCCACCGCCCGCTTCGCGCGGGCGTCATCGCACTCGCCGCTCTCGGTCGCTGCGTCTGCCACGAGGGTCGTTCCGATGGATGGTTCATCGGGTCGCGCCGTCGGTTGGCGTGGCCCGAGCGTCGGACCGGCTCGCCTCCGCTGGCCGGTTGGCGCCGCGCGGACGCCGCTGCCGGCGGGCCCCGCTGCCGAACGCGGCTCTAGCCTCGCCTTGCGGCGACGGCAAGCGTTCCGACAGACGCGCAAACCCGCCTTGCGCAGCGGGACCGGCTGCTGACCCGGTGGGCGCGGGCGGACCGCTCCCGCGGCATGATCTCCCGACAGAGCGAGGGGGACACCCTGCCGCTCGCCGGAGGCATCGGGGACCGGGTGATTGCGGGCGCGCCGCGCTCGGGCGGCGCCCGACATCTTCCGGGCGGCGCGCCCTCAGGCGCCGCGCGTCACCGCCGGGGCAGCGGAGAGGCGCTGCCCCGGCCGACGGTCGGGTGCGTCAGTAGGGCACCACCGTGGCGCGGCCGCGGGACGGGAGCTGGACATAGACGCTCTGGCCCGGGCTCAGCCGCGGGCCGCCCTGCACGACGGTGAAGAGCTGGCCGCTCTCGGTGCGGACGACGTACTCGAAGCCCTGCTGGCGCTTGAGCTCGCGCTCGGCCAGTGCGCCGGCGCCGGCGCCGGCGACCGTGCCGACGCCCGTCATCACCGTGCGTCCGAAGCCCTTGCCGAAGCGCGAGCCGCCGGCGGCGCCGGCGAGGCCGCCGAGCACGAGCCCCGTGGTGTTGCCCTCGAGCGTGTCGCTCTCCTGCACGAGGACGGCACGGACGCTCTCGATCGTGCCGCGATAGGTCTGGGTGGTCGCGCCGACCGAGGGTCCGCTGACGACGGTCGGGTCGATCTCGCGCGCGCAGCCGCCGACGGCCAGCACCGCGACCAGCATGAGCGGCACGAGCCGCGAGGGGGAAGGAAGGGTCATTTTCAGTCTCCGGTCAGGTGCGGCGGATCGCCGGCTAAACTTATGACACGTTATGCGCGGGCGTTCCGTCGGGCAAGTCGTGCGCGCTTGCGCTCAATCGGCGTAGATCGTCTTCCTCGAGGCTCATGGAGGTCAGCGCGCCTGCATCTCGTCGGGCCTGACCTCGCGCGCCATGTGATCGAGGACGCCGTTGACGAAGCCGGGTTCCTTGCCGGCGAAGAACGCCTTGGCGATGTCGACATACTCGCCGATCACGACCTTGGGCGGGATGTCGCGGCGGCCGGTCAGCTCGTGCCCGGCTGCGCGGAAGAGGGCGCGGAGCGTCGGATCGATCCGCCCGAGCGGCCAGCGCGCGACGAGCGCGCGGTCGGTCAGGTGGTCGATCCTGACCTGGGCCCGGACCGCGCCCTCGATCAGGTCGCGGAAGAACGCGCGGTCGGCCTCGCGGTACTGCGCGCCCTCGATCTCGGCGCCGAGGCGGTGGGTCTCGAACTCGTCCCGCACGGTGCCGAGGCCGGCGCCGGTCAGCTCCATCTGGTAGAGCGCCTGCACCGCCGCGAGGCGCGCCGCCGAGCGCGCGAGGCGCTTCTCGTCGCGGCCCGGGCGCGCGGGGCGGCGGCGGGCGCCGTCTTCGACCTTCTCGCTCACGTCATGCTCCGGCCATCGCGGGCGTCCCCGGCGAGCAGGATGTCCGCCTCGGGCGCGTCACTGCCGGTCCGCTGGCTGCGGAAGCGGCGGGCGAGCGCGATCAGATGGAGCGCCGCCGCGGCGGCGCCACCCCCCTTGTCCATGCCCGAGGGATCGGCGCGGGCCTCGGCCTGGGCCGTGTTCTCCACCGTCAGGATGCCGTTGCCGATGCAGAGGCCGCGCTCGACGCCGAGCAGCGTCAGGCCGCGGGCGCTCTCCTCGCAGACGGTTTCGTAATGCGAGGTCTCGCCCCGGATCACGCAGCCGAGGGCGACGAAGCCGTCCCAGCCGCCGCCTGCCGCGGCGAGGCCTATCACCGTCGGGATCTCGAGCGCGCCCGGCACCTCGACCGTCTCGTGGCGGGCGCCGGCCCGGTCGAGCAGCGCCCGGGCGCCGGCGATCTGCTGCTCGGCGACGGCGCGGTAGAACGCCGCGACCACGATCAGGACGCGCGGCGCCGGGTCGAGGCGCGGCAGCTCCAGCCCTCCGCCGTGGCCCGCCATCAGCGCCCGCTCCGCTTCTTGATCGGGCGCGTGTCGATGATCGTCAGGCCGTAGCCCTCGAGCCCCACGACCTTGGGCAGCGGCGAGTTCGTGAGCAGGATCATCTCGTGCACGCCGAGGGCGCTCAGGATCTGCGCGCCGACGCCGTACTGGCGGAGCTCGCGCGGGCCCGCGCCGTGGGCCTTCAGCCGGTCCGAGAGGCGGGTCGGCGAGGTGTCGGTGATCAGCACGATCGCGCCCCGCCCCTCCTCGGCGATCTGCGCCATAGCGTCCGGCACCTGCTGCCAGCGGTCGGCGTTGAGCGCCACGAGGTCCTCGAGCGGGTCGATCACGTGCATCCGGGTCAGCACCGGCGCGCCGTCGTCGATCCGTCCCTTGACGAGCGCCAGGTGCTCGGCGTCGTCGGGCCGGTCGTGGAAGACGTGGAGCTGCCACTCGCCGCCGACCGCCGCGGTGACGGTCTTCGAGGCGGTCTCGTTGACGAGGTTGTCGTATCGGCGGCGATAGGCGATCAGGTCCGAGATCGTGCCGATCTTGAGCGCGTGGCGCTGGGCGAAGGCGACGAGGTCGGGCAGCCGCGCCATCGTGCCGTCGTCGTTCATGATCTCGCAGATGACCGAGGACGGCTCGAGCCCGGCCAGCCGCGCGATGTCGACCGCCGCCTCGGTGTGGCCGGCGCGGACGAGCACGCCGCCGTCCTTCGCCCGGAGCGGGAAGACGTGGCCGGGCGAGGCGATATCCCGCGGCCCCGATCCCGGGTCGCTCGCGACCGCGATCGTGCGCGCGCGGTCGTGCGCGGAAATGCCGGTCGTGACCCCCTCGCGCGCCTCGATCGAGACGGTGAACGCCGTCTCGTGGCGCGACTGGTTGGTCGGCGCCATCAGCGGCAGGCCGAGGCGGTCGATCCGCTCGGAGGTCAGCGCGAGGCAGATCAGGCCGCGGCCGTGGATCGCCATGAAGTTCACGATCTCGGGGCTGGCCATCTGCGCCGGCACGATCAGGTCGCCCTCGTTCTCCCGGTCCTCGTGGTCGACCAGGATGAACATGCGGCCCTGGCGCGCCTCCTCGATGATCTCGGGGACGGACGAGATGGCGTCGCTGTAGTCGGTGTCGTGCATGTCCGGTCCGGGCCCGCGGCTGTGGTCGGGCATGTAGCAAGCGGCGCACGGCAATGCCACCCGCGCGTCGGGCACGCTGCCGCGTCAGGGGCGTTCCGAGAGGCGGGCGACGTAGCGGGCGATCAAGTCGACCTCGAGGTTGAGGCGGGTGCCCTCGGCTGCGCGGGCGAGCGAGGTGACGGACCAGGTGTGCGGAATGATGTTGACGCCGAAGCGGGTCGCGCCGTCCGCGTCCTCGACCTCGTTGACGGTGAGCGAGATGCCGTCGAGCGCGACCGAGCCCTTGCTCGCAAGGAAGCGGCCGAGGGTGCGCGGAGCCTCGACCGTCAGGCGGTGGCTGTCGCCCTCGGGCCGGATCGCGGCGACCGTGGCGGTGCCGTCGACATGGCCCGAGACGATGTGCCCGCCGAGTTCGTCGCCGACGCGCATCGCGGGCTCGAGGTTGACCGGGTCGCCCTCGCGCCAGCCGCCGAGGGTCGTGCACCGGGCGGTCTCGGCCGAGGCCTCGACGGCGAACCAGTGCTCCCCGCCGCTCCCCCGGTCGCTGCCGGTGGCGACCGCCGTGAAGCAGATGCCGTTGCAGGCGATCGAGGCGCCGAGCTCGATCCGGTCAGGCGGGCGTTCGGTCGAGATCTCGAGGCGGGTGTCGCCCCGCTGCTCGACCCTTCGGACGCGGCCGACCTCGCGGATGATGCCGGTGAACATGGAGCTTCTCCCGCTGCCGCGCCGGCCGAACGTCGGCCGAACGGAGGCGCCTCGAATGGTCGATCCGCTCGCGCATCGCCTCCCCCC
>DATKCY010000233.1:0-8779 GCA_035512995.1 Thermohalobaculum sp.
CCGCCTCCGATGTCTGGGCCGACAGCGCCTATCGCTCGGCGGAGAACGAGCGGTTCCTCGAGAAGCTCGGCAAGGTCAGCCGCATCCATCGGCGCAAGCCGCCCGGCCGGCCAATGCCGAAGCGCACGGCCAGGGCGAACGCCGCCAAGTCCGCGGTGCGCGCCCATGTCGAGCATCCCTTCGCGCACCAGAAGGGGCCGATGGGCCTCGTCATCCGGACCGTCGGCCTCGCTCGTGCCACCGCGAGCATCACGCTCGCCAACATGGCCTACAACATGAAGCGATGGTGCTGGCTCGACAGGCGGAGTCTGCCCGTCTGACGCCAAGGCGAACGCAAGAGGCGACGCCGGCCTGCCGAGGCTGGTCGCGACAGCCTTCCCCCTCGCGATCAGTTCAAGGCCGACGTCGCTCCAACCCTTAAATCCTGTGCCGAAACGAGGGTTACCGGAGGTCTCCAGATTGCCGGTGCGTTGCGGTCGATCTTTGCCCGGACCACCGTGCCGTCGAGGATGAGCCGGACGATGTCCTCGTCGTGGAGCGTGCGCGCGTTCCACGCCTCCCAGTCGGTCCGGACCTTGCGCCAGGCGCGGCTGACGACGTCCTTTCCGACAGCGCCGTCGAACAGCGCCGCCAGAGCACGGCGCACCCGGCGCGTGTTGGTCCCGGCGAGGTAGGCGCCGGCGATCAGCGCCTCGGCGCGCCGGGTCAGCCGCTGGTAACGGCGCAGCGCCTTCGAGCGCCATTCCGCCGCGCCGCCATCCTCGCGCACGAGGCGCGCCCGCGGCACCGAAACCGTCTCGGCGCCGAACGTGCCGATCACCTGCCGGTCGCGGTGACCGTTGCGCCAGCCACGCCCAGCACCCTCGGCCCGCTCATAGCGGCCCCGCCCGAGCGCGGCCGACAACTCCTCCTCGAGGATCGCCTCGATGAACGCGCGAACCCGGCCGCGCACCCCATCCTCCAGCGGATCGCTCCGTCAGCCGGCGCGGGGGCGGGACGAGCGCTCGATGATCCCCTCGGCGAATTCCTCTGCGGGCTTCGGGAGTGGAATCGACGCCGACCGCGGCTTCGGCTAGACTTCAGCCAGCCGGATGGTGGATGCTCTTGAGCCGCGGCAGCCGTGGAGTGTGATGGAGGAGATGGCGGCGCCAGCACCCCTGACCGGGTATCGCATCCTCGTGGTCGAGGACGAGTATTACATCGCGGACGACCTCAGGCGCGCGGCGCTCCGGCTCGGGGCGGAGGTGGTCGGGCCGGCGCCGACGCGCGAGCGGGCGCTCGAGCTGATCGTCGGGCCGCAGCGGATCGACCTTGCCGTGGTCGATATCAACCTGCGCGGCGAGATCGTCTTCGAGGTCGCCGACGCGCTCGAGGCGCAGGGCGTGCCGTTCGTCTTCGCCACCGGCTACAACCACGGCGCGATCCCGGAGCGCTTCGGGCACGTGCCGTGCTGGAGCAAGCCGCTCGACCCGCACGATCTCCTGCGCTCGCTGGCCGGGCCGGAGGCATGATCGCGTGACCCACCGCCCACTTCGGCGTTCGACCCTGCCCCGCACCCGCGCATCGCAACCGTTCAAGCCGGTGAGACCGCGGCCGCCGGACCGCGCGCGGAGCGCGGCGTTACCGGGAAACGCTGCCTGATGGCGGAGGGAGACGCCCAGCCGCGCGGCGCGGACGCCCGGACCGCGGCCGACGGGCAGCGGCCCCCCATAGTCGGCATCGGCGCCTCCGCGGGCGGCGTCGGCGAGTTCCAGAAGCTCGTCCGCAGCATTCCCGCCGACTCCGGCATCGCCTGGGTGCTGATCCTGCACATGGCGCCCGATCGCGAGAGCCACCTGACGGAGATCCTGGCCCGCGCATCCGCCGTGCCGGTCAGCGAGGTCACGGAGGACACGGCGGTCGCGCCGGACCACGTCTACGTGATCTCGCCGGGGCGGCTGATGACGCTCTGCGGGGGCAAGCTCCGCTCCGTTTCGAACGGCGACCTGCCGTCGCGGCGCACCAGCATCGACGCCTTTCTGGTCACCCCCGGACGGGCGGGTGGCGCTCTGCTGGGAGCACGACCGGAGCGACAACGGCACGGTCAGGCTCGTCTGGACGGAACTGGGCGGGCCGCAGGTGCGCGAGCCGGACCGGCCGGGCTTCGGACTCGAGTTCATCCAGCAGAGCACGGAATACGAGCTGCGGGGCAAGTGCCGGGCCGAGTTCGGGCCCGAGGGCTTCAGCTGCACCTTCGAGCTGCCGGCGGCGGCGCTGGGGCGGCCGAGGGACGGCAGCGACGGCTAGAAGGTCACGCCTCGGCCAGACCGATCTCCGCCAGCGCGGCGCGGACCGTCCGGGCGTCCACGGGCTTCGCGAGCACCCGGCGCGCGCGAAAGCGCGGCGGGACCTCGGAGCTGGCGTAACCGGACGCGAGGATGAACGCGACCCCCTGGTGCTCGAGGAGGTCCGCCACCGGCCAGACCCGCTCCTCCCCGAGGTTGATGTCGAGGATGGCGCCGTCGAGGTCCGACTGCCGCACGGCCTCGAGGGCATCCTCGACCGTCGCGACCGGGCCGACGGCCGAGCAGCCGCACTTCTCGACGTGAGCCTTCATCTCCATGGCGACCATGTAGCTGTCCTCGACGATCAGGATGCGTGGCGCGTTTCGGGGCACGGTGCTCGGAGCTCCCTCTCGTGTTCTGCCCGCCGGGACGGCGCGCCGGGCCGCGTCGGTGGACCGGTCGCTGGACGATGTTGCCCCCGGCCCCCGTTTCAAGCGCCGCCCGGAGACGAGCGGCCATGCGCCCCGGAGGCTCCGGGCCCGTGGCGCCGCGACTGCGCGGCGGGCGCAATCGGTCCCGCCCACTCACGGCGCTCCGCTCACGAAGGTTCCCGTGGCGTCCGCTTCGATGTTAGGGCTTCATGCGCGAGCGGACCACGAGGGACCTCCCGATGGCTTCCGGAGACGAAGGAACAGAGGCGGTTCGCCGCCAGCGCGCCGCGCTTGCCCGCTTCAGCTGTCAGGCGCTGCGGACGACCGATCTCGACGCGTTGCTCGACGAAGCGGTCGAGCTCGTCTCCGAGGCCACGGGCGTGAAGCTCGCCAAGGTGCTGGAACTCCTGCCGGAGGGCGACACCATGCTCGTCCGCGCCGGCGTCAACTGGAAGCCCGGCGTCGTCGGCCATGCGAGGCTCGGCGCCCACGACAACTCGCCCGGCGGCTATGCGCTGAGAACGAGCGAGCCGGTCATCTCTCCCGATCTGTCGACGGAAAAGCGCTTCCGCATCCCCGAGCTGCTGCGCGAGCACGGAATCTCGAGCATGGTCAACGTGATCATCCAGGGCGACGGTCCCGCCTGGGGCGTGCTCGAGGTCGACTCTCCCGGGGGCAAGCTATTCAGCAAGGACGACGTCGACTTCCTGCAGACATACGCGAACCTGCTGGCCGCGGCGATCGAGCGCCAGCAGGCGCATCGAAAGCTCGAGCAGGCGCTCGGCAGGAGCGAGATGCTGCTGTCCGAGCTGCGCCACCGCGTCCAGAACCTGCTGGCGAACGTCCAGGCGATGGCGCGCCGCACCTGGGCGACAAGCCCGAGCCACGAGGCGTTCGCGGAAGCGTTCGATGACCGCCTGAGCGCCCTCGCCCGCACCCAGGACCTGCTGACGCGCAAGGTCGGCCAGAACGTCGGGCTGCGAGAGCTTCTGCACCTCGAGCTCGAGGCCCACGGCGCCGAGGTCGGTGCCCGCGTGAGCATGGAGGGCCCGGAGGTATCGCTGCCGCCGGATACGGCGCAGGCGCTCGCCCTTGCATTGCACGAGCTGGCGACGAACGCCAGCAAGCACGGCGCCCTGGCGCAGGGGGCCGGCCACCTCCGCGTGAGCTGGACGCACGAGGACGGGGATGAGGGACGACCGATGGAGATCGCCTGGCGCGAGAGCGGCGTGCGGATCGAGAGCGAGCCGGAGCGCAGAGGATTCGGCACCGAGATACTCGAGCAGGCGCTCCCGCAAATGATCAGAGGCACCTGCATCAGGATCTTCCGTCCCGACGGTCTCGAATGCATCATCCGCTTCCCTGCTCCGGAAGAGGATTAGGCAGCGCGCACTTTGGCGCGGCCTTCGGCGACCCCGGCGGGCGCGGACCGCAGTTCCTCGCGTTCTGGTCCGCCCCGACCGAGCGGGAGCGGCTGGTCGCCTCCGCCCGCGCGCTGGTCCCGGAGGAACTCTCCCCCCGCCGGCGCCGCGAGTTCTTCATCGACTTCGAATGAGACGGGCCGGGCGCGTCTTGCGGCTCGCCGGAGCCGGCTGCGCCCCGGCGCCGGCCGGCCCCGGATCATTCCGCGGCGTCGACCGCTCTGGGAAGGCGCTGTTGCGCAGGCGAATCCATCAGCGACGCGAAGGTGTTCAACCACCGGATCAGTCGCCGGACATGGAGGACCTGCTCGAGCGAGCGGACATAGACGTCCATCGCCTCCTCGGGGCTCTCGAAGTCTCCGAAGACGATCGGCTTCAGGGCCTTGCGGGTGCTTGTGTCCCCGAGGGCCAGGAAGCCGTGGATATCCCTGACGCCGATCGCCCTCAGCTTCAGGTACTTCTCCGGGCCGAGCGAGACCAGAAGCTGGGCCTGGGCGATCCAGTCCAGGATCCTGAGCAGCCCGTAGGGCGACTCGATGTAGAGCTTGATCGGATTGGCGCTGGCGAGGTTCTGCGCATCGACGATCTCGAGCGAGCCCAGCCGGAACTTGATGCCGGCGTCGATCCCCTCGATGAGATCCAGCGGGTACTCGCGCGCGATCTCGTTCGACTGCGCAACCGGCCGCTTCAGGCCCAGCCGTGCGGGCAGCCGGTCGATCAGGACGTTCATGCCGAGGGTCGGAAACAGCCCCATCAGGAAGGCGATGCCGAGCACCACGCCCAGCGTGAACAGCGCCTCGACCCCCGAGGCCACGACGTGCCGAAGGATTCCCGCCAGGAAGACCGTCAGCAGCATGTGCGACGAGACGCGAAGGAAGCTCAGCGGACTGAGGTCGAAGTTCGCGATCCGCAGAACGAGGTAGTTCACCGACCACACGTATGCGCCGAGGAAGGCCGCGGCGACGACCGCCACGGTGCCGGCCTGGTAGCCTCTCACGTCCTCGGTGCCGGTTATTCCCCGCAGAAACAAGTTTTCGGATTCCAGCGCGGCCATGTCGACAACGGTGAAGAGAGCAGCGAACCCGATCATGCTGAGCAGGACGAACAGGATCGTCGGCATCACGTAGGCCAGCGCGGCCGACCAGGAGAGACTGGGCTCCGCGTACCGGCTGCGTATGAGGTCCAGCTCCTTGAGCACGAAGTGCCGGCACCCCGCGTCAGCGTCCTCCACGCACTCGCGGAGACCGTCGAGGATGGCGAGGCGGCGGGTGCGCACGTTCCCGCGGCCGAAGAAGATCGAGAGCGGCAACAGGAGGCTCAGCACCAGCGTCAGCGCCAGGTGCATGCCGTCGAGAGCGAGAAAAGAGGCCAAATCGAGTCCTCCCCGGAATGTCACGGCCAGGAACGCGGTCTCACGCGCCCGGGCGCTCCGCCGCCGCCCGCCGAGCGCATGTTGCGGACGTCCGGTCTTCGATCACGGCGGAGGCGCAGGCAGCCGCTCTGATGACGGGAACGGTCCGGATCACCGGAGCAGCGGACGCAGCACCGACAAATACTTGTACATGGCAATGCCCTCGTCGCCGCCGCACGGCGAGAATGCCCGAATACCTCAACCATCAATAGTCAATGTCACTATTACATAAAGTCCTCGGTTTTTCAATACGCCAATGGCGAGCCGGATGGTGTTGTCCGATCAGCGCCGGCCGGGGCGGGCGGGGGCCGACGCAGCCGCCGCAGGGGAGGCTGCGCCGGGATTGGCGTCCTCCGTCAGGCGGCGAAGACGGCGCCGAGGCTCGCCCAGTCGGTGCGGCCCTGCCGCGCCTCGCCGAGCCACGCGTCGAAGCGGGCGCATCCGGTCCCGCTCAGGAACGGGCGCACGGCCGCGAGCGCCTCGTGCACCTCGTGCACCTCGGCTGGCGACGGCTCGACCCGGCCCGCGGCGGCGCCGTAGTCGATCTCCAGCCGGCCCTCGGCAAAGGCGTCGAGGTGCTGGTGCCACGACCGGCCGGGCCAGCGCAGCGTCAGCGCCCCCTCGGCGGGCGCGTAGTCCGCCGTGAACAGCGTGCCGAAGCCGTCGGCGTAGCCCGTCTGGAACAGCGGCTCCCGCAGGAAGGCGTCGGCGAGGTCGGCCGGGGCGGTGCCCGCCACGAACAGCCTCTGGAGGTGCGCCCGCCGCTCCGCCGTGCGCGTGAAGCCGGGCCGCTCGGCCCGCTCCGCCCCGTGCTGGTGATTGGTCGCGATCGCGCTCGGCATCCGCCGCATGCCGCCGCCGGGCGCGAGCTCGACGCTCGCGGTCGCGCCGTGGCGGTCGGCGAGCGTCACGTTGTAGGCCATGTGCGAGGGCACGCGCGCCAGCACCTCGAGCGCGCGGTCCACCGTGGCGCAGGTCTCGAGCACATAGCGCAGGATCGTCGTCACGCCGAAGCCCAGGCTGACGTCGCACCGCCCGCCGAACGCCAGCGCGACGGCGAGGCCGTCGGCGTTGACGCCGTCGGAGAGGCCCCAGAGGAACTCGACCATCCCCATCACGGGCTTGCCGGTCCAGGCGCTCCTGAGCAGGAGGCCCTCGTTCAGGTCGGGCGACAGGTCATAGTTCCGGACCAGCCGCACCGACGCCCCGTCGGCGCGCGCCGCCAGCGAGCACCCGCCCAGATAGGCGGGCGGGCACCAGGTCGAGAGGAAGCGGGCCGCCCGGTCGCCGCCGCCGGCGGTGCGCACGAGCGCCCGGTGCACGGGCACGAGCTCGGGCATGTAGTGCGCGAGCGCCGCCTCGCATTCGGCGCGGGGCGGCCCGGCGTCGCCGCCGCGGGCCACGAACCACGCCTCGTAGGCAGGCCAGGAGCGGTCCCAGCGCGCGCGCCACTTCGGCCCCGGGCGGTCCTCGGAGACCGCGTCGAAAGTCAGGGAGCGGGAGGTCACGCCGCGTTCTCCTCGGGCAGCGACAGGAAGAAGCGCACCATCTGGCGGGACGCGTCGGGGCCGGCGGGATCGGTGTAGGACCCGGCCGGATCGCCGCCCGACCAGGCATGGCCGGCGCCGCCGATGACCCAGTGCTCGGCCACGGCTTCGCCGTCCGTGCCGCGCGTGACCGAGCGGGTGTAGCTGCGGCCTTCGGGCGCGCGCCCATGGACGACCTGCTCGTCCGGGGCGCCGCCGAAGCCGGCGACGATCTTCTCGCCGTTCGACGGGTGGACCGTCCGGTCGGCGTCGCCGTGGAAGACGATCGTCCGCACCTGGCTGCCGTTCACCGCGACGGCGCCGCCGCCCCAGCCGGGATCGCCGCGCATCGCCGCGAAGGCGGAGGCGACGTCGCTGGCCGAACCCGCCGGCAGGCCGGAATGGATGCCGGCCGCGGCGTAGAGCTCGGGGTACGCCGCGCCCAGCACCGCCGCCATCGCGCCGCCCGCGGAGAGGCCGGCGACGAAGATGCGGCCCGGGGCGACGCCGAACTCGGCCGCCACCTCGCGGGTCAGGCCGGCAAGGATCGCGGGCTCGCCCGCGCCCTGCCGCTGGTCGCCCGGCCGGAACCAGTTCCAGCAGGCGGACGGGTTCTCGGCCCTGGACTGCTCGGGATAGGCGACGATCAGGCCGTGCGCCTCGGCGACCGCGTTCATGCGGGTGCCGCTGGCGAAGTCGTCGGGGTCCTGGGTGCAGCCGTGCAGCATCACGACCAGGCCGCGCCCGGTCTCCGGCAGAACGGAGGGCACGTAGAGGCGGTAGCTCCGCGATCCCGCGGGACAGGCGAACGACCGCGTCTCGTAGCGGGCGCCGTCCGGGATCGCGGGCGGCGCAGAGGGCGTCCGCAGCCCCGGCAGGCCGGCGCCCGGGCCGCCCCGGCCCCTGGCGAGGCTGTCGATGACGGAGCGGAGGGAGCGGCCGATGCCGGCGCCGCCCGGCCCGCCGCGTCCGGGGCGGGTGCTGCCATCGACGACGCTGAAGGGCAGCCCGCGCGCCGGGCGCGGCGCCGTCGGGCGCGGCTCCGGGCCGCCAGAAGGTCCGGGCCGCGGGGCGGGCTCGGCGTCGTCGGCTGCGGGATCGACAAGGCTGAAGCGGGCCGTCGGGGCATGCCGGGACGGTCCGGCCGCAGGCGCGTGGCCTTCGCCCGCGCCGGCTCCCGCCAGCGCCTGCTGGATGATCGCCGTCGCCTCGTCGGGTCTCTGGGCACGCGTGCTATCGAGCGCACGGCGCATCGCAGTCGCAAGATCGGGGGTCATGTGGGTCTTCCTTGTGTTCGGGGCCTTCGGCCCTACTGAATCCGGCCCTTCAGCGCGTCCTTGACCTCTCGCGAGGCCTGGAGCGCGCCGAGGATGGTGATCGAGCCGATCGTCGCTCGCGCGAGATCGGGGGTGACGTCGTCGGCGATCCGGGCGAGGCCGAGGACCTTGATGTGCAGCCGCTCGCCCGCGTCCCTCGCGGCCTCGAGTTCTTCGCGGGCGATGTCCCGCAGCCCGAGCTCGAGCATCTGGCGGTCGATCGACTTCGTCACGGCATCGTCGTGGGACCCGAGCTGGTTCCTGATCGCCGTGCGGATGAAGTCGGTCCGGTTCGAGTAGAACCCGTCGCGCACCAGCAGGTCGATCCGCCCGAGGTCGACATAGCCGAGGTTGATCGTGATCTTCTCGGAGTCCGCGCCCCGGCCGGGAAACCTGTGAACGCTTGCCAT
>DATKCY010000234.1:0-4608 GCA_035512995.1 Thermohalobaculum sp.
CGCTCGGCCGTCTGGCGCTTCAGCCGCTCGAACACCAGCCGCTCGTGCGCCGCGTGCTGGTCGACGAGGACGAGGCCGTCGGCCGTCTCGGCCACGATGTAGGTGCGGTGGAGCTGCGCCCGCGCGGTGCCGAGCGGCAGCGCCCGGCGCTCCTCCGCGTCCGCGTCCGCCTCGGCCGCCTCGGCCTCGGGTGCCTCGGCAGGCATCGGCCGGGGCGCGTCGAAGGCGAGCGCCGACGCGACCGCGCCGGCCGAGGGGCGCGCGGGTCCGCGCCAGGCCGGCGCCGGCCCCTCGCGGAAGGCGCCGAGGGCGGCGTCCGAGACCGTCGTCGCGGTGCGGTGGCCGGCGCCGGCGAGAGCGTGGCGGAGCGCCGAGACGACGAGGCCGCGGGCGATCCCCGGCTCGCGGAAGCGGATCTCGGCCTTCGCGGGGTGCACGTTGACGTCGATCCGCGCGGGGTCGCAGTCGAGGTAGAGGGCGGCAACGGGATGCCGGTCGCGCGCGATCAGGTCGGCATAGCCGGCGCGGAGCGCCCCGATCAGCAGCCGGTCCTGCACCGGCCGGCCGTTGACGAAGAAGAACTGCCTGCCCCCGGAGCCGCGCGAATAGGTCGGCAGCCCCGCGAAGCCCGAGAGCGCCAGCCCCTCGCGCTCGGCCGCGATCGCGACCGCGTTCTGGGCGAAGCCCTGGCCGAGGACCGCGTCGATCCGGGCGAGCCGGGCCGCGGCCGGGTCGCCCGCGGCCGGGTCGAGGGCGATCAGCGTCCGCGCCGTGCCGCCGGTCAGGTCGTCGAGGCGGAAGCCGATGCCCGGCTCGGCCATCGCCAGGCGGCGGATCGCCTCGGTGATCGCGCCGAGCTCGGCCCGGTCCGAGCGCAGGAACTTGAGCCTGGCCGGCGTCGCCGAGAAGAGGTCGCGCACCTCGACCGTCGTGCCGGGCCCGTGCGCCGCCGGGCGCGGCTCCCCCACCGCCCCGCCCCGCGCCTCGAGGCCCCAGGCCTCGGCCGCGCCCGCGGCCCTGCTCGTCAGCGTCAGCCGCGCGACCGAGGCGATCGAGGGCAGCGCCTCGCCGCGGAAGCCGTAGGTGAGGATGTGGACGAGGTCGGAGCCGTCGATCTTCGAGGTCGCGTGGCGCTCGAGCGCGAGCGCGAGCTCGGGCGCCGCGATCCCGGCGCCGTCGTCGGCGACCCGGATCAGCGTCTTGCCGGCATCGGCCACCGCGACCGCGATCCGGCGCGCGCCGGCGTCGATCGCGTTCTCGACCAGCTCCTTGACCGCCGAGGCCGGCCGCTCGACCACCTCGCCCGCCGCGATGCGGTTCGCGGCGGCCTCCGGCAGCCGGCGAATCTGCCGCGTTTCCCCCTGCATCTTGCGCTCCGGCCGTATCATGCCACAAGCGATAGCATGACGCCGACCGATTCCAAAAGAGAATGCTGAAGGTCCGGTGAAAGGGGCCCGGCGCAAGGCGCGACGCCTGGCGGCAGTCAGGCGGGGGCGCTCCCCCGTCTCCGGGGAGAACCCGCCCCCGCCGGGGCCTCTGCCGCGAGGCGCGCTCGGGTCAGACGCCCTCGGGCTGGCCGACGACGACGATCGAGAGCGCGTCCGGGGCGTAGAGGCGCCGGGCGACCCGGCGCGCGTCCTCGAGCGTCACCGCCTCGATCATGTCGTTCCGGGTGTCGATGTACCCGGCGCCGAGCTCCTCCTTCTGCAGGAAGACGAGGTAGCCGGCGATCTTCGCGTTCGAATCGAAGCGGAGCGGGAAGGCGCCGGTCAGGTACTTCTTCGCGGCCTCGAGCTCCTCGGCGGTCGGGCCCTCCTCGGCCAGGCGCTTCCACTCGCCCCGGATCACGTCGAGGCTCTCGCCCATGCGGGCGTTCGCCGTGCTCACGCTGCCGATATAGAGCGCGGCCTGGTCGAGCGGCAGCATCGACGTGCTGACCGAGTAGGCGAGGCCGCGCTTCTCGCGCACCTCCTCCATCAGCCGGCTCTCGAAGCCGCCGCCGCCGAGGATGTAGTTCAGCACATAGGCCGGAATGAAGTCGTCGTCCTCGCGCGCGAGCCCCTTGTGGCCGAAGATCGCCACCGACTGCGGCTTCGCGAGCTCGATCACCTCGACGCCCGGCGGCGGCGTGCCCTCCGCCGTCTCCTCCGCCAGCGGCTCGCCCTCGGGCAGGCCGGCGAAGAGGGTGTCGACCATGGCGTCGGCCTCGGCGGGCGTGACGTCGCCGACGATGCCGACGGTCGCGTTCGAGCGCGTTAGCAGCCGGTCGTGCGCGGCCTCGAGGTCGGGCACGTCGATCGCCGCGACCGTCTCGGCGGTCCCGCTCGCGGGGCGGCCGTACGGGTGGTCGGGGAAGGCCCGGCCGAACCAGGTCTCGCCGGCGATGGCGTTCGGATCGGTGCTGCGCTCGGCGATGTTCGACAGCAGCTGCTTGCGCACCCGCCCCACCGGCTCCTCGTCGAACCGCGGCTCGGCGAGCGCCGAGGCCAGGAGCGCGACCGAGGGCTCGAGCTTCTCCGACAGCATCCGCGCCGAGACGTCGATGCCGTCCCGCCCGGCCGAGAAGCTGTAGCGCGCCGAGAGATCGTCGCGGGCCTTCGCGAAGGCGAGCGCGTCGAGCTCGCCCGCTCCCTCGTCGAGCAGGCCCGCGACCATCTCCGCGATCCCGAGCCGGTCTTCGGGGTCGAGCCGCGCGCCGCCGCCGAACTCGACCTCGAGGGCGACGATCGGGATCGAGTGCTCCTCGACCAGCCAGTAGTCGATGCCGCCAGGGCTCTCGAGCTCCTGGATGTCGATCGCCGCGGCGGGGCCGGCGAGCCCGACCGCCACCGTGAAGGCCGCGGCAGCAGGCCCGAAAAAGCGCATGATCGTCATCATCCGGCCTCCGAATCCGTCTCCGCCGTCTCCGCCTCCTCGCGGAGCAGCCAGCCCGTGACCGAGCGCTCGGGCCTGAGCCATTCGCGCGCGACCGCCTGCACGTCCTCGGGCGTCACGTCCTCGACATGCCCGGGCCAGGCCTGCACGTCCTCGACCGTCTGGCCGGTCGCGAGCCCGCGCCCGTACATGCCGGCGAGCTGGCCCTGGTCGTCCTGCTGGAAGATGCGCGCGGCGAGGATGTTCTGCTTGATCCGCTCGACGAGCTCGGGATCCGGACCCTCCTCCTTGAGCCGCGCGAGCACCGCGTCCATCGCCTCCTCGAGCTGATCGAGCTCGACCCCGGGCGCCGGCACGGCGTAGAGGCGGAAGGTCCCGGGCTCCCGCCCGGCCGAGTAGTCGGCGCCGGTGCTGATGGCGACCCCCTGCCCGATCTGCAGCTCCTCGGCCAGCATCGAGGTCAGGCCGCCGCCGAGCACGTTGTCGAGCACGCTGAGGGCGGCCGCCTCGCCCGGGTCCTCGGCGCTCCAGGACGGCACGACGTAGTCGCGCACGACATAGGGCTGGCGCACGGCCGGGTCGGCGTACTCGACCCGGCGCGCCGCGCGCTGCGGCGGGTTCTCGGGCCGCGCGTCCGGCGGCCGGCCGGACGGCTCGAGCGGCCCGTAGTGCTCCTCCGCGAGCCGCCTCACCTCGTCGGGCGTCACGTCGCCGGCGACGATCAGGATCGCGTTGTCCGGCGCGTAGTAGCGCTCGTAGAACTCGACCGCGTCTTGCGTTGTCAGCGCCTCGATTTCGTGGCGCCAGCCGATCACCGGGACGCGGTAGGGGTGGTTCAGGTGCAGCACCGCTCTCATCTGCTCGGCGAGCAGCGCGCCGGGGTCGTTCTCGTAGCGCTGGTTGCGCTCCTCGAGGATCACCTCGCGCTCGGTGTCGACCACCTCGTCGTTCAGGATCAGGTCCTGCATGCGCTCGGCCTCGAGCTCCATCATCAGGCCGAGCCGGTCGGCCGCGACCCGCTGGAAGTAGCCGGTGTAGTCGTAGGAGGTGAAGGCGTTGTCCTGCCCGCCGTTCTCGGCCACCGTGCGGCTGAACTCGCCGGGCTCCAGGTCGTCGGTGCCCTTGAACATCAGGTGCTCGAAGAAGTGGGCGATGCCGGACTTGCCCCACGGCTCGTCGGCGGCGCCCACGGGGTACCAGACCATTTGCGTCACGGTCGGCGCGCGGTGGTCCTCGATGACCACGACCTCCATGCCGTTCTCCAGCGTGAAGGCGGTCACCGGCGGCTCGGCGCGCGCGGCCGGTGCGGCGATGGCGGCGGCCAGAAGGCCGGCGAACGCGGCACGGGCCGCGGTCAGGGTGGGGCGCATCTGCGGTCTTCTCCTCCCGGGGGTGTCCGCCGTCAGAGATCGTGCCGCGGTCGGGCGGTTCAAGGGGCTCAGGGCCTGCCCGTCGTCTGCGGCGCGCGGAAGACGCGGACCCCCTCCTCGGTGGTCTCGATCTCGGGGCCGTCGACGAGCCGCCGCGGCTCCTCGTCCGACGGCGGGCGCGGGTCGGCAGGCGCGGCGACGCCCGCCTGCTGCAGGCGCTCGGCCTCCTCGACCGGCAGCAGCCGCTCCTCCTCGCGGATCGCCGGGCCGGCGGAGAGGCCGAAGAGCTCGGCGACCGTCGGCGGCTCGTAGGGCCCGGTGTCCCGCTCGCGCGCGAGCTGGACGCGCACGTCGCTCGAGGCGG
>DATKCY010000235.1:0-4229 GCA_035512995.1 Thermohalobaculum sp.
TTGACCCGGCATCCGGCAGCCTTCCCCGAGATCGTCGCCACCTCCTCGGTCAAGGGCGAGGGAATCCCGCATCTCCGCGCCGCGATCGCCGGTCTCCTCACGGCCTGAGGCGGAGGTCGGGCATCCGCCGCGCGGCGCTCAGCGCCCAGGCCCCGAGCAGCGTGCTGACGACCAGCCTGAACGCGAACCATGCGAGCGCCGGCAGGCGGAAAACCCAGGTCACGAACCCGTCCGGCAGCACGACATAGGCGACCTGCTTGATCCAGTAGATCCACGCCAGGTGGTCCCTCAGGAAGACGTCGACGCTCATGCCGGCAGGCCCGGCGCCGTCGAGGACGATCCAGCCGGCGTAGACAAGGACCAGGGCGTCGATCGCGCTGCCGACGAGCAGCAGCCAGCCGACGATCACGAGGCCGCGCCGCAGCTTCATCCGTTCTCCCCGCTCGTTGCCCGCCGCGGGCACGGGCATCACCGGGCACTGGCGCCCGCCCCGCGCAGAGGCTATCACGCCTGCCGGGCGAGCCGGGAACGAAGCGATGGAACTGCAGAAGGCGACGACGCGCGACTGGCTGGCGACGGCGCGGACCCTCAGCGAGGCGCTGCCCTTCCTCCAGCGCTACGACGACGCGACCGTGGTCGTGAAGTTCGGCGGCCACGCCATGGGCGACGCCGCATCGCTGCAGCGCTTCGCGCGCGACATCGTGCTGATGAAGCAGTGCGGCGTGCACCCCGTCGTCGTCCACGGCGGCGGCCCGATGATCAACCGGATGCTCGAGCGCCTGCAGATCCGCTCCGAGTTCAAGGACGGTCTGCGGGTCACGACGGCCGAGACCGTCGAGGTCGTCGAGATGGTCCTCTCCGGCCTCATCAACAAGGGGATCGTCGCCGCGATCAACGGCGAGGGCGGGCGCGCGGTCGGCCTCTCCGGCAAGGACGCGAACCTGATGGTCTGCGAGAAGGCGGTCCGCCGCCGCCGCGACCCCGAGAGCGCGATCGAGCAGGTGCTGGACCTCGGCTTCGTCGGCCAGCCGGTCGAGGTGAACCCGCGGGTGCTGCAGACCTTCGGCGGCTCCGGCTTCATCCCCGTGGTCGCGCCCGTCGGCGCCGGGCGGAACCCGGCCGAGACCTTCAACGTCAACGCGGACACGGCCGCCGGCGCCATCGCGGGCGCGATGGGCGCCGAGCGCCTGCTGCTCCTGACCGACGTCGAGGGTGTGAGGAGCGCATCCGGCGAGGTCATCACCGACCTCTCGCTCGCCGACATCGACCGGCTGATCGAGGACGGCACCATCTCGGGCGGCATGATCCCGAAGGTCGAGACCGCGGCGGCGGCCGTCAGGGCCGGCACCGAGGCCGCCGTCATCCTCGACGGGCGCCACCAGCACGCGGTCCTGCTCGAGCTCTTCACCGCCCACGGCGCCGGCACCCTGATCCACGGCTGACGGCGCCCGCGTTTGCCGCACGGCGCATATCATGGTTTCCAATTCCTTAAATGTTTTTCCTTTCAATAGCTTGACCCCCTTTGCACGCGTGCAACGCGCGCGATTGCACACCCCCCGCGCCGCACCCCATTGACCGCCTGCGCCGCCTCGCCGACATGCATGCCATGACCATCGACCTCGCGATCCGGCTCGGCGTCTTCGCCGGCGTCTTCGTGCTCATGGCGCTCTGGGAGCGGCGGGCGCCGATGCGGGCGCTCGTGGCCTCGCGGCCGCGGCGCTGGACGACGAACTGGACGATCTCGATCGGGGACGCCGTGATGGTGCGGCTCCTCTTCGGCGCGGCCGCGGTCGGCGCCGCGGCGGACGCCGCCGCCGGCGGCTGGGGGTTCTTCAACGCGCTTGCCTGGCCCGGCTGGCTCGAGGTCGCGATCGCCTTCGTGGTCTTCGACTTCGCGATCTGGCTCCAGCATCTCGTGATGCACAAGGTGCCGGTGCTCTGGCGCATCCACCGCGTGCACCACGCCGACCGCGACGTCGACGTGACCACCGGCATCCGCTTCCACCCGGTCGAGATCGCGCTCTCGATGGCGATCAAGATCGGGCTCGTCTACCTGATCGGCGCGCCCGTCCTGGCCGTGATCCTGTTCGAGATCGTGCTGAACGGGCTCGCGATGTTCAACCACAGCAACGTCAACCTCGGCGCCCGGCTCGACGCCCGGCTCAGGCGGATGATCGTGACCCCCGACATGCACCGCGTGCACCACTCGGTTGAGCGGCGGGAGCACGACGCGAACTACGGCTTCAACCTCTCCGTCTGGGACCGGCTGTTCCGGACCTACGTGGCGCAGCCTGAGGGCGGGCACCGCGGCATGACGATCGGGCTCGCGCGGCACCAGGACGACCGGCCGACCCGGCTCGGCTGGTCGCTCGCCTTCCCCTTCCGCCCGTGATCGCCGGGCTCGCGGCGCACGGGCTGAAGGCCGTCGGCGCCTTCCATCCGGGGCCCGGGGACGGGGCGCCGCCCGGCACCGGCACGCTGGTGCTGGTCGGCGCCGCCGGCGGGCGGATGTGGCGGGTGTTCTCCGCCGCGCCCGAGGCCGCCGACGGCGCGCCCGACCCGCTCGACCGCTGGTCGCGCCGGGTGATCGGCGGGATCGCCGCCGGGATCGGCGCCCGGGCGATCTTCCCGTTCGACGGCCCGCCGTGGCCCCCGTTCGTCCGCTGGGCCGCGCGCGGCGAGGGCTCGCGGCCCTCGCCCGTCGCCATCCCGGTCAGTCCCACGCGCGGGCTCTGGGCCTCCTACCGCGGCGCGCTGGCGCTGGCCGAGAGGCTGGAGCTGGACGGGGCGCGCCCGGCGCCGCCCTGCCCCGCCTGCCCGGCGCCCTGCCTGACCGCCTGCCCGGTCGATGCCTTCGCCGGCGGACGCTACGACGTGGCGGCCTGCACCGCGCACGTCGCCTCGCCCGAAGGCGTCGCCTGCCGCTCCGGCTGTCTCGTCCGCCGGGCCTGTCCCGCCGGCGCCGGCGCCACGCCGCCCGAGGCGCAGCGGCGCTTTCACATGACGGCCTTCCTGGCGGCCCGGCGCGGCGGTTGACCGGCGGCCGGCCGGCCGATCCACTCGGCCGCCATGAGGACGCTGATTCTGCTCCGCCACGCGAAGTCGAGCTGGGACCACCCGGAGCTCGCCGACCACGACCGGCCGCTCAACAAGCGCGGCCGCCGCTCGGCGCCCGCGATCGCGGCCTGGCTGGCGGAGCGGGGCCACCAGCCGGACACGGTCCTCTGCTCCTCGGCCCGGCGCGCGCAGGAGACGGCCGAGCGCGTGCGGAAGGCCTTTCCGGAGCTGCCGGAGCCAGAGGTCGAGCGCGGGCTCTACCACGCCACGCCCGCCGTGCTCAGCGCGCGCCTCGCGCGGCTCGATGACGCCTGCCGGAGCGCGATGGTGATCGGCCACGAGCCGGGCCTCGGCGCCTTCGCCCACACGCTGACGAACGGCCGGGCCGAGCCCGGCTGCGCCCGCGCTTTCGAGCATTTCCCGACCGCCGCAGCCGCGATCATCGCGCTCGAGATCGAAAGCTGGGCCGCGCTCGACCGCGGAATCGGCACGCTTGTCGATTTCGCGGTGCCGCGCGAACTGACGGCAAACTGACGCTTCGCGGCGGCAGGGCTACCTCTTTGCCCCCGCGCCCCTACATGTGAACGCGGACGACACGAACTCGAGAGGGATGCCGGAAATGGCGAGCGCAAGCGAGAACAAGAGCCAGCAGGGCGCGAAGTCGGACACCCAGCAGGGCAAGGCGAAGGGCGACGATACCGATATCGAGCTCATCAAGAACCAGCTCGAGCGGCTGCGCGAGGATTTCTCCTCGCTCGGCGAGATGGTGGGCATGACCGCGCGCCACCGCTATCAGAGCGCGCGCGACGATCTGACCCGCGGCGCCGAGACCACGAAGGCGCAGGCGGTCGACCAGCTGACCCAGACGCTGAACGAGGCCGAGGCGACGGTGCGCCGGAACCCGCTGACCGCGCTCGCGATCGTGCTCGGCATCGGCTACCTGTTCGGCCTCTTCTCGCGCAAGTGACCGGGGCCCCGTGCTGCCGTTCGGCCTGGGCGAGTACGTCGAGAGCGCCCTCAAACCGCACCTGATCTACGCCCGGCGGCAGGGCATCACCCTTGCCGTCGCCGCCGTCTTCGGCGTCACGACGCTGCTGTTCGTGGCGCTGTCGGTGTTCCTTGCGCTGACCTATGTGATGGCGCCCCTCTGGGCGGCGCTCCTCTGCGCCGCC
>DATKCY010000236.1:0-10406 GCA_035512995.1 Thermohalobaculum sp.
GGTGACGCCGATGGAGGGGGGCGTCCGCTTCGCCGGCCTCGCCGAGTTCGGCGGGCTCGAGGCGGGCCCGAGCCGGGCGCCCGTCGACCTGCTGCGCCGGCAGGTGCGCGTGCTCTACCCGCGGCTCGAGTGGGAGGGCGAGTCGAGCTGGCTCGGCCACCGCCCCTCGACCCGCGACAGCCTGCCGCTGATCGGCGAGAGCCCGCGCGCGCGGGGCGTCTACTTCGCCTTCGGCGCCCAGCACGTCGGCCTGACGAGCGGCCCGAAGACCGGCCGCCTGATCGCCGACCTGATCGGCGGCCGCCACCCGAACATCGATCTCGCGCCCTTCCGCGTCGGCCGGTTCGACCGGTGAGCGCGCCGGCCGGCTGTCCAGCGCGCAACCCGCGCGGCTCGAGCTCCCGAGCCCGGCGAGGCCCCGGCGCTGCGCTGCTCTCTGCGGCAGCCGGACGGCTCGGCAGTCCGGGGGCACGTCAGCGGGTCCGGTCGTGACGGCGGTTCTCGGCCTGCTCGAGTGGATCGGCGCGCGGGCGCGCTGGGTGCTCGCGCTCGGCGTCATCGCCGCGACCCTGATGCCGGCGCTCAGCGCGGCCCTCCGCCCGGTGCTGCCGCTGCTCGTGGTGCTGGTGCTGGCGCTCGCGATGGCGCGGATGGAGCTCGGCCAGGTCGCGCGCGCGGCGCTCCGGCCCCGGCGCCTCGGTCGGCTGGTCCTCTGGGCGGCGGCGCTGATGGTGCTGACGCCCGCCATGTTCTGGGCCGCGGGCCGGCTCGCGGGGCTCGCGGAGGGCGAGATCGCCGCGCTCGTCTACACGGGTGCCGCGCCGCCGATCACCTCGGCGGTGTCGCTCTGCCTGATCCTCGGGCTCGACGCCGTCTTCGCGCTCGAGCTGACGGTGCTCGCGACGCTGGCCCTGCCGCTGATCGGCCCGATCGTCGTCGAGGCGCTGATCGGCGCGGCCGTGCCGATCGACGCCGCGCGCCTCGCCCTCCGCCTCGGCATGATGATCGCCGGCGGGGCGGCGCTCGCGCTCCTCCTCCGCCGGCTGGTCGGGCCGGCGCGGATCCGCGCCCGCGCCCGCGCCTTCGACGGTCTCGCGGCGCTCGCCATGATCGTGTTCGTGATCCCGCTCTTCGACGGATTCTGGCGGCTCATGCTCGCCGACCCGGTGCAGAGCCTGCGCGTCGTGCTGCTGGTGCTGGCGACGAACACCGGGCTGATGCTGGCGGTCGCGGCGGGCCTCGCCCGCGCGGGCCCCAGGGCGCGCGCCCATGCGGCAGGGCTTATGTGGGGCAACCGGACGGTCGCGCTCTACCTCGCGGCGCTGCCGGCAGAGCCGCTCTTCACCCTCTACGTCGCCCTCTACCAGTTCCCGATGCTGTTCACGCCGCTCGTCATGGAGCGGGTGTTCGGCCGCGCGCCGCCCGAGGCCGACACCGCCTGAGCACCGCCGCCGGGGGTGCTCCTCAGCCGCTCCGCTTGCGGGCGCGCTGGCCGAACAGCACCGATTGCGCGTCCTTGTCGGTGCTGAGGTCCATGCTCCACTCCTTGCCGACGGCGCAGCCTTTCTCGACCGCGGGCCGCGCGGCGCAGCGCTCGAGCCAGGCGATCACGTTCGGCATGTCCTCAGCCGTCTGGCCCTGCCGCTCCCAGCCCTTCACCCACGGATAGCTGGCGATGTCGGCGATCGAGTAGTCGCCGACGATGAACTCGCGGTCGCGGAGCTTCCAGTCGAGCACGCCGTAGAGGCGGTTCACCTCGTCCACGTAGCGCTTCCTGGCATAGGGCACCTCCTCGGGCGCGTAGCGCAGGAAGTGGTGCGCCTGGCCGGCCATCGGCCCCACGTTGGCGACCTGCCAGAACACCCACTCGTCGACCTCGATCCGCTGGCGCTCGGTCCCGCCGCCGAAGCGGCCGGACTTGCGCGCGAGATACTGAAGGATCGCGCCGGACTCGAAGATCGAGATCGGCTCGCCGTCCGGCCCCTCCGGATCGACGATCGCGGGCATCCGGTTGTTGGGGGAGATCGCGAGGAACGCGTCCTCGAATTGCTCGCCCTTGCCGATGTTGACGGGCTTCACCTCGTAGGGCCAGCCGAGCTCCTCGAGCATCACGGTGATCTTCCAGCCGTTCGGCGTGGGCCAGAAATGGACGTCGATCGGCGCAGGCATGCGGTTTCTCCTCGGCCGTCCCCGGGGCGCGGGGTGCGCCCTCACAGTTGGCCGCCGAGGGCGATCCGGCAAGCCGGATCAGCTTTGCGTGATCTCTGCCGGCCCGCCGCCGACGCCGCCGCCCCGGAGCCGCAGGCGCGGGAGGAGCTGCGGCATGCGGCTCCAGCGCGCGCTCCGCGTCTCCGGGATCCGCCGGGCGCGGAGGCCGGCGAGATCCCACCCGGGCTGGCCGCGCAGCACCCGGCTCCAGAACAGCATGGCGCCGGGGTCGGAGTAGAAGCTCCAGTGCGTCACCCGCTCGGGCAGCCGGGTCAGGTGCAGGCCCTGGGCCGACAACCAGCGGGCGAGGTCCGGGTGGTCGAGCTCGATGTCCATCCAGCGCAGGTGCGGAATGCCGAGGCCGCGGGCGCCGAGCGGGCGGTCGCCGCGCTGCCGCGGCTTCGGCGCGAACAGCTCGAACAGCCAGTCGTAGAAATCGTTGGCGCGGCTCGAGACGCTGAGGACCTCGGGCAGGTCGGCGCGCCGCCGGCCCCCCCGGTCCTGGTCCGCGAGCAGGCGCCGCGCCTCGCCCGCATACTCGGCGGCCCCGAGCAGCAGCACCCGGCCGGGAGCCGCGTCCGGCCGCTCCGCCATCGCCCGGAGCACGACGCGCGCGCCCAGCGAATGGGCCATCGCGCTCGTCAGCCGCAGCGGACGCCGCCGGCCGATCAGCCCGAAGATGCGCGCGAGCGCCCGGCCGGCGATCGCCGCGTCGGCGTAGACCGCGGCGAAGTCGTTCCGGCCGACGTCGATCAGCGCGGCGCCGCGCCCGCGCCGCGCGTCCCAGCCGAAGGCGATGCACAGCCCCGTCGCCGCGCCGTCCTCGCGGAAGCCGAGCGCGTGCGGCCAGGCCGAAAGCGGCGGACGCTTGGCCCGCGGGTTCGGTCCGATATCGTCGGCGCGGTAGAGCAGCCCGTGCGGACAGTGCGGCCCGCCGAGCCGGCCATCGGCGCGCGGCGCGTAGCGATAGCCGTGGACCACGACGGTGACGGGCGCCCCGGACGGCAGGGCCGCCAGCGCGGCGTCGATCGGCCGTCTCCAGTCCGGGTCGCCGCCGGCGAGCATCAGCTCGCCCGTGCGCGCGGCGTTGATGCGGATGACTGCCATGTCTGCCCCAACGGCTGGAGGTTCGCGTGCCTCCCTGTCCTTCGCCGTCTCTCCTGTCCCAGCTTGCACACACGGCGGTTGCGGTTCGATGAAGAGTCGGTGACGGAGGCTCATCCAGGGCTCGATTTTTCCGGAATGCGACCTTTTCGACATGAAAACGGGTGCCGTCGGCAGGCTTTCCTCCGGCCGGGGCAGAGCGGACGGGGTGAGGGGCGGTGCCGTCCCGATGCGCCGCGCTTGACGCGGCCCGCCCGCGAGAGTATCCGCTCGACCTACGTGGCGATTTGTCGGACCAGCTTGCGGGCCACGCAAAACATGCCGCTAAAGAGGTCGGAGGCGTTGCCTCCATCTCCGGTCCTGCAACAGCGTGGAGGGCCGGGAGTCCCCCGGGGCATCGCCGATGGCAGATCACCGCCCGCGCCGCCGCACCTCGCTCGTGCACGGCGGCATCCGCCGCAGCCGCTATGGCGAGACCTCCGAGGCGCTGTTCCTGACCCAGGGGTTCGTCTATCCCGACGCGGAGACGGCCGAGGCCCGCTTTCGCGGCGAGCTGCCCGAGGGCGAGGACGGCTTCATCTACGCCCGCTACGGCAACCCGACGGTCGCGATGTTCGAGGACCGCATCGCGGCGCTCGAGGGCGCCGAGGCCGCGTTCGCGACCGCCAGCGGCATGGCGGCGGTCCACGCGGCGCTGATGTGCCAGCTCCGCGCCGGCGACCACCTGGTGGCGGCGCGGGCGCTCTTCGGCTCGTGCCTCTACATCGTCGAGACGCTCTGTCCGCGCTTCGGCGTCGACGTCACCCTGGTCGACGGCACCGACATCGAGCAGTGGCGCGAGGCGATGCGGCCCGAGACCCGTGCCTGCTTCCTCGAGACGCCGTCAAACCCGACGCTCGAGGTGATCGACGTGGCCGCGGTCGCCGAGATCGCGCACGAGGTCGGCGCGCGCCTCGTCGTCGACAACGTCTTCGCGACGCCGCTCTACCAGCGCCCGCTCGCGCTCGGCGCGGACATCGTAGTCTACTCGGCGACCAAACACATCGACGGCCAGGGCCGCTGCCTCGGCGGCGTGATCCTGGGGCCGCAGGCGTTCATCCGCGAGGAGGTGGAACCTTACGTCAAGCACACCGGGCCGGCGCTCAGCCCGTTCAACGCCTGGGTCATGCTGAAGGGGCTCGAGACCCTGGCCGTGCGCGTCGAGGCGCAGACCGACGCCGCCGAGTACCTGGCGCGCCGGCTCGACGGCGCCGCCGGGCTCGAGCGGCTGATCTATCCGGGCCTGCCGTCGCACCCGCAGCACAACCTCGCGGCGGCGCAGATGGAGCGGCCGGGCCAGGTCATGGCGCTCGAGCTCGCGGAGGGCAAGGCCGGCGCCTTCCGGTTCCTGAACTCGCTCCGCCTCGTGCAGATCTCGAACAACCTCGCCGACGCGAAGAGCCTGGTGACGCACCCGACCACGACGACCCACCAGCGGCTGACGGAAGAGGCGCGCGCGGCGCTCGGCATCAGGCCCGGACTCGTGCGCCTCTCGGTCGGGCTCGAGGACCCCGAGGACCTCGCCGAGGACATCGAGGGTGCGCTCGCGACGGTGTGACGCTGGCGCGGCCCGGCCCGCTCGCTTAAATTCGCCTGAGCCAGGAGGACGCGCCGATGACCGCACCGGACGATCCCTTCGAGGAACCGCCGCCGAAGCGGCGGCCGCAGGTTCCCCCGCCCGCCGCCATCCCGCGGCCGAGCGTGGCCGAGGCCGAGGAGGCGGTGCGCACCCTGATCCGCTTCGCCGGCGACGATCCGGCCCGCGAGGGTCTCCTGGACACGCCCGGGCGGGTCGCGCGCGCCTACCGGCAGTGGTTCGAGGGCTACGACATCGACCCGGTCGACATGCTGACCCGCACCTTCGAGGAGGTCGAGGGCTACGACGAGATGGTCGTTCTCCGCGGCATCCGGTTCGAGAGCTTCTGCGAGCACCACCTGGCCCCGATCATCGGCAGCGCGCATGTCGGCTATATCCCCGCGGGCCGGGTGATCGGCATCTCGAAGCTGCCGCGCCTGATCGACGCCTACGCCAAGCGCCTGCAGGTGCAGGAGAAGATGACGGCGCAGATCGGCACGACGCTGATGGACGTGCTGCGCCCCAAGGGCGTCGCCGTCGTCATGGAGGGCGAGCACCACTGCATGTCGACCCGCGGCGTGCACAAGCCCGGCGTGTCGATGGTGACCTCGACCATGCTCGGCATCTTCCGCCGCGACAGCCGCACGCGGAAGGAGTTCATGGACATCATCGGCAACCCGACGAACCGCATGGGCTGAGCCGGCCGGGTCGCGCGGGCGCTATGCGCGGGCGGCCCGGCCGCGGAGCCAGCCGTAGAGCGCCCCGCCGAGCGCGCCCGTGATCAGGGGCAGGCCGTAGCTGCCCTCGACGCGGGCGGCGCGGTCACTCGCAGAGGCGGTAGCCGCCGCGGCGCTCGGCCATGTCGAGGTGCAGGTGGTCGGCGTGCGCGCCGTTCGTCGTCGGGCCCAGCACGGTGGTGAAGAAGGCGCAGGCGCCGCCGCGGATGCCGGCCTGGTAGGACCGCTCCGGCTCCTGCGAATCCTCGCGCGGCCGGATCGCCATCGTGTCGCCGTTCTCGAACATGAGGCCCGAGACGTCGACGGCGTTGGCGAAGGAGTGCTCCGACCACTTCGCCGTGCCGTCCCCGCGGCGGCGCCGGCACTGATAGCCGGTCGGGGTCAGCAGCGCCGCGACCTCCTGCTCCATGTAGAGCTCGGCGAGCGGCGCGGCGACCCGGTCGATCCAGAGCGCGAGCGCCCGCGCGGCCGGGCAGCGGACCGTGATCTCGGGCCTGAGCTCGACCCCGCCGATCGCGCTCACGCGGAGCGGCTGCGGCGCTCCGCACGGACCCTCGCCCTCGAGCGCCTCGACCCGCTCGAACCGGACGCCGAGTTCGGCGAGCTCCGCCTCGCAGGCGTCCGCGGTCTTCGGATCGAAGGTGGGGCCGGCATCGGGGGGCGCGACGACCACCGGCTCGTCCGGCTCGTCGAGCTCATTGTCGATCGCCTCGACCGCTTCGACCGCCTCCTCGGCGGCCTCCGCTGCTTCGGCGGCGGCCTCCGCCGCCTCGGCCGCCTCTTCCGCAGGACCGGCTTCCGCCGCGTCCTCGGGCGCTTCCTCCGCCGCTCTGGCCTCGGCCTGCGCTCCCTCGCGCAGCGCCTCCGGCACCTCGGGCGGCACCGGCGCGTCCTCGGGCGCCTCGGCCAGCAGAGGGGCGGAGAGCAGGCAGAGCAGGATCGGCGCGGCGCTCAGTCTGGTGCGGGACACGGTCAGTCCTCCCTCGCCGCGGGGCTGCTTGAACGCGAGACCGCCGGCCTCATCATCCTGCGGCCACGGACCAACGCACCGGAAGCGAAGAACGATGCAGACGACGAGACTTGCACTGGCCGCGGCGGCGCTGCTGGTCGCCGGCCCCGGCGCAGCGGCCGAGATAAGCCGCGACGCGGTCGAGACGGCCAGCTACGACGGCGGGCCGCTGCCCGACGACCAGAACCCCCTCATCGTCAAGCTGCAGGTCCTGCTCGACCGCGCCGGGGTCTCCCCCGGCGTCGTCGACGGCTGGTGGGGCGAGAACGTCAAGACCGCCCTCATGGCGTTTGAGACGCGCGAGGGGCTCGACGCCGATGGCGTCCTCGATCCCGAGGCGTGGCAGGCGCTCGGCGGCCCCGACGCCAGCGGCATCATGTCCGACTACACCGTGACCGAGGAGGACATGAACGCCCGCATCGTCGACGAGATCCCCGACGACTGGAAGAAGCTCGCCGAGATGGACTGGCTCGGCTACACCTCGATCGGCGAGATGCTGGCCGAGCGCTTCCACATGGACGTCAAGTTCTTCGCGCTCCTGAACGGCGGCCTCGAGCCGGAGGCCGGCGACACCGTGATCGTCGCGCAGCCGGGAGAGCCCGACACCACGTCCGTCGCCCGGATCGAGGTCTCGCGCTCCGCCGAGCACGTGCGCGGCTTCGACGCCGACGGGAACCTCGTCGCGCACTACCCGGCGACCGTCGGCTCGGCCGAGCTGCCGAGCCCGTCCGGCACCCACGAGGTCAGTGCCATCGCGCCCGAGCCGAACTACACCTTCGATCCCGAGAACATCCCCGAGGCCGACGTCGACGAGAAGCTGATCATCCCGCCCGGTCCGAACGGCCCGGTCGGGACGATGTGGATCGACCTGACCGAGCCGACCTACGGCCTGCACGGCACGCCCGACCCGGCCTCCATCGGCAAGGTCGCGAGCCACGGCTGCGTGCGCCTGACCAACTGGGACGCCGAGGAGCTGGCCGGGCGGGTCAAGCAGGGCGTGACGGTGGCGTTCGTCGACTGACGGCAGGCCGGGGCGGGCGACCGCCCCGGCGGCGCTGTCTCAGCGCATGGGGCGGTGCATCTTCTGCATGAAGGCCCGGGCCTCCTCCATCGTCACGGAGCCGTCGTCGTCGGCGTCGATGTAGTTGAACATCCGCTCGTGCACCGACAGCACCTCCTCGAGCGACAACGCCTCGTCGCCGTCGGCGTCCATCAGCACGAACATCATCATCATGGCCCCGGGCCCCATGCCGCCGCCGCCGCGGCCGCCCTTCATCGCGCCGCGCATCATGCCGGGGCCCATGCCGCCCTGCATGCCCATGCCGGATGTCGTCTGGCCGCCGTCCGTCGCCGCCGGCGCGTCTCCCTCTTCCGCCGTCTGCTGCGCGAGGGCGGCGCTCGTCAGCGACAGCGACAGTGCAGCGACAGCAGCGGCGCTCTTAAGGCGAATCGTCATGGCTCGTTCCTCCGGAAAGGGTGAATGGGTGGAGCGAACTTCGCGCGGATCGAGGAAGCGCGCCTTGACCCGCATCAAGACCGCCGACGCCGCCCCGCTCCGGCGCCGGTCTTGCACGTGCCGCCAGAACGGGCATTCTCGCCCCTCTTCCGACGTCGAGGCAGATCGAATGGACCGGTTCGAGGACATGCGCTGCTTTCTCGAGGTGGTCGACCGGCGGTCGGTCACGCGCGCGGCGGAGGCGCTGTCGATCGCGCCCTCGGCCGTCAGCCGGCGGATCAAGGAGCTCGAGGCCCGGCTCGGCGCGCAGCTCCTGATCCGCACGACCCGGTCGATGAGCCTGACCGAGGCCGGCCAGGCGTTCTACGCCCGCGCCCGCGCGATCCTCGCCGAGGTCGAGGAGGCCGAGAGCGAGGTCGCCGACGCCGGCCGCGCGCTGCACGGGCCCCTCCGGATCGCGGCGCCGCTCAGCTTCGGCGTCCGCCATCTGGCGCCGATCCTCGCGGCGTTCGCGGCCGAGCACCCGGACCTCGAGCTCGACATCGATCTTTCCGACCGGCAGGTGGACCTGGTCGCCGAGGGCTTCGACCTGGCGGTCCGCATCGGCGCGCTCCGCGACTCGAGCATGATCGCGAGGAAGCTCTGCGACGTGCGCATGATCGTCTGCGCGGCGCCCGCCTTCGTCGAGCGGCGCGGCGCGCCGCGGGCGCCCGGGGACATGCGCGGCTGGCCCTGCCTCGCCTATGTCGGGTCGGAGCGCTTCGACATCTGGCGCTACCGCGATCCCGCCGGCGCGAGCGGCTCGGTGCAGATGACGGTCGCGATGCGCTCGAACAACGGCGACGTGCTCGGCGAGGCGGCGGCGGCAGGCCTCGGCGTCACGCTCCAGCCAAGCTTCATCGTCCACGAGGCGCTGGCCGAGGGCCGGCTCCGCTGCCTCCTCTCCGACCACGCCTGGGCCGAGAGCGCGATCCACGTGATCTATCCGGAGACACGGCACCTGTCGGCCAAGTCCCGCGCCTTCATCGACTTCTTGCGAGCCCGCCTCGGCCCCCGCCCCTACTGGGAGGAGGGGCTCGGCTGAGCCGGCCCGCCGCGTCCTGGCGGATTGCAACCGTCCTGCCGGCTTCATCTTCTGAGCCGCTCCGGAAGCGGCGCCCCGCGGCGCGCCCGTCAGCCGCCGGCCAGCAGCGCCTCCTCGAACGGGAACCGCGACAGGAGCTCGGTCCCCGTCTCCGTGACCAGGATCTGCTGCTCGAGCTTCACGCCCTCCGCGCCCCCCTCCTCGCCGATATAGCTCTCGACGCAGAGCACCATGCCAGGCTCGATCTCGCCGTCGTAGCCGGCGTCGCCGAAATCGGCGCGGTGGTAGAGATAGGGGTACTCGCCGGTCATCCCGCAGCCATGCGCCGACAGGTAGTAGCGGTTGGCGAAGAACCGCTTCGGTATCTCCCACGCGGCGTCGGCATAGTCGCGAAAGCTCATGCCCGGCCGGATGATGCCGAGATTGTGCTGCACCTGCTCGTGCGCCGTCCGGTAAAGCTCCCGCTGCGCGGCCGTTGGCCGCCCCGGCCCCGCATGAAACGTGCGCGAGAAGTCGGCATAGTAGCCGTAGCAGCCGACCACGTCGGTATCGAGCGCGATCAGCTCGCCCGGGCCGATCACCTTCGCGCCCGCCTCCTGGAACCACGGGTTCGTGCGCCGGCCGGAGTTCAGGAGCCGCGTCTCGATGTAGTCCCCGTGCTGCGCGATCACCGCCTGGTGGAGCACCGACCAGAGCTCGGCCTCGGTCAGCCCCGGCCGGATCGCGGCGCGGAGGCGCGCGACCCCGGCCTCGGTGGCGGCCAGGCTCGCGCGCACGCACTTCATCTCCTCGGCCGACTTGATCGCGCGCGCCCGCTCGACCGGCGCCTGCGCGTCGACCAGCCGCACGCCCTCGGCCGCCAGCGCCAGCGCGGCGCCGCCGTTCATCCGCTCGATCCCGACCGGCGCGTCCGCGCCCGCCTTCTCGCGCACCAGCGCCACCATCTCGCGCGCCCAGGCGCGCTCGCGCTCGGGCGTGCCCTCGCCGGCGGCGACATGGCTCGCGGTCAGCGCCGGGCGCACCTCGGTGATCGTCTCGATGCCTCGGGCGAGATGCGCGCAGCCGGTGAACTCGAACAGGATCGCATCGTGCGCGGTCAGGAAAAGGTAGCGCGAGGGCGCGTTCCGCGACGTGAAGACCTGCATGTTGCGGGTGCCCGTGGCGTAGCGGATGTTCACCGCGTCCGACAGGAT
>DATKCY010000237.1:0-10048 GCA_035512995.1 Thermohalobaculum sp.
GAGGCGCGGGGGCTGACGGTCATCATGAACCACTGCCCGAAGATCGAATACCAGCGCCTGTTCGGCGAGCTCCGCATGGGCGGCTTCAACACCGGGATCGTCAGCTCGCGCCTCGGCTGAGGGCCGCGGTTTCGCCGGAGATGCATGAGGCAGAGGGGAGCGGGATGTACGTCGCGATGAACCGGTTTCGGGTGACCCGCGGCCGCGAGACCGACTTCGAGGCCGTCTGGACGGGGCGCAGCTCGTTCCTCGAGGGCGTGCCGGGGTTCAAGGAGTTCAACCTGCTGAAGGGCCCCGAGCGGGAGGACCACACCCTTTACGCCTCGCATTCGATCTGGGCGAGCGAGCGGGCCTTCCTCGACTGGACCCGCTCGGAGGCGTTCCGCAAGGCGCATGCGCAGGCGGGCGGCAACCGCGACCTCTATCTCGGGCCGCCCGAGTTCGAGGGGTTCGTCGCGGTGGAGGGGGCCTGAGCTCGACCCCTCCCGTTGCAGGGGAGGGGAGCCGTGCGCTGCCGCTGGCGTCCGCTCCTTCTGCGAGGGGAGGGACAGGGCGGGGTCGGTTCGCCTCAAGGCCAACAGCGCGGCAGGGCCGCCTGGCGCGCCCCGCCCAGATTTCCCCTGCAATCGCGGGCGCGAGCCGCTAAGCAGTGCGTCCGCGTCAACGAACATCCGGGAACCTGATCCATGACCGACCGTCCGCTCGGCTTCGACACGCTGCAGATCCACGCCGGCAGCCGGCCCGACCCGGCGACCGGCGCGCGGCAGACGCCGGTCTACAACACGACCGCCTACGTGTTCCGCGATGCCGACCACGCTGCCGCGCTGTTCAACCTGCAGGAGGTCGGCTTCATCTATTCGCGGCTGACCAACCCGACCGTCGCGGTGCTGCAGGAGCGGGTCGCGGCGCTCGAGGGCGGCGTCGGCGGCGTCTGCTGCTCGTCGGGCCACGCGGCGCAGATCATGGCCCTCTTCCCGCTGATGGGTCCGGGCGACAACATGGTGAGCTCGAACCGGCTCTACGGCGGCTCGGTCACCCAGTTCAGCCAGACCTTCAAGCGCTTCGGCTGGGAGGCGCGCTTCGTCGACATCGACGATATCGACGCGATCAAGGCGGCCGCGGACGAGCGCACCAAGGCCGTGTTCTGCGAGTCGATCGCGAACCCGGGCGGCCACATCGCCGACCTGCCCGCCCTCGCCCGCGTGGCCGAGGAGCTGGGCGTGCCGCTGATCGTCGACAACACCTCGGCGACGCCGTGGCTCTGCCGACCCGTAGAGCACGGGGCGACGCTGGTCGTGCACTCGCTGACCAAGTTCATGACCGGCAACGGCACGGTCACGGGCGGCGCCGTGGTCGACTCCGGCAATTTCGACTGGACCGCGGCCGGGCGCTTCCCGTCGCTCTCCGAGCCCGAGCCCGCCTATCACGGCCTGAAGTTCCACGAGACGTTCGGCAACCTCGCCTTCACCTTCCATTCGATCGCGGTGGGCCTGCGCGATCTCGGCATGACGATGAACCCGCAGGGCGCGTTCTACACGCTGCTCGGGATCGAGACGCTGAGCCTGAGGATGGAGCGCCACTGCCGTAATGCCGAGACGCTGGCGGGCTGGCTCGAGGGGCACGAGAAGGTGTCGAAGGTCACCTATGCCGGGCTCGACTCCTCGCCCTGGCACGACCGGATGGCGACGATCTGCCCGAAGGGCGCGGGCGCGCTCTTCACGATCGAGCTCAAAGGCGGCTACGACGCCTGCGTGAAGCTCGTGGACTCGGTCGAGCTCTTCAGCCATGTCGCGAATCTCGGCGACGCGCGCTCGCTCATCATCCACTCGGCGTCCACCACGCACCGCCAGCTCAGCGACGAGCAGCGCGAGCGGGCGGGGGCGGCGAGCAACATGGTGCGCCTGTCGATCGGCATCGAGGATCCGGCCGACCTGATCGCCGACCTCGAGCAGGCGCTGGCCAGGGTCTGACCGATGCCCGCCCCGGCCGGACGGTTGCGCCGCCCGTGGACGCGAAAACCCGAACTTCCTGTCGTTAACCGAAAGAAAGTTCGGCTCGGATCGGATTAGCGGGCCGGGCCGAAATCGGGCCCGGCGCCCGCGCCGTATCCGGGGCGCGGCCGCGTATGAAGAACCGGGCTGGCGGGGCAGGAGCGGGACCGATTCGCACTCTGATCATGGCGGGCGCGTTGCTGGCGGCGCTGCTGCCTGCGGGGACGCAGGCGGACGGCGCGCTCGAGCGGCGCTACTACGACGTGCGCGGCACCACGGCCGGCGAGCTGGCCGCGGGCATCACGGCGCGGAGCCCGCTCGGCGTGACCGCGCTGACCGAGCTCGCGCCGACGCGCATCATCCTCCGGCCGCGCCGGGTGAGCGGCGGCTACGTGGTCGGCGACCTGCGCTTCGACGACGTGATCATCCAGACCCTGCCGCGCTGGGTCGACCGCGACCGCGCCCGGCCCTGCCTGCAGCGCGAGTGGGACCGGGCGATGGCGGCGCTGATCCGCCACGAGGACACGCACCGCCGCCGCTACGAGGAGTACGTCGCCCGGCTCCGGCAGGAGGCGCTGGCCCTGCCGCCGCAGCCGAGCGCGGGGGCGCTCTTCAGCGCCGTCGCGCGCCTCAACAAGCGGCTGGAGGAAGAGACCGTGGCCTGGCAGCAGGACTACGACCGCCGCACGCAGCACGGCCGCGCAGAAGGCGTCTTCATCCGCGGCTGCTGAAAGAACCGCAGCGCCCGCCGGTCCGGTAGGGTGCGCTCCAGCGCACCATCCGGCCCGACGGGGCGGCGCAAGTCCCTCTTTCGGTGCGCTGGAGCGCACCCTGCGCGGCTTCGCCCGTCAGATCGCGGAGGCGTGGGCGTTCTCGAGGTAGATCTCGCGGAGCCGCGCGGTCTTCGGACCCGGCTTGCCGTCGCCGATCGCCACCCCGTCGATCTCGACCACCGGACAGACGAACAGCGAGGCGGCGGTCACGAACGCCTCGGCCGCGGCCTTCGCCTCCTCGATGGTGAATGAGCGCTCCTCGACCTTCATCTGGTGCTCGCGCGCGAGCTTCAGCACGCTGCCGCGCGTGATCCCGTGCAGGATGTCGTTCGAGAGCTGGCGCGTCACGATCGTGCCCTCGCGGGTGATGATGTAGGCGTTGTTCGCCGTGCCCTCGTTGACGAAGCCGTCCTCGACCAGCCAGGCGTCGTCCTTGCCCGCCCGCTTCGCCTCCATCTTGGCGAGGCTCGGGTAGAGGAGCTGCACCGTCTTGATGTCCCGCCGGCCCCAGCGGAGGTCGTCGACCGAGATCACGCGCATGCCGGACTTCGGCTTCTCGCTGTCCTCGAGCGCCTTCACCTGGGTGAAGAGCACGACGCCGGGCTCCGCGTCCTCGGGCCAGACGAAGTCGCGGTCGGCGGCGCCGCGGGTGACCTGCAGGTAGACCAGCCCCTCGGTCAGCTCGTTCCGGCGCACGACCTCGCGGTGCAGCTCGAGCCAGCCGTCGCGGTCGAACGGGTTGGTCATGTGCAGCTCGCGGCACGAGCGGTCGAGCCGGCCGATATGGCCGTCGAACTCGCAGAGCTTGCCCTCGAGCACGGGCGTCACCTCGTAGACGCCATCGGCCATCAGGAAGGCGCGGTCGAAGACGGAGACGCGGGCCTCCTCCTCCGGCACGAAGTCGCCGTTGACGTAGACGATGCGGCTCATCCTTACCCCCAGAGTTCGGTCATGGCGGGGTGCACCCCCGCCTCGTCATAGGTCAGCGCCGTCTCGCGGTCCCGCGCGAGCAGCAGCGGCCCGTCGAGGTCGGCGATCTCCGCCCCCTGCGCCACCAGCACCGCGGGCGCGATGGCGAGCGAGGTCGACAGCATCGAGCCGGCCATCACGCGGAAACCCAGCTCCTCGGCCGCGGCCTTGAGCGCCAGCGCCTCGGTCAGCCCGCCGGTCTTGTCGAGCTTGATGTTGATCATGTCGTAGCGGCCGCGGAGGGCTGCGAGCGAGGCGCGGTCGTGGCAGCTCTCGTCGGCGCAGACCGGCAGCGGGCGCTCGACGCCAGCGAGCGCCTCGTCCTCGCCCTCGGGCAGCGGCTGCTCGACCATCGCGACGCCGAGCTCGACCATCGCGGGCGCGATCTCGGCATAGGCGTCTGCGCTCCAGCCCTCGTTGGCGTCGACGATGATTCGGGACTCCGGCGCGCCCTCGCGCACGGCGTGCAGGCGCGCAAGGTCGCCCTCGCCGCCCAGCTTGACCTTCAGGAGCGGGCGGTGGGCGTTCGCCTGCGCCTTCTCGCGCATCGCGTCGGCTGCGTCGAGCGACAGGGTGTAGGCGGTGACGACGGGCCCCGGCGCCCGGCCGAGCCCCGCGAGCTGCCAGACGGGCCGGCCCGCGATCTTCGCGCGCAGGTCCCAGAGCGCGCAGTCGAGCGCGTTCCGCGCGGCGTCCGCGGGCATCAGGCCGGCCAGGTCCCAGTCGGCGGGGTCGGACCGCGTCGCGATCTCGGGCGCCGCCGCCTCGATCTCGGCCACCACGCTTTCGGAGGTCCAGCCGTAGCGGGGATAGGGTCGGCACTCGCCGCGGCCGGTGTGGCCGTCCATGCGCGCCTCCACCGTCACGACCTCGAGCGCGTCGATCGAGCCGCGCGAGATCGTCCATGCGCCCGCGATCGGGAACGTCTCGACCCGGGCCGTGACGACGGGTCCGCTCACAGGCGCTCCAGCAGCCGCGCGGCGCCGTGGCGGTAGGGATCGACCGCGGGCAGGCCGATGCGGTCCTCGAGGTCGGCCAGGTAGGCGTCGGCCTCGTCGTGCGACAGCGCCGAGGTGTTGATCGCGCAGCCGACGGCGCGGGCGTCGGGGTTCACCAGCCGCGCGTGCGGCAGCACGGCCTCGCAGAGCTCCTCGAGCGACTTCATGGCGTAGTGCGGCAGCCCGCGCATGTGCGTGCGCGTCGGCTCGTGGCAGAGGACCAGCGCGTCCGCCTGCGCGCCGTGGATCAGCGCGAGCGTGACGCCGGCGAAGGAGGGGTGGAACAGCGAGCCCTGGCCCTCGACCACGTCCCAGTGGTCGTCGTCGTTCTCCGGGCACAGCCACTCGATCGAGCCCGCCATGAAGTCGGCGACGACGGCGTCGAGCGGCACGCCCACCCCCTCGATCAGGATGCCGGTCTGGCCGGTGGCGCGGAAGTCGGCGTTCATGCCCGCCTCCTGCATCGCCTTCTCGATCGCGAGCGTCGCATACATCTTGCCGCAGGAGCAGTCGGTGCCGACGGTCAGCAGCCGCTTGCCGCGGCGCCTCCGCCCGTCCGCGATCGGGTACTTGCGGTCAGGCACCCGCACGTCGTGGAGTCGGCGGTCGTTCGCGCGCGCGGCCGCGACGAGCTCGGGCTCGTCACTGAGCCGGCTGTGCAGGCCGGCGGCCAGGTCCATGCCGGCCTCGAGCGCCTCGATCAGCACGGCCTTCCAGGCGTCCGCGATCACGCCGCCCCGGTTCGCGACGCCGATCACCATGGTCTTCGCCCCGGCCTCGGCCGCCTCGGCGACGGTCACGTCCGGCAGGCCGAGATCGGCGCGACAACCCTCCATCCGGTACTGCCCGACGCTCGCGTCCGGCCGCCAGTCGCGGATGCCGTAGCCGACCTTGGCCGCCAGCGCGTCCGGCGCGTCGCCGAGGAACAGGAGATACGGGTGTTCGAGCGCCATGGTCCGTGTTCTCCCGAAGCCCGGCGCCCCTGCCGGCGCCTTCAGCCCCTCTAGCGGATGCGACCGGGTGCGGGAAGGGGACAGTTCGTCCGGATCGGGCGGGCCAGCGGGGCTCAGGCGGCCGCCTTCGGGGGGTCGCTTGCCTCGGCCTCCCCGGCGCCGGCGGCGAGGCGGCGGAGCAGCTCGGGCGGCGCCAGCTCGTCCGGGGTCGCGCAGAGGCGCTGCCGCGCGAGCGCCCTCCCCGCGGCGGGGGCTGCGGTCAGGACCGCGAACGGGATCGCAAGCGAAAGGCCCGCCAGCACCGGCGCCGCCCAGGCGAGCGTCGAGCCGCCGGCGACGAGCGCGATCGCAGTGCCGAGCCCGAGCCCCGCGAGCGTCTGCGGCCAGAGGCCCGCCGCCGCCTCGCGCCAGCCGAGGCGCCGGGCCTCGCGCCGCTGGCTGCCCCAGGCGGTCGCGCGCCCGAAGATCAGGCCGACCAGGAACAGCGTGACCCGGAAGGCGACGACCGGTGCGAGCAGCATGCCGAACAGGAGCTCGAGCAGCCCGCCCGCCAGGAACCGGCCGGTGCCGCCATAGCGGGCGGTGCCGCCCGGCGTCAGCAGGATGTCGGCAAGCCCCGCGAGCTTCGGCACCAGCGAGACCGCGAACATGATGAAGAACATCGCGATCCCGAAGGCGATGTCGATCTGGCCGAGATCGCCCTCGATCATCTTCGCGCCGGCCGCCGCCGTCATCAGCATCCAGGCCGGCGCCGCCAGGTACATGCCGATCGCGGCGGCGAGCTGGAAGCGCGAGACGGGCCGGAGCCCGCGCAAGCCCAGCAGCGGCCAGTACTGCATGTTGCCCTGGCACCAGCGCAGGTCGCGCTTGACGAAATCGGCGAGCGTCGGCGGGTTCTCCTCCCAGCTCTCGCTCTCGACGGGCAGGACGCGCACCTCGTAGCCGGCGCGGCGCATCAGCACGGCCTCGACCTGGTCGTGGCTCATGATCGCGCCGCCGAGCGGCCCGCGGCCGGACAGCCGCGGCAGCCGGCAGTGGCGGCGGAACGGCGCCGTGCGCACGACCGCGTTGTGGCCCCAGTAGGGGCCGCAGTCGCCCTGCCACCAGGCGGCGCCCATCGTGAAGCTGCGCATGCCGTGGCGCATGCCGAACTGGAAGACGCGCGCGAAGGCGCTGGCGGCCGGAAGGCCCGTGACCAGGCTCTGCAGGATGCCGATCCGCGGGTGCGCCTCCATGATCCGGACCATCGCGACGATCGCCTCGCCCGACATCAGGCTGTCGCTGTCGAGGGGCACGAAGAAGGCGTGGTCGCGGCCCGCGCCCGACAGGAAGTCGCGGATGTTGCCGGCCTTGAAGCCCTCGTTCCGCGCGCGGCGGCGGTAGTGGGCGCGGAGGCCGCCGAGGCGACCGCGGAGCTGCGCGAACAGCCGCTCCTCCTCGGCCGCGATCGCGGGGTCGGAACTGTCGGACAGGACGTGGATGTCGAACAGGTGCCCGAAGCCGGTCGCGTCGAGGCTGCGGCGCATCTCGATCAGCCGCGCCAGCACGCGCGCCGTGTCTTCGTTCCGGATCGTCATGGCGAGCGCGGTCCGCGACTGCACCGGCCGGTCACCGCGCGCGGCCGCCAGCTGCGGGGCAGCCAGCATCAGCCCGTCGCGCGCGCCATGCATGAGCCAGAGGCCCAAAACCGCGTTCCAGAGGCCCATCACCGTCCACGGCGCGCCGACCGCGAAGCAGGCGACCAGCACGACGTCGGTCGCGGTCCAGCCGCCGGCCCCGAAGACGTGCAGGATGCCCCAGAGGAGCCCCGCCATCGAGCCGAGGTTGAGCGCCGCCACCGCCAGCCGCCGCGCCGCCAGCGTGCGCCGCCGCTGCAGCCCCGCGGGCGTCAGCGGCCCGCGCTCGGCCTCCGCGCCGCCGCGGATGGCCCTCGGCGCCAGGACCGCGCTGTCTGTCGTGTCGCTCATCGGCTACTCGCGGCTGGACCGGCGGGTCGGGGACGGTAGGCTGCGGCCGGGGCCGGGCCAGGTGGACGGGGCATGACGGAGCACGCGACCGCGCTGATATATGTGGCCCCCGGCCGAGCGGAACTGAGGCGGGTCGATCTGCCGCCGCTCGGGCCCGGAGCGGTCGAGGTCGAGACCCGTTTCTCGGCGCTCAGCCGCGGCACCGAGCGGCTGGTCGCCGCGGGCCGAGTGCCGGAGAGCGAGCGCGAACGGATGCGCGCGCCCTTCCAGGAGGGAGACTTCCCGTTCCCGGTCAAGTACGGCTATGCCGCCGCCGGCACGGTCGTGGCGGGTCCGGACGCGCTGCTCGGGCGCGACGTCTTCGCGCTCCACCCGCATCAGGACCGCTTCCGCGTGCCCGCGGGGGCGGTGGTGCCGCTGCCGCCGGACGTGCCGGCCGGGCGCGCGGTGCTGGGCGCCAATGCCGAGACGGCGCTCAACGCCCTCTGGGACGCGGAGCCGCTGTCCGGGATGCGCGTGCTCGTGGTCGGCGCGGGCCTCCTCGGGTCGCTGGTCGCCATGTTCCTGTCGTCCCTCCAAGACGTCGCGGTCACCGTCACGGACACGGTAGAGGAGACCGGCGCGATATTCGCTGACTTTCCTGTGAAATTCAGGCGAGCGGGCGAGGCCGGGGGCGACTACGACCTCGTGTTCCACAGCTCGGCCAGCGCCGAGGGGCTTGCGACCGCGCTCGATGCGCTCGCCTTCGAGGGGACCTGCATCGAGCTCAGCTGGTACGGTGCGGGGGCGGTGCCGGTCCCGCTCGGCGGCGCCTTCCACGCGCGGCGGCTGACGCTGAAGGCGAGCCAGGTCGGACACGTCGCGCCCTCGCGCCGCACGACCACCAGCCGGGCCGAGCGGCTGGCGCAGGCGATCGGGCGGCTCGCCGACCCGCGCCTCGACCGGCTGGTGACGGAGCAGGTGGCTTTTTCCGACCTGCCCGCGGCGATCCCGCGCTTGCTGGCGCCCGATGCGCCCGGTATCGCGACCCGCGTCGTCTACTGAGGGAGTCGCCGATGTACGCGGTCGAGGTGCGGGAGCACATCATGGTCGCCCACTCGCTCGAGGGCGCCGTGTTCGGGCCCGCGCAGGCGCTGCACGGCGCGACCTTCGTCGTCTCCGTCGCCTTCTTCCGCGAGGCGCTCGGCCCCGAGAACATCGTCGTCGACATCGGGCGGGCGACCGAGGCGCTGAAAGGGGCGCTGGCCCCCCTGAACTACGCCAATCTCGACGAGGCGCTGCCGGGCGAGACCACGACGACCGAGTTCCTCTGCCGCCACGTCTTCGAGCGGATGGCCGAGGCCGCGCGCGCGGGCGGGCTCGGCCCCGGCTCCGACGCGCTCGGGCGCATCCGGGTCACGCTGGAGGAAAGCCCGACGGCGCGCGCCTGGTACGAGGCGGCGGTTTGAGCGATGCGGTCCTGGCGGTGCCCGGGGACATCGCCACGCCGACCGGCGGCTACGGCTATGCCCGCCGGCTGCTGGCCGAGGCCGGGCGCGCCGGCTGGGCGCTCCGCCACCTGGCGCTGCCGGGCGGCTTTCCCTTTCCCGACGAGGCGGCGCTGGCGGAGAGCGCGCGGCTGCTCGCGGCCGTTCCGGCGGGGGTGCCGCTGATCGTCGACGGCCTCGCCTTCGGCGCGCTGCCGGCGGAGGTGCTGCGCCCCGTCCGCGCGCCGCTCGTCGCCCTCTGCCACCACCCGCTCGCGGGCGAGACGGGGCTGTCGCCCGAGGCTGCGGCGGGGCTCGGCGCGAGCGAGCGGGCGGCGTTCGCCCACGCCCGCGCGGTGGTCGCCTCGAGCGCCGCGACCGCGCGCGAGCTCGAGCGCGACTACGGGGTCGCCGGTGCGCGCGTGGCGCGGCCCGGCACCGATCCCGCGCCGCCCGCCGCGGGCTCGGGCGGACCCGGTGCGCTGATCCTGTCGGTCGGGGCGCTGGTGCCGCGGAAGGGACACGCCCGGCTGATCGGCGCGCTCGCCCGGCTGACCGACCTCGACTGGCGCTGCCGGATCGTCGGGCCGGCCGACCGGGACGGTGCCGAGGCCGGGCGCATCCAGCGGCTGATCGCCGACCTCGGGCTCGGCGCCCGGGTCAGCCTCGACGGCGCGCTCGGCGAGGAGGCGCTGGGGGAGGCCTATCACCGCACGGACGTCTTCGCGCTCGCCAGCGCGCACGAGGGCTTCGGCATGGTCTTCGCCGAGGCCGTGGCGCGCGCGCTGCCGACGCTCGGACCGGACCTCGCCGCGGTGGCCGAGGCGACGGCCGGGGGGGCCTGGCTGGTCCCGGCGGACGACGCGGAGGGCTATGCCGCCGCGCTCCGCCGGCTGATCGCGGAGCCGGAGGCGCGGGCCGCCTGGTCCCG
>DATKCY010000238.1:0-13931 GCA_035512995.1 Thermohalobaculum sp.
AGGGTCGCGCCGACAACGGGCTCGGCGACGAAGGCCATGACGTTCCGGGGCCCGAGCCGCTCGATCTCGGCCTCGAGCTCGTTCGCCGCGCGCTGGCCGTATTCGGCGGCGCTCTCGTCCGGCCGGCGGTCGCGGTATTCGTAGCAGGGGGCGATGTGGGAGGTCTCGATCATCATCGGCCCGAAGGGCTCGCGCCGCCACATGTTGCCCCCCGTCGCCAGCGCGCCGAGGGTGTTGCCGTGATAGCTCTGGCGGCGCGCGATGACGCGGTGGCGTCCGGGCTCGCCTGTCTCGAGGAAATACTGCCGCGCGAGCTTGAGCGCCGCCTCCATCGCCTCGGAGCCGCCCGAGACGAAGTAGACCCGGTCGAGCCGGCCGGGCGCGAGGGCCGCCAGCCGGTCGGCCAGGCGCTCCGCTGCCTCCGAGGTGAAGAAGCCGGTGTGGGCGAAGGCGACGCGGTCGATCTGCGTCTTCATCGCGGCCGCGACGTCCGGGTCGCCGTGGCCGAGGCAGGAGACCGCGGCCCCGCCCGAGGCGTCGAGATAGCGCCGGCCGTCGGTGTCGTAGAGGTAGACGCCTTCCCCATGCGAGACGGTCGGCAGCGACCCGCGCGAGTTCCGCGGGAACACGTGCGAATGCGGCGCCGCCGTTGCCTTCTTCGCCGCCACCGTCATGCCGCTTCCCTCAGCCCGGGCGCGGAGACCCTCACTGCCGGACCACCAGCACGCTGACCGGTGAGCGGGCGACGATGCGCTCGGCCTGGCTGCCGACCAGGAAATGGCGCACATGGTCGACCGGGTGCGAGGCCATGACGATCATCGCGGCGCCGACCTCGCCCGTCACCCGCAGCAGCTCCTCCGCGATGTCGCCGTGGGCGACGTGGGCCTGCCACTCGACGTCTTCCGGCATCTTCTCCTCGGCCAGCTTGTGCAGCTCGTCCCACGCGCGCTCGAGCGCCTTGCGCTCGAAATCGGGCGGGAAGAAGTCGCTGACCATCGCCATGCCGAAGTCGGGGACGACGACGACGAGGTGGATCCTGGCCCCCTTGGCGCGCGCGATCCCGACCGCCTCGGGCACCGCCGCGTCCCAGCTCTCGTGGTGGTTCAGGTCGACCGCGAGCACGATGTCCTTGCTCATTCCGCCGGCCCTTCCTGCATGCGGGCCGTCTCGGCCTGCGGCGCGCGCGGCGGCGGCGCGGGTTCGGCCCGGCGCCGTTGCAGCCAGACGATCAGGGCGAGCAGGACGAGCGCCGGGATGAACATCCAGTACTTCGACGGCTGCGGCACCGGCTCCAGCACGACCAGGATCTCCTGGTCCCAGTCGAGGCCGGCGGCCTCGGCCGGGCTGTCGAAGGCGACGTTGTCGATGATGACGCGGCCGTCGTCCTCGACCAGCTCGAGGCCCGCGGCGGCGATCCGCTCCTCGCCCGTGCCGTCGGCCACGATCGGCAGCAGGGCGGTGAACTCCACCGGCTCGCCGACCGGGGTGAAGCCCGAGATGCGCAGCCTGAGGTCGCCGCCGGGGGGCGTGTTCGCGGCGGCCTCCGCGATCTCGCTTGGCGCGCGCTCGACATGGGGCGGCGAGATCCAGTCCATCCAGAAACCCGGCCGGAACAGCGTGAAGGCGATCAGCAGGAGCGCCACCGTCTCCCAGATCCGGTTGCGGGTCAGGAAGTACTGTTGCGTCGCCGCGGCGAAGAGGAGCATCGCGATCGTAGCCGTGACGAAGACGAAGATGCCCTCGATCCAGGTGACATCGATCAGCAGCAGGTCGGTGTTGAAGATGAAGAGGAACGGCAGCGCGGCCGTCCGCAGGCTGTAGAAGAACGCGACGACGCCGGTCCGGATCGGGTCGCCGCCCGAGACGGCCGCGGCCGCGAAGCTCGCGAGCCCCACCGGCGGCGTCACGTCCGCCATGATGCCGAAATAGAAGACGAACAGGTGCACCGCGATCAGCGGCACGATCAGCCCGTTCTGCTGGCCGAGCGTCACGATCACGGGGGCGAGCAGCGCCGAGACGACGATGTAGTTCGCGGTCGTCGGCAGGCCCATGCCGAGGATCAGGCTGAGGATGGCGGTCAGGAACAGGATCGCCATCAGGTTCCCGCCCGAGAGCGCCTCGACCACGTTCGCGAGGGCTGAGCCGACGCCGGTCTGGCTGACCGCGCCGACGATGATGCCGGCGGTCGCGGTCGCGATGCCGATGCCGATCATGTTGCGCGCGCCCGACACCAGTCCCTCGACCAGGTCGAGCAGGCCCTGCTTCGTCGCCGGGCCGAAATCGCGGCCGCCCCGGAACAGCGCCATCAGCGGGCGCTGGGTGACGAGGATGAAGATCATGTAGCAGGCCGCCCAGAAGGCCGAGAGGCCGGGCGACAGCCGGTCGATCATCAGCGCCCAGACGAGGACGACGACCGGCAGCACGAAGTGCAGCCCCGAGCGGATCGTCTGACCCGGCACCGGCAAACGCGTGATCTCGGACTTCGGGTCCTCCATCACGAGGTCGGGCTCGCGCGAGGCAATCCAGAGGAGGCCGACATAGGCCGCCGTCAGGAACGCGAAGACGAGGTAGCCAGCAGTTTCCGGGAACGCCGGGCGCATCCAGCCCATCAGGTAGTAGACGGCGAAGGAGAGGGCGCAGATGCCCGCGATGACGAGCGCGATCGTCATCAGCCAGGCCATCCAGGGCTGAGGCTCGTAGGGCCGCTCGAGCCCGCGCATCCCGGCCTTCATCGCCTCGAGGTGGACGATGTAGACGAGCGCGATGTAGCTGATGACGGCCGGCACGAAGGCGTGCGTGACCACGTCGAAATAGGGGATGCCGACATATTCGACCATCAGGAACGCGGCGGCGCCCATGACGGGCGGCATGATCTGGCCGTTGACCGAGGAGGCAACCTCGACCGCCCCCGCCTTCTCGGACGAGAAGCCGACCTTCTTCATGAGCGGGATCGTGAAGGTGCCGGTGGTCACCACGTTCGCGATCGACGAGCCGGAGATCAGGCCGGTCATCGCCGAGGCGACGACCGCGGCCTTGGCCGGCCCGCCCCGCATGTGGCCCATCAGCGAGAAGGCGACCTGGATGAAGTAGTTGCCGGCACCGGCGCGGTCGAGCAGCGAGCCGAACAGCACGAACAGGAAGACGAACGAGGTCGAGACCCCGAGCGCGATGCCGAACACGCCCTCGGTCGTGATCCAGTGGTGGTTCACGACCTCGGAAAGCGAGTTGCCCTTGTGCGCGATGAGCGAGGGCATCATCGGCCCGAGGAAGGTGTAGACCAGGAACACGGTCGCGACGATCGTGAGCGCCGGCCCGAGCGAGCGCCGCGTCGCCTCGAGCAGGACCATGAGCCCGACCATCGAGACGACGAAGTCCTGGTAGATCGGCGCGCCGACGCGCCCCGAGATGCCGTCGTAGAAGACGTAGAGATAGAGCGCGGTCGCGGCGCCGACGATCGCGAGCGCCCACTCCCAGAGAGGGATGTGGTCGCGCGAGCTGCCGAGCAGGATCGCGCCCACGATCAGCGCCGTGATGATGACGGGGACGACCGGGCTGACGTCGCCGTCGGCGCCGTAGATGAACAGGATGCAGAGGATGACCGGCACGCCGATGCCGAGCGTGAACTGCACGGGCGTGCGCTCGGACGGATAGGCGAGGAACGCCAGGAAGATCGCGAAGGCGAGGTGGATCGAGCGCGCCTCGGTGTCGTTGAAGACGCCGAAATTGACCATGAAGGGGACCGGCGAGGCGAACCAGAGCTGGAACAGCGACCACGCCATCGCCACCAGCAGCATGAGGAGCCCGACCGCGCCGCCGGGATTCCGCCCGCCGGTGTCGGAGGCGAGGAGCTCGTCGATCTCCCCCTGCGCTTCCTTCTTCTCGACGTCGACGTCCTTGGCTTCCATCGCGCGCGTCCTCCCCCGGGACATATTATTGCCGGCCGCGTCGAGGCGGCCGGAGATGCCCCGCCCGGAAGCCCGGACGGGGCGGAACGCTCAGAGCATTCCGGCTTCCTCGAAGTACTTCTTGGCTCCGTCGTGGAGCGGCGCCGAGTTGCCCTGGGTCACCATTTCCTCCTTCTTCAGGACCCCGAAGGCCGGGTGGAGCTGCTGAAAGCGGTCGAAGTTCTCGAACACCGTCTTCGTCACCTCGTAGACGACGTCCTCCTCGACGTCGGCCGACGAGACGAAGGTCGCGCGCACGCCGAAGGTCTGCACGTCGTCGGGGTTGCCGTTGTACATGCCGCCCGGGACGGTCGCGAGCGAGTAGAACGGGTTCTCCTCGACCAGCTTCTGGATCGCCGGATCGCTGCCGATGTCGATGATCTTCGACTCGCAGGTGGTGGTCGCCTCCTGGATCGAGCCGGCGGGGTGGCCGACCGTGAAGATGATCGCGTCGACCTTGTTGTCGCAGAGCGCCTGGGACTGCTCGGCCGACTTGAGCTCGGAGGCGAGCGCAAAGTCGTCGGTCGTCCAGCCCTTGGCCTCGAGCACCACGTCCATCGTCGCGCGCTGGCCCGAGCCCGGGTTGCCGATGTTCACGCGCTTGCCCTTCAGGTCGTCGAAGGTCTCGATGCCGCTGTCGGCGCGCGCGACCACGTTGAACGGCTCGGGATGAACCGAGAACACGGCCCGGATGTTCTCGAACTGGTCGCCCTCGTACTCCGAGGTGCCGTGGTAGGCGTGGTGCTGCCAGTCGGACTGCGCGACGCCCATGGTCATGTCGCCACCCTTGATCGCGTTGATGTTGGCGATCGAGCCGCCGGTCGAGGGCGCCGTGCACTTGAGGTCGGTCGAGCGGTTGACCAGCTTGCAGATCGACTGGCCGACCACGTAGTAGACGCCGGTCTGTCCGCCGGTGCCGATGGTGATGAACTTCTCCTGCGCCTGCACGCCGTATGCGGCTGCGGCGAGGACGCCGGCCGTGGCCATCAGCTTGATCGGTTTCATGGGGCTCTCCCTGAGGTTTTTTCGTTTCTTGGCCGGAGGGCGCGCGCGGCGTCCCCCGGTCGGCTTCGGTCCATGCGCGACGACGCGGCGCATCGGATGCGCCATGCCCGGCGCCGGACAGGGGGCCTGTCTCGCGATCGGGACGCGAGCGACCGTCTGCAACTGTGGAAACAAAAACGGGACGGGTCAACTCCGGAGGAGCGGCCGCGGACGGGCCGGGCGTCAGGACCTGAGCTCCGGCATCTCGGGGGGCGTCCGGCGGGTCGGGAGCTCCGGCGAGCCGTCGCGGATGACGATGTTCTAGCTCCTCCCGGCCATCAGCCGCTGCGCCCGCGCGAGGCGGCCCGCGAGCTCCGCGGCCCGGAACCCGCGGGGCGGCGGCGCGGGGCGGCGCGGCTTAGGGGGATCGCTTGCCATATCTTCTCCCTCTCCGCCAGCTGGCAGGGTTCACTGCGCCCTGGCAAGGCCGTGTGGCGGCCGCGTTGCGCGTTGCGGGCGCTCCGGCAATGGGCTAGGGCAGGCGCGCGAGCGGGAGGAGCGAATGGCGAAAACGCACAAGGTCGCGATCCTTGGCGCGAGCGGCTACACCGGCGCCGAGCTCGTGCGCCTGGTCGAGACGCATCCCGGCCTCGAGGTCGGGGCGCTGACCGCGAACGCGCGCGCCGGCGCCGCGATGGCCGAGGTGTTTCCGCATCTGCGCCATCTGGACCTGCCGCGGCTGACGACGATCGAGGACGCGGACCTTGCGGGCACCGACCTCGTCTTCTGCGCGCTGCCGCATGCGACGACGCAGAAGGTGGTGGCGACGCTGCCGAAGGACCTGAAGGTCGTCGACCTCTCCGCCGACTTCCGCCTGCGCGACCCGGCCGTCTATGCCGAGTGGTACGGGCACGAGCACCACGCGCTCGACCTGCAGGCAGAGGCCGTCTACGGCCTGACCGAGTTCTACCGCGAGGACATCCGCGCGGCCCGGCTGGTGGCCGGCACCGGCTGCAACGCCGCGACCGGGCTGCTCGCCGTGCTGCCCCTCCTCGAGGCGCGCGCGATCGACCCCGGCGACATCATCATCGACCTCGCGACCGGCGTCTCGGGCGCAGGGCGCGGAGCCAAGGAGGGGCTGCTGCACGCGGAGGTCTCGGAGGGCTTCCACGCCTACAACATCGCCCGCCACCGGCACATGGCGGAGTTCGACCAGGAGTTCTCGGCGATGGCGGGCCAGCCGGTCCGCTGCTCGTTCACCGCCCATCTGCTGCCGCAGAACCGGGGCATCCTGGCGACGATCTACCTGAAGGGCGAGGCCGAGGCCTGCCACCGCGCGCTTCGCGAGCGCTACGCCCCCGAGCCGTTCGTCCATGTCCTGCCGCTCGGCGAGGCGCCGGCGACGCGGCATGTCCGCGGCTCGAACTTCTGTCACATCGGCGTCGTGCCGGACCGGCGGGAGGGTCGCGCGATCGTCTTCTCGGCGCTCGACAACCTGGTCAAGGGCGCGGCCGGGCAGGCCGTGCAGAACGCGAACCTGATGCTCGGCCTCGACGAGACGACGGGCCTGATGGCGCCGCCGCTCTTTCCGTGACGCGCATCGTCAGGATCGCCCGCGTCGCGTGGCCTTTCCTGAAGGCGGTCGTCGACCGCTACTTCCAGCACGAGGGCTCGGTCATCGCGGGCTACATGGCCTTCTCCGCCATGCTGGCGATCGTGCCGTTCCTGCTCTTCGCGACAGCGCTGACCGGCTATGTCGTCGGGCGCGAGGGCGGCGAGGCCGCGATCGAGACGCTGTTCAACGCCGTCCCGCCCGACGTCGCCCTGACGCTCGAGCCCGTGCTGATGGACATCCTGCAGGGGCAGGGCTTCGGCCTCATCACGCTCGCGGCGATCGGCGCGCTCTACGTCGCCTCGAACGGGGCCGAGGCGGTGCGCGTCGCGCTCGACCGCGCCTACGAGGCCGACATCCCGCGCAACTTCCTCGTGCACTACCTCTTCTCCTTCGCGATGGTGGTGCTCGGCTTCATCGTCTTCATCGTGCTCGCCGGGCTCATCATAGTCGCGCCGCTCGTCTACTACCTCTTGCAGCGCGAGGCGCAGATCGACCTGCCGTTCGGTGCGAACGCGATGCGCTACGCGCTGGCGATCGCCATCTTCTGGGCGTACCTGTGGGTCGTGCACAAGGTCCTGCCGTCGCGCCGGATGCGCGGCTTCGTGATCTGGCCCGGGATCATGGCGACCCTCTTGATCCTGATCGCGTCGGCGGCCGGCTTCTCCTATTATCTGTCGCAGATGGGGACCTACACGGTCACCTACGGCACGCTCGCGGGGGTGATGATCACGCTGATCTTTCTCTACATCACGGCGACGGCGATCATTCTGGGCGGAGAGATCAACGCGGTGGCGAACGCGGACAAGCTGGTGACGGTGATCGCCGACGAGGAGTTGCTGGACGCGCTCGACAGCGGACTCGACGAGGAGGACCGCAGCGCGCGCGCCTCCGACGTCAGCCCCGAGGAGCGGGCGCAGGCCTTCGAGGCGCGCGAGCAGGCGCGGCTCGCGTCCGGCGAGCCGCTGACGCCCGAGGCGGCGCTCGACCAGGCGCGCTCGCCCGCCGAGCGCGCCGAGGCGGACGTCGGCAAGGCGAAGAGCGCCGGGAAGGCGAAGGATTGAAGGCATGGGCCTGACGCGGAAGGCGCGGCGGATCAGGATGATCGCGTTCGGCGGCGTGCTATTGGCGGCGGCGACGCTGATGATGGGCTACGCCTTCCAGAACTCGATAGCCTTCTTCTTCTCGCCGACCGAGCTGGTGGCCGAGGAGCGCCGGCCCGACCGCCTGCTCCGCCTCGGCGGGCTCGTCGCCGACGGCTCGGTCGTCCGGGGCACGTCGGAGGAGGTGCGCTTCGACGTGACCGACGGCAACGCGACCGTGACCGTGCGCTACACCGGCGTCCTGCCCGACCTGTTCCGCGAGGGGCAGGGGGTCGTGACCGAGGGCTACTACCGCGAGGACGGCTTCGAGGCGGTCGAGGTGCTGGCCAAGCACGACGAGAACTACATGCCGAAGGAGGTCGCCGACGCATTGAAGGCACAGGGCCACTGGCAGGAGCCGGACGAGGCCACGGCCGATGAGGGCACCGGGTTCATCACCGGCGGCGGGAGCTAAGCCGGTGCGCCGGCGCCTGGGTCCGGGTCGACGCCGGGCGTTCGGCGGCGCCGGCGTCGTCCTGTTCGACGGCCAGCTGACCCTTTGACGCGGCGGCCCGTCCTTGCCGCCCTCGCCGTCGTTGTCGAGGACGGCCAGGTGCCGAGCGAATCGGGCAGGAGCGTCACCAGCCAGACCACGAGCCAGGTGACGCCGGCGAGCAGCGCGACCGTCAGCGCCAGGCCGCGCAGCAGCACCGACAGGAACCGCCGGTCGAGCGCCAGCGCGATGTCGGAGATCAGGCCCATGAGATCAGGACCATGGCGATCAGGCCCACGTGGTGATCGCCGCCACGTCCGGCCGGTCCCGCTCGGACGGCGCCACGCGCTCGGTGCCGATGTGCACGAATCCCGCCACGGTCTCGCCGCCCGTGCAGCCGAGCGCCTCGCCCAGGAAGCGCGCGTCGCGCACCAGCGGCCCGGTCAGCCACTGCGCGCCCCAGCCGGCGGCCAGCGCGGCCGTCAGCAGGGTCATGCAGACGCAGGCGGCGGAGTACTGCTGCTCCCATTCTGGCACGTCCGGGTGCGGCACAGGCCGCGAGACGACGGCGACGATCACGGCGCCCTGGCGGAACTGCTCGGCATACTTGTCGAGGCGCGTCTCGCCGATCTCGCCGAGGCGCGTGGCGGCCGCGGCGGCCAGCCGGTCGCGCGCCGCGCCCTCGATCACGACGAAGCGCCAAGGCTCGAGCTTCTTGTGGTCGGGGATGCGGGCGGCGGCTGTCAGGAGGCGCATGAGCCCGTCCCGGTCAGGCCCCGGCTCGCCCAGCGTCTTGGCGGGGCGGGAGCGGCGCGAGAGCAGGAAGTCGAGCACCTCGGGGCGGGGGTCGGGCATGGGACCTCTCGGATCAGCCGGTTGCGACGAGCACGGGGCGGGTCAGCGCGCGGAGCGAGGTGCGCTGCCGGCCCTCAGGGTCGAAGTTCGACGGGTCGAGCCAGCGCGCGAAGGCGTCGGCGAGCGCCGGCCACTCGGTGTCGATGGCGGCATACCAGGCCGTGTCGCGGTTGCGGCCCTTGACGACCGTCGCCTGCCGGAAGACGCCTTCGTAGGAGAGGCCGAGGCGCAGCGCCGCGTCGCGCGAGGTGCGGTTCCGGGCGTTGCACTTCCACTCGTAGCGGCGATAGCCGGCATCGAACGCCCAGGCCATCATCAGCGCCATCGCCTCGGTCGCGGCGGGGGTCCGCTGCAGCGCGGGCGAGAGCGCGATGTGGCCGACCTCGATCGACCCCGCCGCGGGCTGCACCCGCAGGAAGCTCGCCACCCCGAGCGGCCCGCGCACCCGGTCGACAATCGCGTAGAAGAACGGGTCCGGGCGGCCCGCCACCTCCTCGACCCAGGCGCGGTATTCGCCTGCGTCCGCGAACGGCCCGTAGGGCATGTAGAGCCACATGGCGCCCTCGGCGTCGGCGCTGTTGGCGGCGTGGAGCGCGTCCGCCTGGGCCGGAGCGAGCGGCTCGAGCCGAACCAGTCGGCCCTCGAGCGGGCCGGAGGGCCGGGGCGGTGGTGTCCAGTCCGCCAGCGTGCGCGGGCCGAGGATCCGCTCCTCGAGGCTCTGCTCCGCCATCCTCAACACCTCGCCTCTGCGGACGGCGCAGAGTTACGCCCCTCCCCCCGGTGGTTCAACGGCCTCGGGCTCCGTCAGGTGCCGGTCGCCTCGCGAAGCGTCGCGATCAGCGCCGCCTTCGCCTCGAAGCCGACGCCGGGGCAGGCGTGCAGGCCAACCCGGCTGTCCTCGACCGGGGTCGCGTCGGCGAAGCCGCCGAACGGGTGGAACACGTCCGGATAGCTCTCGTTGCCGCCCAGCCCGAGACCCGCCGCGATGTTGAGCGCCATCTGGTGCCCGCCGTGCGGGATGCAGTTCTCGCGCGAAAAGCCGTGGTCGGGCAGGAGGTCGAGGAACCGCTTGTACTCGACGAGCCCGTAGGAGAGGGCGGGGTCGAGCTGGAGCCAGTCGCGGTCGGGCCGCATCCCGCCATAGCGGAGCAGGTTGCGCCCGTCCTGGTGGCTGAACAGGTTCTCGCCGGTCGCCATGGCGTGCGGATAGTGCTCGGCCAGCGCCGCCTGCAGCGCGAAGTCGAGCGGGTCGCCGGCCTCCTCGTACCAGAAGAGGCCGTAGGGCTTCAGCGCCTCGGCATAGGCGACGGCGGTCTCGAGGTCGAACCGGCCGTTCGCGTCGACCGCGAGGTTCCGGCCGTCGCCAAGCACCTCGAGCGCCGCGTCGATGCGGCGGAGGTCGTCGTCGAGCGACGCGCCGCCGATCTTCATCTTGGCGACGCGGTAGCCGCGGTCGCGGTAGCTCCGCATCTCGGCTTTCAGGGCCTTCACGTCCTTGCCTGGGTAGTAGTAGCCGCCGGCGGCGTAGACGAAGACGTCGTCGGCCGGCGTGGCCCCCCAGCGCTCGGCCAGCAGCCGGTAGAGTGGCTTTTCCGCCAGCTTCGCCGCCAGGTCCCAGAGCGCCATGTCGAGCACGCCGACGGCGACCGAGCGCTCGCCGTGCCCGCCCGGCTTCTCGTTTTGCATCATGACGTCCCAGGCGCGTACGGGGTCGAGCGCCCCGGTCTCGTCCAGCAGGCTGTCGGGGTCGGCCTCCTCGAGGCGCGGGATGAAGCGCTCGGCGAGCAGCCCGGCCTGGGCGTAGCGGCCGTTCGAGTTGAAGCCGTAGCCGGTGACCGGCTTCCCGTCGCGGCGCACGTCCGAGATCAGCGCCACGACCGAGGCGGTCATCTTCGAGAAATCGATATAGGCGTTGGCGATGTCGCTCGCGATCGGAACGACGGCCTGTCGGATCTCGACGATGCGGGGCACGGGTGGGGTGGTCTCCTCAGTCGCGCGGCAGGACGCGGAGGCCGAGCTCGCGGAGCTGGCGCGGCTCGGGCTCGGACGGCGCGCCCATCATCAGGTCCTCGGCGCGCTGGTTCATTGGGAACAGGATGACCTCTCGGATGTTCTCGGCGCCCGCGAGCAGCATGACGATGCGGTCGATGCCGGGCGCGATGCCGCCGTGCGGGGGGGCGCCGTAGCGGAAGGCGCTGATCATGCCGCCGAAATGCTCGTCGACGAAGGCGCGGTCGTGGCCGGCGATCCCGAACGCCTTGTACATGATCTCGGGCTCGTGATTCCGGATCGCACCCGAGGAGAGCTCGACGCCGTTGCAGACGATGTCGTACTGGAAGCCCTTGACCTCGAGCGGGTCCTGGGTCTCGAGCGCTTCGAGCCCGCCCTGGGGCATCGAGAACGGGTTGTGGGAGAAGTCGAGGTGCTTCTCCTCCTCGTTCCACTCGAACATCGGGAAGTCGACGACCCAGCAGAAATCGAAGCGATCCCGGGCGGTTAGCTTGAGCTCCTCACCGATGACGTTGCGGGCGCGGCCGGCGACGTCGAGGAAGTTTTTCGGCTCGCCCGCGACGAAGAAGGCGGCGTCGCCGGCCTTCAGGCCGAGCTGCTGGCGGATCGCCTCGGTTCGGTCGGGCCCGATGTTCTTGGCGACGGGGCCGGCGCCCGCGATCCCAGATTCCCCGCGTTCCCGCCAGACCTTCATCTGCGCTTCGATCGTCTCTTTGTTGTCTTTCTGATCGCCGTGCATAGGGTCGCCGGGAAGAATCTCGCCTCCGCCCTCCTCCCGCCAAAAGATGTAGGCCATCCCCGGCAAGCCCTGCTTCTGCGCCCAGGCGTTCATGCGGTCGCAGAAGGCGCGGCTGCCGCCGCCGGGTGCCGGAATGGCGCGGACCTCGTTGCCCTCCTTCTCAAGGAGCCCAGCGAAGATCTTGAAGCCGGAGCCCGAAAAGTGCTCCGACACCACCTGCATCTCGATCGGGTTGCGCAGGTCCGGCTTGTCCGAGCCGTATTTCAGCATCGCCTCGGCGTAGGGGATGCGCGGGAACTCTGGCGTCACCGGCCGCCCGCCGCCGAACTCCTCGAACACGCCGCGGAGCACGGGCTCGATTGCCGTAAAAACGTCCTCCTGCTCCACAAAACTCATCTCCATGTCGAGCTGGTAGAATTCGCCGGGCGAGCGGTCGGCGCGGGCGTCCTCGTCGCGGAAGCAGGGGGCGATCTGGAAGTAGCGGTCGAAGCCTGCGACCATGACGAGCTGCTTGAACTGCTGGGGCGCCTGCGGCAGAGCGTAGAATTTTCCGGGATGCAGCCGCGAGGGCACCAGGAAGTCGCGCGCGCCCTCGGGGCTCGACGCCGTCAGGATCGGGGTCTGGAACTCGAGAAACCCCTGGCTCGTCATGCGGTTGCGGATGCTGGCGATCACCTTCGAGCGCAGCACGATGTTCCGGTGCAGCGTCTCGCGGCGGAGGTCGAGGAAGCGGTAGCGCAGCCGGATGTCCTCGGGGTAGTCGGGCTCGCCGAACACGGGCAGGGGCAGCTCGTCGGCCTCGCTCAGCACCTCGACCTCGGCGACATAGACCTCGATCGCGCCGGTCGGGATCTTCGGGTTCACCAGCTCGTCCGCGCGCGCCTTCACGGTGCCGTCGATGCGGACCACCCACTCCGCTCGCACCCGCTCGGCGTCGGCGAAGGCGGGGCTGTCGGGATCGGCCACGCACTGGGTGATGCCGTGGTGGTCACGGAGGTCGATGAACAGCACGCCGCCGTGGTCGCGGACCCGGTGGACCCAGCCGGACAGGCGCACCGTCTCGCCTACCGCCTCGCGGTCGAGCTCGGCGCAGGTGTGGCTGCGATAGCGGTGCATGGAGGCTCCTGGATGAGGCAGGGGGCGCGGAGGCGGGGCCGGATAGACCGCGTTCGGCGCAGGCTGTCAAGGCGGCGGCATCAGACCGTGCCGATCGCCCCGTGGTAGAAATAGACTCCGAGGCCGGAGGTGAAGAGGAGCTGCCCCGCGATCGCGTGCAGCACCGTCGCCAGCAGCGTCGAGCCGTGGCGCAGATAGGCCCAGGCGAAGACGAAGCCGCCTGCCGCGGTCAGGATCAGGGTCAGCGGCTCGAGGAAGAACAGGTGCGCCAGCACGAAGACGCCGACGTTCGCGGCGAGCGCGATCTGCTGACTCGCGAACAGTCGCCCGTAGCGGCGAAAGAAGAGCGTGCGGAAGATGATCTCCTGCGGCAGCGCCGAGAACAGCGGATAGAGCGCCATGATCATCAGCCAGAGGTCGGGGTCGTAGCGGAAGACCTCGAGGAAGCGGCCCGGGATCAGCAGCAGGGCGAGCCCGAAGAGCACCGCGCCCGCGACGAGGGTGAAGCCGAGGATCAGCTTCCACTCGCCGAGCACCGGACCCTTGAACAGCTCCGCCAGCCGGAAGTCCGGCGTGCGCGCGAGCAGCCAGAGCGAGACGACCACGAGCCCGAGCAGCACCAGGATCGGGCTGACGTCGTCGAGCACGAAGATCGCGCCGAAGGGCGCCAGCGCGAAGAGGGACGCGAACTCGACCCAGAGGAGAGGGACCGAGCGGGGCCAGGCGGGGTTGGTCGGGGTGGTCATGAACGGGGATATGTCGAGCCGGTCCAGACCTTCAAGCGCCGGGTATCGTTCGGGCGGTGCAGGAGCGGCGAGGGCCGGCCCGCCGCTTGTCATGCGCACGAAGCCGTGAATATATCTCGCGCGCCCGCAGCCCGCACCCGGCAAGGACCCTCATGGCGTCGCTCAACGACATCCGCTCGCACTTCCTCGATTATTTCCGGCAGAACGGACACGAGGCCGTGGCGTCCTCGCCGCTGGTGCCGCGGAACGACCCGACGCTGATGTTCACGAACGCCGGCATGGTGCAGTTCAAGAACGTCTTCACGGGGCTCGAGAGCCGGCCCTATCAGCGCGCCGCGACCAGCCAGAAA
>DATKCY010000239.1:0-21250 GCA_035512995.1 Thermohalobaculum sp.
CCCTGAACGAACGAGGCCCCGCGCCGGCAGCGCGGGGCCTCTCCTGATTCCCTCGACGGGAGCGGGCGCTCAGAGGTTCTGGCGCGCCGCCCACTCGTCGATCTGCCGCTCGGCCTCGTCCTTGGCGACGCCGTAGCGCTCCTGCACGCGGCCCGCGAGCTTCTCGCGGTTGCCCGGGGCCTCCTGGCTCTCGTCGTCGGTGAGCTTGCCCCAGCGCTCGCGGGCCGAGCCCTTGATCTGCTCCCAGTTGCCTTCGATGCGGTCCCAGTTCATGCCGTGTCCTCCTGGATGGGTGACTCAACCCAGAAACGTGCGAGGCCGGATTCGGGTTCCCCGCCCGGGACGCTATCTGCGCCGAGATGAAGGCCCTGCTCGAACCCCGCCGCGAAGGCATCTACTGCCCGCCCGGCGACTTCTTCATCGACCCGGTGCGGCCGGTGCCGCGGGCGGTTGTGACGCACGCCCATGCCGACCACTGCCGCCCGGGCCACGCCGCGCTGTTGGCGACGCCCGAGACGGTGGCGCTGGCGCTCACGCGCTACGGCGAGGAGGCGTTCGGCACGACCCAGGGCCTGGCGCTCGGAGAGCCGCTGACGGTCGGCGGCGCGACGGTCAGGCTGGTGCCGGCGGGGCACGTGCTCGGCTCGGCGCAGGTGGTGGTCGAGAGGCACGGCGCCCGCGCCGTCGTCTCGGGCGACTACAAGCGCCACGGCGACCCGACCTGCGCGCCGTTCGAGCCGGTCGTCTGCGACCTCTTCGTCACCGAGGCGACCTTCGGGCTGCCCGTCTTCCGGCACCCGCCGGTGGCGGCAGAGGTGGGGCGGCTCGTCCGCTCGCTCGAGACCTTTCCGGAGCGCGCGCACGCGGTCGGCACCTATGCGCTCGGCAAGGCGCAGCGGCTGATCGTCGAGCTCCGCCGCGCCGGCCACGACCGCACGATCTGGCTGCACGGCGCGCTGATGAAGCTCTGCGAGACCTACGAGCGCCTCGGCGTCCCTCTCGGCCCGCTCGGCCACGCGACGGACACGGAGCGGGACGCGCTCCGCGGCGAGATCGTGCTGGCTCCGCCCGGCGCGCTGAACGAGCCCTGGGCGCGCCGGCTGCCGGACCCGGTGATCGCCGCGGCGTCGGGCTGGATGCGGGTGCGCCAGCGCGCGCGCCAGCGCGGCGTCGAACTGGCGCTGGTGATCTCGGACCACGCCGACTGGGACGAGCTGACCGCGACCATCGTCGAGACCGGCGCCCCCGAGGTCTGGGTCACCCACGGCGCCGAGGAGGCGCTATGCCACTGGTGCGGCACCCGCGGCATCGCGGCCCGCGGCCTGTCGCTCTCGGCGCTTGGCGAGGACAGCGAGAGCTGAGGGCGTCCGCTACTCGTCAGGTTCGGGCTTGGTCAGCAGCCGGACGATCCCGAGCAGGATCAGCGCCAGCACCAGCGCCGTCGTCATGATCCCGTACTGCCCGAGGCCGGCCGCGACGCCGAGCGCGCCGGCGAGCCAGAGCCCGGCGCCCGTGGTCAGCCCCTTCACGCCCCCCCTCCCGCCGTGGATGATCGCGCCCGCCGCGATGAAGGCGACGCCGGAGGTCACCGCCTCGACCACGCGGATGGGATCGGCGGTCTGCCCGCCCTCGGCCTGCACGCTCTCGAAGATCTGGAAGGTGATGACGGTGAACAGCGCCGCCGCCAGCGAGACCAGCGCGTGCGTCCTCAGCCCGGCCGAGTGCACGCTGAGCTCGCGCTCGAGGCCGATCAGGGCGCCGACGACGGTGGCGACGAGCAGCCGGAAGGCCGCCTCCCTGTCCGGCAGGTGGGTGCCCAGCCAGTCGGGCATGCTCTCCATCGGTCGCGACCCCGCGGATTCCGGACGGCCCGGGCCGTCGTCGGTCGGTCGTATAGCGCAGCCGCCGCGCCCGCTGGAAGCCCCCGCCGCCGCGCCCATCTGGAGGGGCATGAAAGCCTTCGCCCGCCTGCTCGAGCGGCTGGTGTTCACGCCGCCGAGGAACGCCAAGCTGCGCCTGCTCGAGGACTACTTCGCGACGACGCCGGACCCCGACCGCGGCTGGGCGCTGGCCGCGCTCGCGGGCGGGCTCGAGCTGCCGGCGGTGACGCCGTCGCGCGTCCGCGGCCTGGTCGAGGAGCGGGTGGACCCGGTGCTCTTCCGCCTCTCCTACGACTTCGTCGGCGACCTGGCCGAAACGGTGGCGCTGATCTGGCCCGCCCCGGAGGACGTGGGCGACGACGGACCGCCGCTCGGCGAAGTGGTGGCGAGCCTCCGCGGCAGCGGGCCGGTCGCGGCCGGGCAGGCGGTGGCGGCGCTCTGCGACCGGCTCGGCGCGTCCGAGCGGGTGGCGCTGATCAAGCTCGTGGCCGGCGGCGGCGGCATGCGGGTCGGCGTCTCGGCGCGGCTCGCGCGCACCGCGCTCGCGCGCTGGTCCGGCCGCCCGCTCGAGCGGATCGAGGAGCTCTGGTTCGGGGTCGAGCCGCCCTACCAGCCGCTCTTCGCCTGGCTCGAGGGCGGCCCCGAGCCCGACCTCGACCTCTCCCTCGCCTTCCGCCCGATGCTCTTGTCGAACCCGGTCGAGGGCCGGCTCAAAAGCCTCGACCCCGCCGCCTACGCGGCCGAGTGGAAATGGGACGGCATCCGCGTCCAGGCCGCGGCCTTAGGTGGGCGCCGGCGGCTCTACACCCGCACCGGCGACGACATCGGCAGAAGCTTCCCCGACGTGATCGAGACGATGGCCTGGGAGGGCGCGGTCGACGGCGAGCTGCTGGTCGTCCGCGAGGGAGAGGTCGCGCCCTTCGCCGAACTGCAGAAGCGCCTCGGCCGAAAGCAGGTGAGCCCGCGCATGACGGCGGCGAACCCGGCCCACCTCCGGCTCTACGACATCCTCCACGACGGCCGGCGCGACGTGCGCGCGCTCCCCCTCGACCAGCGCCGCGCGATCCTCGAGGACTGGCACGCACGCTTCGCGCCTTCGCGCACCGACCTCTCGCCGCGGATCGCGTTCGAGCGCTTCGACGAGCTCCACGCGCTCCGCGACAGCGCCCGCGCCGCGGGGCAGGAGGGGCTGATGCTCAAGCGCCGCGACAGCCCCTACACCGGCGGCCGCCCGATGGGTCCCTGGTTCAAGTGGAAGCGCGATCCGCTCAGCGCCGACTGCGTGCTGGTCTACGCCCAGCGCGGCCACGGCAAGCGCAGCTCGTTCTACTCGGACTACACCTTCGCCGCCTGGCGCGAGGGGCCGGAGGGCGAGGAGCTGGTGCCGGTCGGCAAGGCCTATTCCGGCTACACCGACGACGAGCTCGTGGTCCTCGACCGCTGGATCCGCAACAACACGGCCGAGCGCTTCGGCCCGGTCCGGTCGGTCCGCCCGGCGCTCGTGCTCGAGATCGCCTTCGACGCCGTGCAGCGTTCGGGCCGGCACAAGTCCGGGATCGCCATGCGCTTCCCCCGGATCAAGCGCATCCGCTGGGACAAGCCGGCCGCCGAGGCGGACCGCCTCGCGACGCTCGAGGCGCTGGTCGAGGCGCCGGCGCGTGTCCCCTGAACCGTGGCCCGCCGTTGCGGCCTTCGGTCGCCTTCACCACATTGTTGCTTCAATTCCGCCTCAACTAAGGCAAAAATTAGGCGGTGGGGCGTATCGGTTCCGGGACGGGGAGCAACCAACCGCGACGACCCAGCGTTAGGCCATTGGGTTTGCTGCCCGGAGACGCGCGTACAGACGGAGGCTGAGAATGACTTTCACCGGGGCTGTCATGACGTGCATTCAGCGCTCTGCCACATTCTCGGGCCGGGCGAGCCGGCCCGAGTTCTGGTGCTTCATGGCGTTCTACCTCTGGCTCTGGTTCCTGATCCTCGCGCTGCTGCTGTCCGTCCCGCTGCTGGCGCCGGTCTTCCTGCTGGTCGGGCTCGCCGCGGTGCTGCCGATGCTGTCGGTGACGGTGCGCCGCCTGCACGACGTCAACCGCAGCGCGCTCTGGCTGCTGCTCGCCTTCATTCCCGTGATCGGGAGCTACGCGCTGTCGATGATGCTCGTGCTGCCGGGCTCCGAGGGTGCGAACGACTACGGCGTCGTGGCCGATGCCGACGTGGTCTTCGCCTGAGGGCTCCACGCGCCGCCTCGCGGCGCCGCCCCCCGCGCCCGCAGTGACGCGCCGCCTCGACCAGAGGCTCGTCGAGCTCGGCCTTGCCGAGAGCCGCGCGCGCGCCCGGGGCTTGATCGAGGCCGGCGCGGTCGAGCTCGACGGCCGCATCGCCGCGAAAGCCTCCGCCGCCGCCGGCCCGGGCAGTCGCGTCCGGCTGGTCGGAGAGCCGCTGCCCTGGGTCGGCCGCGGCGCGCTCAAGCTGCTGCACGCGCTCGACACCTTCGGCCTCGTCCCCACCGGGACCGCCCTCGACCTCGGCGCCTCGACCGGCGGCTTCACCGAGGTGCTGCTCGCGCGCGGGGCGGAGCGCGTCGTCGCCCTCGACGTCGGCCACGGCCAGCTCCACCCGCGGCTCGCGGCCGACCCCCGCGTGACCGTGCTCGAGGGCACGAACGCCCGCGCGCTCTCCGCGGACGTCCCGCCGCCGGACTGGATCACGGCCGACCTGTCCTTCATCTCGCTCGAGAAGGCGCTGCCGCCGGCGCTGGCGCTGGCCCGGCCCGGCGCGGTGCTCGTCGCGCTGATCAAGCCGCAGTTCGAGGCCGGGCCGGACGCCGTCGGCAAGGGCGGCATCATCCGCGACCCGGGCGTGCACGCCGCCGTCCGTGCCCGCATCCGCACCTTCGTCGAGGCCTCCGGCTGGACCGTGCTCGGCGAGACCGAGAGCCCGATCGAGGGCGGCGACGGCAACCGCGAGTTCCTGATCGCCGCCCGCCGCGATCCCTGACGCCACCGGCACCTCCCCGGCCGCCGCCCGGCGCGCCAGCGCCGCCACTCCTCGCCGAGCGGCGGAGCCGCGAGCGAGGGCAAGGGGCGCATCGCGAGGCGCAGCCTCGCGATTCCGCGAAGCTCAGAGCTCGGGCAGGAAGCGGTCCGCCGGCGACAGCGTGAAGATCTCGCAGCCGTCCCCGGTCACGCCGACCGAGTGCTCGAACTGCGCCGACAGCGAGCGGTCGCGCGTGACCGCGGTCCAGTTGTCGGCCAGCGTCTTGGTCTGCGGCCCGCCCAGGTTCACCATCGGCTCGATCGTGAAGAACATGCCGGGCTTGAACACCGCGCCCTCGCCGCTCCGGCCATAGTGCAGCACGTTCGGCGCGTCGTGGAACACCCGGCCCAGCCCGTGGCCGCAGAAGTCGCGCACGACCGAGCAGCGCTCGCCCTCGACATAGTCCTGGATCGCCGCGCCGACGTCGCCGAAGCTGTTGCCGGGGCGCACGGCGGCGATGCCGCGCATCAGCGCCTCGTGCGTGACCTCGATCAGCCGCGCGGCCTTGCGCGAGGCGCCTCCGGCCACGAACATCCGGCTCGTGTCGCCGTACCAGCCGTCCAGGATCGCGGTCACGTCGATGTTCAGGATGTCGCCGTCGCGGAGCGCCCGCGGCCCCGGGATGCCGTGGCAGACGACGTGGTTGATCGAGATGCACGAGCTCTTCGGATAGCCGCGGTAGCCGAGCGTCGCCGCCGCGGCTCCCCGCGCGGTCAGGAAGTCGTGGATGCGCCTGTCCAGCTCCTCGGTGCGCACGCCGGGGGCCACGTGCTCCCCGATCATGTCCAGGCACTCGGCCGCGAGCCGCCCGGCGCGGCGCATCCCCTCGAAGTCCGCCGGCTCGTGCAGGCGGATCCCCTCGGGCGTGCGGCGTTCCGAGCCGGTGAATCTCACGCGCGTTTCCATGGCCGGTCGTGCTCCTCCTTAGTTGTCCATCCGCAGGGGCCGATCAAGGGCGATCCCGTCCCGGCCGACCGCGGCGGCATAGGCCAGCGTCTCGACCCCCGCCGCGGCCGCGCGCGCCGCCGCCGCTGCATAGCGGGGGTCGATGTCGCGTGCCAGCGCGAGCGCCGTGCAGTCGGTGCGCTGCACGCAGTAGAGCAGCACCGCGCGCCCGCCCGCGGCCGCGACCCCGGCCAGCGCGTCCAGGTGGCGCGCGCCCCGCGCCGTCACCGAATCGGGGAACTCGGCGAGGCCCGCCGTGCGCATCAGGTGCACGTTCTTGACCTCGACATGGGCGTCCGGCAGGCCGTCCCCGCTCAGCACGAAGTCCACCCGGCTGTTCCCGGCGTAGCGCACCTCGCGCCGCACCGTGCGGTAGGCGGAAAGCTCGGCAACGCGGCCCGCGGCCAGCGCCTCGCCGACCACGCGATTCGGCACGGCCGTATCGATGCCGACGAACCCGTCCGGCGTCTCGACCAGCCGCCAGGCGAAGCGGAGCTTCCGCCGCGGGTCGGCGTTCGGCTCCAGCCAGACCTTGAGCCCCGGCGCCGCCAGCCCCATCATCGCGCCCGGATTCGCGCAGTGCGCCGTGACCTCGCGCCCTGAGCCGAGCCGGACGTCGGCGAGGAAGCGCTTGTAGCGGCGGATCAGGGTTCCGGGGACGAGCGGCGCGGCGAACTGCATGGCCGCCCGAGTGTGGGGTCCCGCAGCCCGCCGCTCAAGGGAGGCGCCATGCCGCAACCGACCGCCGCCGCGCTCGTCATCGGCGACGAGATCCTCTCGGGCCGCACCCGCGATTCCAACGCCCACCACCTGGCCGGGCGGCTGGCCGGGCACGGCATCCGGCTCGTCGAGATCCGCGTCGTGCCCGACGACGTCGACATCATCGCCGCGGCCGTCCGCACGCTCTCCGGCAGGGTCGACCACCTGTTCACCTCGGGCGGGATCGGCCCGACGCACGACGACGTCACGGCCGACGCCGTCGCCCGCGCCTTCGGGCAGCCGCTCGACGTGCGCCCCGACGCCCGCGCGATCCTCGAGCGGCACTACGGCGCCGAGCTCAACGCCGCGCGGCTCCGCATGGCGCGCGTGCCCGAGGGGGCGGCGCTGATCGAGAACCCGGTCAGCGCCGCGCCCGGCTTCAGCCTCGGCAACGTCCACGTGATGGCCGGCGTGCCGCAGATCTTCGAGGCGATGCTGGCGGGCCTCCTGCCGCGGCTCGCGGGCGGCCCGCCGCTCCTCAGCCGGTCGCTCCGGGCGGACGCGCCCGAGGGCGAGATCGCCGAGGCGCTGTCGGGCATCGCCGGGCGCTGGCCGCAGGTCTCGATCGGCTGCTACCCGTCCTTCCGCAGCAGCGGCCCCTCGGTCGCCGTGATCCTGCGCGCCGAGGACGCCGAGGCGCTCGACCGCGCGGCCGAGGCGGCCGAGGCGGCGCTCGCCCGATGGACCGGCGCGGCGCGGTCCTGAGCCTGCCGGCTCCGCTCCCGCTCCCGGCCCGGGCCGCGCTCAGGCGTGCATGGCGAGCTTGTGGCTGCCTTCGTCCCCGACCTTCAGCCCCCGCGCGCCCGCCTGGGCGAAGGCCACCAGCATATCGACCACCGTCTCGGCCGGAGCCGAGCCGAAGTCGCACTGGAACACGTAGACCCGGCCGATCCGGCGCGGCCCGAGCAGCGCGTGCACCACGCCGTCGAGGTCGGGCGACAGGTCGCTGAACCGGCTCTGGAAGGCCTCGAGATACCAGCGCCGGATCGGGGCGACGTCGAGCACGCCGTCGCCGATGTCGGCGCTGAGCTCGGCCGCGTCCCAGCGGAAGGGCTGGACCTCGGCCACGAACCCGTCCTCGCTCTCGATCCTGACAGGATCGAACGAGAGCCTGCCGCGCGAGGTCACGGTGTGCGCCACGGTCCGGCCGCCCTCGGTGACGCTCAGGTCGTCGCGCTGGGGCAGGTGCAGCCCGCCATTGCGCAGGACATGCCCGGCTCCGGCGCGCCGCGCTGGCTCCTGCTGGACCCGGTTGCCCTGCTCCAGCTCCTCCGCCATCGCCTGCAGCAGACGGCCGACCGCCAGGTCGCGCACGGGCTCGAGAACCCCCGCGAGCTTTCGTGCCAGCCGCTCCCTCATCTCAGGCCCCGCCGACGCCGAACCGCGCCATGGCCTCCTGCAGTCCCGGGGGAAGTGCGGGCTCGTCCTCCGCCTGCCGGTCCAGGTCGGGGGGAGCGTCCCCGGGCGCGAGGTAGCGCCAGCCCTGGAAGGCGCTGCGCGGGCGCGGAAGCACGCGCACCAGCTCCGGCGCCATCACGATCGCGCAGCGCGCGACGCCATCGGCCCCCGTCACTCGCTCGAGCGCCTCGATCCGCTGGCGGACGCATATGAGGCCCCGGATCACCCAAAAAAGAGAGCCTCCTCGAAGCAGATCCTCCGACCGCCGCGGCCACATCCGCGTGACATGCCGGGGCCGGCCGTCTCCCCCTGCGGCGACCCGGTCCGCCCCGCGGGAGGTCTGCCAGGCTGCCAATTGCTCGACCGACTCGGTCCCGACGCACAATTTCACCAGATGCACACTGGGCGCGCAGCCCGCCTCGGGACCACCCTTACGCCTCACATTGTCAATCAAGTTAATATCCGCCGCTGTCCGGTCAGTGCCGTTTCTGCTACTCAATGGTCCCGTTTCAGGCCGAGCACGTCAGCCATCGAGTACTCCCCGGGCCGCCGCCCCTGGCCCCAGACCGCCGCCCGGACGGCGCCGCGCGCGAAGATCGCGCGGTCGGTCGCGACGTGGCTCAGCACGATCCGCTCGCCGGCGCCGGCGAAGATCACCGCGTGCTCGCCGACCACGTCGCCGCCGCGGAGCGCGGCGAAGCCGATCGCGCCGTCGGCGCGCTGGCCCGTGTGGCCGTCGCGGCCGCGCTCGGCGACCTCCGCGAGCCGGGTGCCGTGGCCGGCCGCCGCGGCTTCCCCCAGCATCAGGGCGGTCCCCGAGGGCGCGTCGACCTTGTGGCGATGGTGCATCTCGACGATCTCGACGTCGAATTCGGGGCCGAGCGCCGCCGCGACCTCGCGCGTGAGGGCGGTCAGCAGGTTGACGCCGAGCGACATGTTGCCCGCGCGCACGATGGTCGCGTGCCGTGCCGCCGCCTCGAGCTTGCCGAGGTGCTTGTCCTCGAGCCCCGTCGTGCCGATCACGTGCACGATCCGCGCCTGCGCCGCCAGCCCGGCGTGCTCGACGGTCGGGCCCGGCGCCGTGAAGTCGAGCACGGCGCGCGAGCGCGCGAAGGCCTCCAGCGGATCGTCCTCGACCGTGATCCCCAGCGCCTGCCCGCCCATCGCCTCGCCCAGGTCGCGCCCGACCCAGTCGTGCCCCGGCCGCTCGGTCGCGCCGGCGAGCACGCAGTCGGCACTCTCGCCCACGGCCTCGACGAGCATCCGCCCCATGCGCCCTGCGACGCCGGTGACGGTCACGGGAATCGGATCGGGCATCGAAGGGGCTCCGCGGCTGGCGAAGCCCTCCCTCTAGCAGCGGAGGCGGGGGGAAGGAAGGCCGTCGGACGCCGGCTCAGCCGGTCATCGAGTCCCAGAATGTCTTGACCTTCGAGAAGAAGTTGCGCGACTCGGGGCTGTTGTTGGCGGCCTCGGCCTCGAACTCGCGCAGCAGCTCCTTCTGCCGCGCGGTCAGGTTGACCGGGGTCTCGACCGCGAGCTCGATATAGAGGTCGCCCTGCTGGCCCGGGCGCTGCAGCGCCGGCATGCCCTTGGCCCTGAGCCGGAGCTGCTTGCCCGCCTGCACGCCGGCCGGGACCTTGACCCGCGTGCGTCCGCCGTCGAGCAGCGGCGCCTCGATCTCGCCGCCGAGCGCGGCGGTCGCCATCGGCACGGGGATGCGGCAGAGCAGGTGGATGCCTTCGCGGCGGAAGATGTCGTGCTCGGCGACGTCGATGAAGATGTAGAGGTCGCCCGACGGTCCGCCCTGGGTCCCGGCCTCGCCCTCGCCGGCGAGGCGGATGCGCGTGCCGGTCTCGACGCCGGCCGGGATGTTGACGTTGAGCGCGCGCTCCTTCTGCACCTTGCCCGAGCCGGCGCAGACCTTGCACGGGTTCTTGATGATCTGGCCGCGGCCCTGGCAGGTGGGGCAGGTGCGCTCGATCGTGAAGAAGCCCTGCTGCGCGCGCACCTTGCCGGCGCCGGCGCAGGTCGGGCAGGTCTGCGGGCGCGCGCCGCTCTCGGCGCCGCTGCCCTCGCAGGCCTCGCAGGCGACCGAGCCGGGCACCGAGATCGACGCCTGCTTGCCGTGGAACGCCTCCTCGAGCGTGATGCGCAGGTTGTAGCGCAGGTCGGCGCCGCGGCTCACGCCGCTGCGCCTGCCGCGGCCCATGCCGCCGCCGAAGGTGCCGCCGAACAGGTCCTCGAACACGTCGGAGAAGGCCGACGAGAAGTCGGTGTGGTGGGCGCCGCGGCCGCCGCTCGCCTCGTAGGCGGAGTGGCCCCACTGGTCGTAGGCCGCGCGCCGGCCGGCGTCCTTCAGCACGTCGTAGGCCTCGTTCACCTCCTTGAACCGGGCCTCGGCGTCCGTGCTGCCGCCGTTGCGGTCGGGGTGCAGCTCCCTGGCCTTGCGGCGGTAGGCCTTCTTGATCTCGTCGGGAGAGGCGCCGCGGTCGACGCCGAGAACCGTGTAGAAGTCGCGTTTCGCCATCGCTCACGCCTGCCTGTCGTTCATGCCGGTGGCGCTGCTGCCGCGCGCCCGGCCGTCGCCCCGGGGGCCTGGAGATCGATGATCGGTCGGTTGCAGATAATGCCTGCCGCCCTCCGGCGGAAGGGCCTGGTGACCGAGAGGGGGCGGCGCGTGGTCCGCGCCGCCCCCGCTGTGGCTTCCGGGCCGGACCCTCAGCCCGTGCCGGACTTCTTGTCCTCGTCCCGGACCTCCTCGAACTCGGCGTCGACCACGTCCTCCTGGCCGGGGCCGGCGTCCGCGTCCGGGCCGTCGGAGGGCTCGGCCGCCTTCCGGGCCTCCTCGGCCTGGGCCTTGTAGACGGCCTCGCCGAGCTTCATCGAGGCCTCGGCCAGCGCCTGGGTCTTGGCCTTGATCGCCTCGCCGTCGTTGGAACCGGCGACCGCCTTCAGGTCGTCGAGCGCCTTCTGGATCGCCTCCCGCGTCGGCTCGTCGACCTTCTGCCCATGCTCGGCCAGCGACTTCTCGGTCGCGTGGATCAGGCTCTCGGCCTGGTTCTGCGCCTCGACGGTCTCGCGCCGCTTCTTGTCGGACTCGGCGTTCTGCTCGGCCTCCTTGACCATGCGATCGATGTCGTCGTCGCTGAGGCCGCCCGAGGCCTGGATGGTGATCTGCATCTCCTTGCCGGTGCCCTTGTCGCGGGCGCTGACGTTGACGATGCCGTTGGCGTCGATGTCGAAGGTCACCTCGATCTGCGGCACGCCCATCGGTGCGGGCGGGATGCCCTCGAGGTTGAACTGGCCGAGCAGCTTGTTGGCCTCGGCCATCTCGCGCTCGCCCTGGAAGACCCGGATCGTCACCGCCGACTGGTTGTCCTCGGCCGTCGAGTAGATCTTGGACTTCTTGGTCGGGATCGTGGTGTTGCGCTCGATCAGCCGGTCGAAGATGCCGCCCTTGGTCTCGATGCCGAGGCTGAGCGGCGTCACGTCGAGCAGCACCACGTCCTTGACGTCGCCCTGCAGCACGCCGGCCTGGATCGCGGCGCCCATGGCGACGACCTCGTCGGGGTTCACGCCCTTGTGCGGCTCCTTCCCGAAGAACTTCCTCACCTCCTCGGCGACCTTCGGCATGCGCGTCATGCCGCCGACCAGCACCACCTCGTCGACGTCGCCGGCCGAGATGCCGGCGTCCTTGAGCGCGGCCTTGCAGGGCTCGATCGTGCGCTTGACCAGGTCTTCGACCAGGCTCTCGAACTTGGCCCGGGAGAGCTTCATCGTCAGGTGCTTCGGCCCGGATGCGTCGGCCGTGATGTAGGGCAGGTTGACCTCGGTCTGCGAGCCCGAGGAGAGTTCCATCTTCGCCTTCTCGGCCGCCTCCTTCAGGCGCTGCAGCGCCATCTTGTCGGAGCGCAGGTCGATCCCCTGCTCCTTCTTGAACTCGTCGGCGAGATAATCGACGAGGCGCATGTCGAAGTCCTCGCCGCCGAGGAAGGTGTCGCCGTTGGTGGACTTCACCTCGAACAGGCCCTCGTCGATCTCGAGGATCGAGATGTCGAAGGTGCCGCCGCCGAGGTCGTAGACCGCGATCGTCTCGCCTTCCTTCTTGTCGAGGCCGTAGGCCAGCGCCGCCGCGGTCGGCTCGTTGATGATGCGCAGCACCTCGAGGCCCGCGATCTTGCCGGCGTCCTTGGTCGCCTGGCGCTGGGCGTCGTTGAAGTAGGCAGGCACCGTGATGACCGCCTTCGCGACCTTCTCGCCGAGATAGCTCTCGGCCGTCTCCTTCATCTTCTGCAGGATGTGGGCGCTGATCTGGGACGGCGAGTACTTCTCGCCGCGCGCCTCGACCCAGGCGTCGCCGTTCTTGCCCTCGACGATCCTGTAGGGGACCATGTCGCGGTCCTTCTGCGCCGTCGGGTCCTTGAACTGGCGGCCGATCAGGCGCTTGACGGCGAAGATGGTGTTCTCGGGGTTGGTGACGCCCTGGCGCTTCGCCGGCTGGCCGACCAGGCGCTCGCCGTCCTCGGTGAAGGCGACCATCGAGGGCGTGGTGCGTGCGCCCTCCGCGTTCTCGATCACCCGCGCCTGCGACCCGTCCATGATGGCGACGCAGGAGTTGGTGGTGCCGAGATCGATTCCGATGACTTTCGACATGGCTGTTCCTCTTGGCGATGGGCGGCGGGTCCGCCTTGCGGCCCCCGCCGCTTTCCCTGACGGTAACGACGATGTGACTTGTCGACGTTCGCAGCGATATAGGCAGGGCGGCGGAGGGCTGCAACCGGCCTCGGCCGCGCTTTTGACCCCGGATTTTCCATCTGGTGCGAGGGACTTGAATGTCGGCGGAGGAGAAGCGGCTGCCGCTTCAGCAGGTTGGCCCGGCGCCGGGGGGACGGGACGTCCGCGGCGCGCGGCACCTGCCCCGCCTCCTCGGGGCGGACGCGCAGCGCGCGATGGTCGAGGCGGTGCGCGCCGTCGTCGCCGCGGCGCCGCTGGTCCGGCCGGTGACCGCGTGGGGCCGGCCGATGAGCGTGCGCATGACCTCGGCGGGCCGCGTCGGCTGGGTCATCCGCCGGGGCCGCTATGCCTATGTCGAGTGCCACCCGGAGACGGGGGCGCCGTGGCCTCCGATCCCCGAGCCCGTGCTCGCGGTCTGGCGCGCGGTCTCGGCCTGGCCGGACGACCCCGACTGCTGCCTCGTCAACTGGTACGGGGAGGGCGCGCGCATGGGCCTCCACCGCGACGCCGACGAGGGCGAGGCGGCCTTCGCCGCGCCGGTGGTCTCGATCTCGCTCGGCGACCCGGCGCGGTTCCGCATCGGCGGCACCGAGCGCGGCGGCCCGACCGACAGCCTGATCCTCGGCTCGGGCGACGTGCTGGTGATGGGCGGGCCGGCGCGGCTTGCCTACCACGGCATCGACCGCGTCTACTGGGGCGAGGGCGACCTGCTGCCCGACGGCGGCCGCATCAATCTCACGCTGCGGGTCGTCGCAGCCGCCTGAGCCGGGCCGCGCCCGGCGCTCAGGGCTGGATCGCGACGGGCGTGCCCATCGGCACGCGCATCCAGATCTCGCGGATCTCTTCGTTGGAGACGGCGATGCAGCCGTTGGTCCAGTCGCCCGCCATCCCCTGCGGACGCGTGTTCGGCTGGCCGTGGATGAAGATGTTGCCGCCCGGCTCGAAGCCTGCCGTCTCGGCCCGCACCATGTCGGCCGTGTTCGGATAGGACAGGCCGACCGACAGGTAGAAGCTGCTCCGCGGGTTGCGCCGGTCGATCGTGTAGAGCCCCTCGGGCGTGCGGCCGTCGCCCTCGAACACCTTGTCCCCCTCGGGCACGCCGCCAAGCTGGACGCGGTAGTAGGCGATCGGCTTGCCCCGCGAATAGAGCGTCATCAGCCGGTCGGACTTGTCGATGACCACGAGGTCGGCCAGCAGCCGCACCTCGGTGTCGGGCGTGTAGGCGACCGGCCCCGCATAGGGCTTGTCGACGGTGGCCGCGCCCGCGAGAGCCGCAGGAGCACCGGCCAGGAGCACTGCAAGTGCGAGATGAATCCCCCTCATGACGAAGGAAAATCCCCATCTGGCGGTCGGCGGTCAATACTGTTTCGGCAACGTTTGCGTGAGCGAGGCTCAGCGTTGCCGGCTGGCCGCAGGGGGGGCGCGAGCCCCGCAGATCCACCTCTCCCCTCTCTCCCCCCGGGGACGAGAAGGTGTCCAGCGGTGCCGGCGGCGCCTCCCCCCTCCGCTCCGGAGGCGGGTCGGGGGAGGCCGCCCCCAGTGGCGTCCCCGGCCGGGCCCGCGCGGTCAGTCCCCGGACTTCGCCTCGTCCGTCTCCGCCTCCGGCGCCGCCGCGGAGCCGCCGCCCCTGGCGACGCCGACGCGGGCCGGACGCAGCAGCCGGTCGGCGATGGTGAAGCCGTCCTCCATGACCTCGATGATCGTCCCGTCGGGCGCGCCCGGCACCGGCGCCTCGAACATCGCCTGGTGCAAATGCGGGTCGAACCGCTCGCCGGGCTCGGGCGAGACCTTCGCGATCCCGTGCCGGCCGAAGGCGCTGAGCAGCTCGCGCTGCGTCAGCTCCACGCCTTCGAGGAACGCGCCGTGCCTCTCGCGCAGCTCCTCGTCGGCCGCGCCGAGCGCGCGGGCGAGGTTGTCGTGGACCACCAGCAGGTCGCGCGCGAGCCGGGTGCCGCCATAGGTCTCGGCGTCGCGGCGGTCGCGCTCGGCCCGCCTGCGGGTGTTCTCGAGCTCGGCCAGCGCGCGCAGCAGCTGGTCCTTCTGCTCCGCCTTCTCGGCCTCGAGCTCGGCGATGCGGGCGTTGGCATCGACCCCGCCGACGCCCAGCGCCTCGTCGAGGCCGGGCATCAGGTCGTCGAGCGTCGCCCCGCCGCCGCCGTCCCCGGTCGCGGGCGCGCCGACCTCCTGCTCGTGCTCCTCGGGCGCATCCGGCCCGGGCGCCTCGCGCCGCGCCTTCTCGGCCCCGGCGCTCGCCTCGGTCCCGGTATCCTTCACATTCTCCTCCTCGGCGCCGCGCGCCGCGTCGCCCTCCGGCCGGTCCGATGCCTGCCGCCTGGCGTCTCCCGCCGGTCTGCCGTTCGCTTTCTTCGCCATCGCTCGCTCAATCCGTCTCCGACCGCCCCGTCTCCGACCGCCCCGCCTCCGACCGCGGCGCGTCCCGGCCGCCGGACCCTGCCACCAGCCGGCCGACCATGCGCGCCGTGAAGTCCACGATCGGCACGATCCGCCCATAGTTCAGCCGCGTCGGCCCGATCACCCCGATCGCGCCGATGATCCGGCGCTCGGAGTCGGTGTAGGGCGAGATCACGAGGGAGGATCCCGACAGCGAGAACAGCTTGTTCTCGGAGCCGATGAACACCCTCACGCCGTCGCCCTCGCGGGCAAGGTCGAGCAGTTGGGCCAGATCGCGCTTCTTTTCAAGGTCGTCGAACAGCTGGCGCATGCGCTCGAGGTCCTCGGCCCCCTGCCCGCTCGCGAGCAGGTTGCCGCGCCCGCGCACGATCAGCCGGTCCGGGCTGCCGCCGCCCTCGTCGGACCAGAGCGCCAGCCCGCGCTCGACCAGCGAGGCGGCGATGGTGTCGAGCTCGGCGCTGTGGCGCTCGATCTCGCGCCCGATCCGCGCCTCGGCCTCGGCCAGCGTCCGCCCCTCGAGCCGCGCGTTCAGGAAGTTGGCCGCCACCCGCATCGCCGACGGCGTCAGCCCGTCGGGCGTGTCGAACAGCCGGTTCTCGACCGTGCCGTCGGCCATTACCAGGACCGCGAGCGTCGAGTCGGCCGAGATCGTCACGAACTCGATGTGCCGGATCGGCGCCTCCTGCTTCGGCGCGAACACCAGCGACGCGCAGCGGCTGAGCCCCGAGAGCAGCGAGCCGGCATTGTCCAGCATCGCGGCCACGTCGGCGTCGCGCGGCGACATCTCGCGCTCGATCCGCGCGCGCTCCTCCTCCGAGATGTCGCCGATCTCGAGCACGCCGTCGACGAACAGGCGAAGCCCCAACTCGGTCGGCACGCGCCCGGCGCTGACATGCGGGCTGTCGAGCAGGCCGAGCGCCTCGAGGTCCTGCATCACGTTCCGGATCGTCGCGGCGCTCAGCGGCATCTCGCCGGCGCTGACGAGCCGGCTGAGCGTGCGCGAGCCGACCGGCTCGCCCGTGTCCAGATAGGTCTCGACCAGACGGCCGAAGATCGTGCGGCTGCGCTCGTTCAAGAGATCGAGCGTCGGGGCGGGACCGGACATTTGGCGGGCGGGCCTCTCGCATTGCTCCCGAATAGGTATTGTCCGGGCCGAGAGGCGTCAATCGGACTGCCGCCGGGCGGCTGGACGGCGGCGGCGGGCGCGGCTATTCAGGCCATCCGCCGACCGTTTGGGAGAGAACATGAGCCGTCCGTCCGGCCGCGCCGCCGACCAGCTTCGCGAGGTCTCGATCGAGACCGGGGTCACCCGCCACGCCGAGGGCTCGGCGCTGATCCGCATGGGGGGCACGCACGTGCTCTGCACGGCCTCGATCGACGACCGCGCACCGCCGTGGCTGCGCAACTCCGGCTTGGGCTGGGTTACCGCCGAGTACGGCATGCTGCCCCGCGCGACCAACACGCGGACGCGGCGCGAGGCGAAGAACGGGCAGAGCGGGCGCACGCAGGAGATCCAGCGCCTGATCGGGCGCAGCTTGCGCGCCGGCACCGACCGGATGATCATGGGCGAGCGCCAGGTGATCGTCGACTGCGACGTGCTGCAGGCCGACGGCGGCACGCGCACCGCCGCCATCACCGGCGGCTGGGTCGCGCTCCGCCTCGCCGGCCAGAAGCTGGTCGAGGCCAAGGTCTGCAGCGAGAACCCGATCTCCGAGCACGTCGCCGCCGTCTCCTGCGGCGTGATCGGGGCCGAGGTCGTGCTCGACCTCGACTACGCCGAGGACTCGGAGGCCGGGACGGACGCGAACTTCGTGATGACCGGCCCGGGCGGCCTCGTCGAGGTGCAGGCCTCGGCCGAGGGCGCGGCCTTCACCGAGGCCGAGTTCACGTCCATGCTGGGCCTCGCCCGCGCCGGCGTCGAGCAGCTGGTCCGGATGCAGAAGACGGCGGCCGGCGGGTAGGAGCCAGGGCATGACGCGGCGCTTCGAGAGCCAGAAGCTGGTGGTCGCGAGCCACAACGCCGGCAAGGTGCGCGAGATCGCCGAGCTGCTCGCGCCATTCCGGGTCGAGACCGTCTCGGCCGCCGAGCTCGGCCTGCCCGAGCCGGAGGAGACCGAAGAGAGCTTCGAGGGCAACGCCCGGCTCAAGGCCCGCGCCGCGGCCGAGGCCGCGAACCTGCCCGCGCTCGCCGACGACAGCGGGCTCGTGGTCGCGGCGCTCGACGGCGCGCCGGGCATCCACTCCGCGCGCTGGGCCGAGGGGGAGGGCGGCCGCGACTTCGCCCGCGCGATCGAGAAGGTGCACGACGCGCTGCCCGAGCTCGAGGCGCACGAGCCCTACCGCGCCGCCTTCCACTGCGCGCTCGCGCTCGCCTGGCCCGACGGCCACGCGGAAGTGTTCCTCGGCGAGGTCAAGGGCCGGCTCGTGTTCCCGCCGCGCGGCGAAAAGGGGTTCGGCTACGACCCGATCTTCCTGCCCGACCGGCGCGACCAGACCTTCGGCGAGATGGAACCGGAGGAGAAGCACCGCATCAGCCACCGCGCCCACGCCTTCCGCCAGATGATCCACGCCTGCTTCGGACGGTGGCCGTGACCCGCCGCCTGATCACCACGGGCTCGGCCCTAGAGGCCGAGTTCGCCTATTCCCGCGCGGTCGTGCAGGGCGACTGGTGCTTCGTCGCCGGCACCACCGGCTACGACTATTCGAACATGGATATGCCCGAGGGCGCGCTCGAGCAGGCCGAGGCGGCGCTGACGACGATCCGACTGACGCTCGAGGAGGCGGGCTTCGCGCTCGATGACGTGGTCCGCGTGCGCTACTACCTGCCCGACGCCGAGGACCGCTTCGCCATCGCGAGGGCTCTCCAAGCAGCGTTCGGCGAGGTGCGGCCGGCGGGCACGATGGTCGTCACGGGGCTGATCGACCCGAAGATGAAGGTCGAGATCGAGGCGACCGCGCTCCGGCAGCCCCGATGACCGGCCCGGACCGGCGGGCCGAGAAGCGCGCCTGGGCGCGCAAGCACGCCCGCGCCCTCTTCGTCTTCTTCGCGGCCTTCCTGCTTGGCGGGCTCCTCCTCGCCAACCTCCTCGCGGTCGTGGCGGGCGTCGCGGGACTCGCCTGGGTCGCGCTCGCGCGCTGGCGGGCATGAGCGCGCTCGCCGAGCCCGCGGCCACGCGCGCCGCACCCGACTGGCGCGCCGGCGGCTTCGGCCTCTACGTCCACTGGCCGTTCTGCCTGGCCAAGTGCCCCTATTGCGACTTCAACAGCCACGTCCGGCGCAGCGTCGACCACGAGGCCTGGCGCCGCGCGCTGATGGCCGAGATGGCGCACATGCGCGGGCTGACCGGCCCGCGCCGGCTCGACACCCTGTTCTTCGGCGGCGGCACGCCCAGCATGATGGCGCCCGCGACGGTCGCGGCGCTGATCGAGGAGGCGGGCCGCCTCTGGGGCTTCGCGCCCGACCCCGAGATCACGCTCGAGGCGAACCCGACCAGCGTCGAGGCTTCGAGCTTCGCCGCCTACGCCCGCGCCGGCGTCAACCGCGTCTCGCTCGGCGTGCAGGCGCTCGACGACCCGGCGCTCCGCGCGCTCGGCCGGATGCACTCGGCCTCCGAGGCTCTGGCGGCCCTCGACGTCGCGCGCGGCCGCTTCGACCGCGTCAGCTTCGACCTGATCTACGCGCGGCCCCGACAGACCCCCGCCGACTGGCAGGACGAGCTCGACCGCGCCCTCGCGCTCGGCCCCGACCACCTCTCGCTCTACCAGCTCACGATCGAGGACGGCACGCGCTTCGGCGAGCTCCACCGCCTCGGGCGCCTCAGCGTGCCCGTCGACGACGCCGCGGCGGAGATGTACGCCCTGACCCAGGCCGTGACCGCGGCGGCGGGCCTGCCCGCCTACGAGGTCTCCAATCACGCCCGCCCGGGCGCGGAGAGCCGGCACAACCTCGTCTACTGGCGCTGCGGCGACTACGCCGGCATCGGCCCCGGCGCCCACGGCCGCGTGACCCGGCCGGACGGCACCCGCCTCGCCACCGCGACCGAACGGGGCCCCGAGGCCTGGCTCGCCCGCGTCGCGGCGGACGGCCACGGGCTGGTCGAGGCGGAGCCCGTCGCGCCGGACGAGCAGGCGACCGAGATGATGCTGATGGGCCTGCGCCTGGCCGAGGGCATCGACCCCGCGCGCCACACCCGCCTGGCCGGCCGCCCGCTCGACCCCTCCCGCCTCGAGCTGCTGATCGCCGACGGCCTGCTCCGCCGCCAGGGCGCCCGGCTCGCGGCGACCCCCGCCGGCCGCGTCGTGCTCGACAGCGTCCTCGCCGCGCTGCTGGCCTGAGGCCAGGGCCCGTGGACCCGGACGCGCTGGCGCCGTCCCGGGCCTGACCCGGGACCACCTTGGCCCCCGCTCGTAAGGCGGCCCCGGCGCGGAACCGGGGCAGCGCGGTCTCGTGCGGACAGGTTCGGGATCGACGGGCATCAGACCGCGCGCCGGGCGCTCAGCGCCGCCGAGATCGTGCCGTCGTCCAGGTAGTCGAGCTCGCCCCCGACCGGCACGCCCTGGGCGAGCGAGGTCAGCCGCGCGCCGGTATCGGCCAGGAACTCCGCGATCACGTGCGCCGTCGTCTGCCCGTCGACGGTCGCGGCGAGCGCCAGGATCACCTCGCCCGTGCCCTCGCGCCTGACGCGGCCGGCGAGCTCCGGTATCCGCAGGTCCTCCGGCGTCACGCCGTCGAGCGCGGAGAGGACGCCGCCGAGCACGTGGTAGCGGCCGCGATAGAGGGCGGAGCGCTCGAGCGCCCAGAGGTCGGCCACGTCCTCGACGACGCAGAGCTGGCCCTCGTCGCGGCGCGGGTCGGCGCAGATCGGGCAGAGCTCCCCGGTCGCGACATTGCCGCAGACCGTGCAGCTCCGCACCCGCTCGGCGACCTCGCCCATCGCCTCGGCGAGCGGCAGAAGCAGCCGCTCGCGGCGCTTGACGAGGGTCAGCGCCGCGCGCCGGGCGGACCGCGGCCCGAGCCCCGGCAGCTTCGCCAGCAGCTCGATCAGCCGGTCGATCTCGGGCCCGCCGCTCACGCGGGCAAGATCCCGGAAAGGCCGCAGGCGCGGGCCTGCCTCCCCCCTGCCCCCCCGCCGAAGCGGAGGGGGGAAGGCCCGGCCGCGCGGCCGGGCGCCCCCCTCTCCCCTGGGAGAGGGGCCGGGGGAGAGGGGGCGGCGCTGCCCGTCGTCGCCGGGATCACCCGAAGGGCAGCTTCATGCCGGGCGGCAGGGCCAGGCCCTCGGTGACCTTCGCCATCTCGCGCTCGCCCTCTTCGGCGGCCTTGCGCTGGGCGTCGTTGACGGCGGCGCAGATCAGGTCCTCGAGCACCTCCTTCTCCTCGCTGCCGTCGAGCAGCGCGGGGTCGACCGTCAGCTTCTTCAGCTCCCCCTTCGCGGTGGCGGTAGCGCTGACCATGCCGGCGCCGGCCGTGCCGGTGGCCTCGATCGCGGCGATCCGCTCCTGCGCCTCGGCCAACTTCGCCTGCATCTCCTGGGCCTGCTGCATCAGCTTGCCCATGTCGCCCAGTCCCTTGAACATCAGAGCCTCTCCTCGAAGGGGTCGAACGCGTCGTCCGCGTCCAGAAGGTCGCCGTCCGGCTCGATATCGTCCGCCTCGGGCGCCGGCGCAAGGAACTCGTCCTCGGCGGGGGCGCCGGCGGGCGCGCCGGCGTGGAGCGGGCGCACATCCTCGACCCGCGCGCCCGGGAAGGCGGCGAGCGCCGCCGCCACCAGCGGATGCCCGGCCGCCTCGGCCGCCAGCGCCGCCCGGTCCCGCGCCCGCGTCTCGGCCAGCGTCGGCGCGCCCTCCTCCGACGTCACCGCGACCGACCAACGCGCGCCGGTCAGCGCGTGCAGCCGCTCCGAGAGCCGCCCGGCCAGGTCCGGCGCCGCCCCGGGCGCGGGCGAGAACTCGAGCACGCCGGGGCGGTAGGTCACCAGCCGGACGTGACGCTCGACCTCGACCGCCAGCTTCATCTCGCGGCGCTCGACCAAGAGCGCCACCATGTCCTCGAACCGCGCGAAGCGGGCGAGCCGCGCCTCGGGCCCGGCCTC
>DATKCY010000240.1:0-3508 GCA_035512995.1 Thermohalobaculum sp.
GGTCGCGCGGTCGGCGACGGGCATGTTGGCGAGGCCGTCGCCGTAGAACTCGACGAACTTGCCGACCACGCCCTTGCTCCGCAGCATCTCGGTCACGCGGAGCACGAGGTCGGTGGCGGTGACCCCCTCCTTGAGCGCGCCGGAGACGCGGAAGCCGATGACCTCGGGGATCAGCATCGAGATCGGCTGGCCGAGCATCGCGGCCTCGGCCTCGATGCCCCCGACGCCCCAGCCGAGCACGCCGACGCCGTTGATCATGGTGGTGTGGCTGTCGGTGCCGACGAGCGTGTCGGGGTAGGCGAGGAGCGTGCCGTCCTGGTCCTCGCCCGACCAGACCGTCTGGCCGAGGTATTCGAGGTTCACCTGGTGGCAGATGCCGGTGCCCGGCGGCACGACGCGGAAGTTGTCGAAGGCGCTCTGGCCCCATTTCAGGAACTGGTAGCGCTCGAGGTTGCGCTCGTACTCGCGATCGACGTTCATTTGGAAGGCGCGCGCGTTGCCGAACTCGTCCACCATGACCGAGTGGTCGATGACGAGGTCCACGGGCACCAGCGGATTGATGAGCTCCGGATTGCCGCCGAGGGTCTTCATGGCGTCGCGCATCGCGGCGAGGTCGACGACGGCGGGCACGCCCGTGAAGTCCTGCATCAGCACGCGGGCCGGGCGGTAGGCGATCTCGCGCGGGCTCTTGCCGCCGTTCTCGACCCATTCGGCGAAGGCGCGGATGTCTTCGGTGGTGACCGTCTTGCCGTCCTCGAACCGGAGCATGTTCTCGAGCACCACGCGGAGCACCGCCGGCAGCTTCGAGAAGTCGCCGAGCCCCGCCTCCTCGGCCGCGGCGATCGAGTAGTAGGCGTAGTCGCGGCCGCCCGCGCTCAGCTCGCGGCGCGTCTTGTTGCTGTCGTGGCCGACGTTGACGGACATGGGCAGGCTCCCTCTCGCGTGGACATGGGCTCCGCGCGCGCTCGGGCAGCGCGCGAGACGCTCTGGCGCTTGAAACTAGCACTCCAGGCGGTTTGTCGCCTGCCGTGATGGCCGAAATCGGCGGGCGAGGCAATCGGCGGGGCCGCGCCTGCGCCGATATGCCTTGCCCGAAAGTCCCTGCGCGCGCTAGTGCCGCCGGCATGCGCGCCGGTTACACCCCCGCCCTCTCCCGACCCCTCTCCCGCCGGGAGAGGGGAGAGGCGGGGCCGGCGTGAGGGAGGGCGCGGCGGCCGGGGCGGGGCTGGAGATCGAAGACCTCGCCTGCCGGAGGGGCGGCCGGCTCGTCTTCCGCGACGTGACGCTGGCGCTGGCGCCGGGAGGCGCGGCGGAGCTGCGCGGGCCGAACGGGGTCGGCAAGTCGTCGCTGATCCGGCAGCTTGCGGGGCTGGTGCCGGTCGCGGGCGGGGATGCGCGGCTCGGCGAGATGTCGCTCGTGCGCGATCCGGGGGAATTCCAGCAGCGGGTCGCCTATGCCGGTCACCTCGATGCGGTGAAGCCGGCGCTGACGGTGGGCGAGAACCTGGGCGTCTGGGCCTCGATCCTGGGCGCCGACCCGCGCCGGGCCGAGGCGGCGCTCGAGCGCTTCGGGATCGCCGCGATCGCCGAGCGCCCGGCCGCCGAGTGCTCCGCGGGCCAGAAGCGGCGGCTCGGCCTCGCGCGGCTGATGCTGGCGTGGCGCCCGCTCTGGCTGCTCGACGAGCCCACCGTCTCGCTCGACCGCGCGGGCACGGCGCTGGTCGCGGCGCTCAGCTCCGAGCACCGGGCGCGGGGCGGCATGGTGCTGGCGGCGACGCATGTCGACCTCGGCCTTGCCGATGCAGCGGTGCTCGAGATGACGCCCCCGCCGGCGGCGGCCGCGGAGGCGGACCCGTTCCTGGCGGGGGCGTGGGGATGAGGGGCGGGCTCGCACTCATGGCGCGCGACGTGCGCCTCGCGCTCCGGCTCGGCGGCGGCGCGGAGACGGGGCTCGCCTTCTTCGTGCTGGCGGTCGTCCTGATCCCGCTCGGGGTCGGGCGCGAGCCGGCGGTGCTCGCCCGGATCGCCGGCGGCGTGCTCTGGGTCGCGGCTCTGCTCGCGGCGCTCCTCGCGCTCGACCGGCTGTTCCAGGCGGATCACGAGGACGGGACGCTCGACCAGCTCATGCTGACGGCGCTGCCGCTCGAGCAGGTGGTGCTGATGAAGAGCGTCGCGCACTGGCTGACGACAGGGCTGCCGATGACACTGGCGGCGCCGATGCTGGGACTGATGCTGAACCTGCCCGAGGGCGCGTTGCCGGCGCTGGTGGTCGCGCTGGCGGTCGGCACGCCGGCGCTGTCGCTGATCGGCGCGATCGGGGCGGCGATCACGGTCGGCGTGCGCCGCGGCGGGCTGCTGCTCTCGATCCTGGTGCTGCCGCTCTACGTGCCGACGCTGGTCTTCGGCGCCCGGGTCGTCGATCTCGCCGCAGCGGGCCTGCCCTGGGGCGGGGCGCTGGCGCTGACGGCGGGCGTCAGCCTGCTCGCGGGTGCCGTGGCACCCTTCGCGGCCGCCGCGGCGCTGCGGGTGAACGTGCGCTAAAGCGCCGGACTGACATGCGGCCGGACCCGACACCGGGCCCGGCCGTCGGCCGTTTTGGCTTCGGCCGATCGGCGTGGGTCGATTGCGCGCGCGCCCCGCAGTCTTTATCAGGACGCCAAATGACCACCGCGCGCCCGTCGATCTGGAGATACGCCAACCCGGCCGAGTTCATGGCGCTGACGCGGCGCCTCCTGATGCCGGTCTGGGTCGCGACCGTGGCGCTGATGGCGCTGGGTCTCGGCTGGTCGCTCCTGGCTGTGCCCGACGACTACCAGCAGGGGTCGACGGTCAAGATCATGTTCATCCACGTGCCGGCCGCGATGCTGGCGATCAACACCTATGCGGTGATGGCGGCCGCCTCGCTGATCGGCCTCGTGCGCCGGCACCATGTCAGCTTTCTCGTCGCGAAGGCGGCGGCCCCGATCGGCGCCGCGTTCACCGCGATCGCGCTGATCACGGGCGCGGTCTGGGGACAGCCGATGTGGGGCACGTGGTGGGTCTGGGACGCGCGGCTGACGGCCGTGCTGATCATGTTCTTCTTCTATCTCGGCTACATCGCGCTCTGGGTCGCGATCGACGAGCCGGAGAAGGCGGCGGACCTCTCCGCCGTGCTCTGCCTCGTCGGCGTCGTCTTCGCCTTCCTCGCCCGCTATGCGGTGATGTTCTGGGCGACGCTGCACCAGGGCGCGTCGCTGTCGGTGGCGGCGGGGCAGCGCGTGGACGACGCGTTTCGGACACCGCTCTACGTGATGATCGCTGCCTTCTACCTGCTGTTCATCGCCCTCCTTCTGGTTCGGGCGCGGACCGAGGTGCGCCGGCGACGGCTGCGGGCGATCGCGCTGGCCGAGGCGCGGACGGCATGAGCGATCCGTACGCGATCTATGTCGCGGCCGCCTATGGTGCGACGGCGGCGATCCTGGGCTGGCTCGTCTGGGCGACGGTGAGGGCGAATGCGCGCGCGCGGAAT
>DATKCY010000241.1:0-4643 GCA_035512995.1 Thermohalobaculum sp.
GGCCGGGGCGCGGGCGCCGAGCTCCGCCTCTACGGCCGCGATCCCGACACCGCCGAGGCGGCAACGGAGGCGGCGGGCGGGATCGTGCTCGCCGGCAGCGCGGACAAGCCGCACGGGGTGCGCGAGGCGCACCTGATCGACCCCGACGGCTATGTCTGGGTGCCGACGGTGCCGAGCCGGGTCGCAGCGGATCGTGCTTAACGCCGCGTTAAGCGTGCCGGTGCAGGATGGACCCGGACGCGCGCGGCGCGCCTGAACCGGTCCGGGCTCACGCGGCTCCGGGCTCCCATTCGAACGAGTGGCAGGCCGGTCCGGCGCACCGACGCTCCACGAAGCGCGACGATCCCGATCCGGCCCTGCCGGGAAAGGATCCGATCATGCGACGCTTGACCCTTGCTGCCATCCTGGTCGCCGCGACCGCGTTCGTCACGGCCGAGAGCGAGGCCGAACCCGTCCGCTGCGCCGCCCGCGAGCGGATCGTCGAACAGCTCGAGCAGCGATACGGCGAGACCCAACGCGCCTTCGGACTGGCCAACGACCACCGGCTCGTCGAGGTCTTCGCGTCGGAGCGGGGGAGCTGGACGATCCTGCTGACCGGCCCCCGCGGCCGCACCTGCCTGATGGCGGCGGGCCGCGCCTTCCAGGCGGTCGAGCCCCTGCCCCAGGGCGATCCCGCCTGAGCGCCACGCCGCCCTCAGGGATCGAGCTTCCGCGCCTCGTCGACCAGCATGATCGGGATGCCGCTCCGCACCGGATAGGCGAGGCCCGCGGCCTTGGAGACGAGCTCCTGGCGCTCGGCGTTCCATTCGAGCCGGGTGCCGGTCGCCGGGCAGACCAGCGACTCGAGAAGCTTGCGCCCGACCTGCGCCGGATCGCGACGCTCCCCGGTCATTGCACCTGCCCTCCCTCGCCGCCCGAGGCGACCGCGAAGCGCATGAGCTTGGTCAGCGTCTCGCGCCTGCCCTCCAGGTCGGGGCTCTCGAGGAGCGCCTGCTTCTCCTCGACCGAGAACGGGCACATGATGGCGAGCGAGTTGATCAGCATCTCCGGCTCCGCCTCCTGCAGCGTCTCCCAGTCCGACGAAAGCTGCGTCTTCGCGAAATAGGCGTTCAGCAGGGTCAGGAACGCGTCGCGGTCGAAGCGGGGAAGCAGCTCCTGCCCGCCGAGGTCGTCGTGGAAGTCCGACCAGTCGGCGGCGACGCGGCGGTAGGGCGTGAAGCCCTCCTCCTCCGCCGTGATGCGGAAGCGCGCGATCCCCGTCAGCGCGATCAGGTAGCGCCCGTCCTCGGTCTCGCTGAGCGAGGTCACGCGGCCCGCGCAGCCGACGTCGTGCAGCCGCGGCGGCTGGCCCCGGTCCTCGTGCGGCTGCACCATCCCGATCAGCCGGTGGTCCGAGCGCAGCGTGTCGTCGAGCATCGCCAGGTAGCGCGGCTCGAAGATGTTGAGCGGCAGCCGCGCGCGCGGCAGCAGGACGGCGCCCGGCAGGGGAAAGACCGGCAGGGTCCTCGGCAGGTCCGCGGGCGAGAAGCGCCGGCGCATCATGCCCCTCAGGCGAAGACCATCGAGGAGAGCCGCCGCCTGCCCGCCTGCGCCACCGGGTCCTTCGGCCCGAGCGACTCGAAGATCTTGAAGAGCTGCGTCCTGGCCGCGCCGTCGTTCCACTCGCGGTCGCGGCGGAACAGCTCCAGCAGCTCGTCGACCGCCGCCTTGTGGTCGCGCTCGGCGAGGAGCGCCATCGCGAGGTCGTAGCGTGCCTGGTGGTCGCCCGGGTCCGCCTCGACCCTGGCGCGGAGCGCCGCCGCCTCGCCCGCCTGGCCGGCGGCGTCGGCGAGCTCGATCGCCGCGCGCGCGGCGGCGATGGCCGGGTCGTCGGCGACCTCGGCCGGCGCGTCGGCCAACGCCTTCTTTGCGGCCGCCGTCTCTCCCATCGCCAGCAGCGCGCGCACGAGCCCGGCCGTCGCGCGGCCGTTCGCCGGATCCTCCTGGCCGATCGCCGCGAAGACCTGGGCGGCGTCGGCCGCCTGCCCCTGCTCCAGGATCCCCTCGGCCTGCTCGAGCGCCTCGTCGAGGCCGCCCCCGGCCTGGCCGCCGGCGAGGTCGATCAGCCGCTGCACGAACGCCTTGGCCTCCGAGGCCTGCACCGCGCCCTGGAAACCGTCGACCGGCTGGCCCTGGTAGAAGGCATAGACGGTCGGGATCGACTGAACGCGAAGCTGGCTCGCGACCATCTGGCTCTGGTCGACGTTGACCTTGGCGAGCCTGACCGCGCCGCCCGCGCCCTTCACGGCCTCCTCGAGCACCGGCGTCAGCTGCTTGCACGGGCCGCACCAGGGCGCCCAGAAGTCGACGATCACCGGGACCTGCTGGCTCGCCTCGATCACGTCCGCCATGAAGGTCTGGTCGTTGACGTCGACGATCGCGCCGTCTCCGCCGCTCGCCTTCGTCGTGGTCGTGCCAAGCTCGATCATCTGCCGCTCCTCGAATCCTGTCCGCCGCCTCGGCCGAGGCGCCTGTCCCGCCTGCACTTAGTCGCCGCCGGTCGCGGACACAATCTGCTACTCCCTGCAGCTAGCCCCTGCAGCCAGCCCCTGCCCGCGCGCGCTCGAGCGCCTCGAGCCGGTCGAAGTCGACGAGCCGCGGCGCGTGGCCGGTGAGGGCGAGGAACCGCATCAGGCCGTCCCACGAGATCGCCGTTGTCGCCTCGTTGTGCAGCGGATGCGCGTTCACGACCGCCTGCCCCTCGAGCGCCCGGTCCAGCACCACCTCGACCCGGTGCTCGCGGTCGTTCATCAGGCCGAAGGGCGTGACGGCGCCCGGGCGCACGCCCAGCACCTCCCACAGAAGCTCGGGCTTGCCGAAGGACAGGCCCCTGGCCCCGATCTCGCGCTCGAGGTCGCGGATCCGGATCTGCCGGTCCTCGAGGCAGGTCGCGAGCACGATCCGCCCCTTCGTGTCCTTCATGAACATGTTCTTGACGTGCGCGCCCGGGAGCTGGCCGCGGAGCGCGCGGCTCTCCTCGACCGTGTGCAGAGCCGGGTGCGTGTGGTGGCGCCAGCCGATGCCGTTCGCCTCCAGAAAGGCGTAGAACTCGGCCTCTCCGGCGGGCCGGTCCTCGGTCATGCGCCCTCCCCTGTCTCTCGCGCCAAGGGTAAGGGCGGCGGGAGCGAAGGCAAGGAGACCCGCGCGGTCCCGCGTCGCCACCCCGTTGACAGGACGGCCTCCGCCGGGCTTCCGTCAGGCGACACGGGGCTCGCCCCGGTCGACCAGGAGCCGCCCATGCCGCTCGCCATGAACCGCGAGGTCTTCATCACCTGCGCCGTCACCGGCTCGGGCGGCACCCAGGACCGCAGCCCGCACGTGCCCCGCTCGCCGAAGGAAATCGCGGAGAGCGCCATCGAGGCCGCCCGCGCCGGCGCCGCGATCGTCCACTGCCATGTCCGCGACCCCGAGACCGGGGCGCCCGCCCGCGACGTGAAGCTCTATCGCGAGGTGACCGAGCGCATCCGCGAGGCGGACGTCGACGCGGTCATCAACCTGACCGCCGGCATGGGCGGCGACCTGATCACGGGACCGGCCGAAGCGCCGCTGCCGCTGAAGGACTCCACCGACATGATCCCGGCCGAGGAGCGGGTCGCTCACGTGACGGCATGCCGGCCCGAGCTCTGCACGCTCGACTGCGGCACGATGAACTTCGCCGAGGCCGACTACGTGATGACGAACCCGCCCGGCATGCTGCGCGCGATGGCCCGGCTGATGACGGAGGCCGGCGTCCGGATCGAGATCGAGGCCTTCGACACCGGCCACCTGTGGTTCGCCAGGCAGCTCGTCGACGAGGGCCTGGTCCCCGAGCCGGTCCTGGTCCAGCTCTGCATGGGCGTGCCCTGGGGCGCGCCGGACGACCTCAACACCCTGATGGCGATGGTCAACAACGTCCCCCGGGACTGGACGTTCTCGGCCTTCGCGCTCGGGCGGCACGAGATGCCCTACGCCGCCGCCGCGGTCCTCGCCGGCGGCAATGTCCGCGTCGGGCTCGAGGACAACCTCTATCTCGAGAAGGGCGTGCTCGCGACCAACGCCCAGCTCGTCGAGCGCGCCCGCACCATCGTCGAGGCCATGGGCGCCCGCGTGATCGGCCCGGACGAGGTGCGCGCGAAGCTGAAGCTCGAGAAGCGGGCGCCGGTGGCGGCATGACGCCCCCCCGGCACGATCCGAGGCCTTGTTCTTCTCCGGCGTCGAGGCTCTGCTGTTCCCGGCCTGACGGGCACGCGGAGCGACGGGAGGTGCGGGACGTGCGGATAGGCGGTCTGACGGCAATCCTCCTGCTCCTCGCCGCCTGCACGGCGGGCGAGAGCTACCGCGACGAGGACGTGCCCATGCGCGCGTACTCGGGCTTCGCGCTCGACCGCTACATGGGCCGCTGGTACGAGATCGCGCGCATCCCGAACCGGTTCGAGGAGAACTGCGCCGGGGTCGTCCACGACTATGCGCTGAACCCGAACGGAACGGTCGAGGTGCGCATCATCTGCCGCGTCGCGACGCTGGCGGGGCCGGTCCAGACCTTCGACGGACGAGCTCGCGTGCTCGACCCGCCACAGGAATGGAAGATCAGCTTCAACCGCTGGGTGCCGTGGTTCTTCGACGGC